>NZ_BTIG01000010.1:0-244572 GCF_036247965.1 Bradyrhizobium sp. TM233 | reverse complement strand
AGGGTGGGCAAAGCGACTTGTCCGCCGTAGCTCGAAGAGCGAAGGCGGAAGCGTGCCCACGATCTCTGTCCGCAACGCAAGGTCCGTGGGCACGGCGCTAATGCGCCTTTGCCCACCCCACGATTTTCGGATTCGTGGAGAGAGGCCCCCGCCCAAACGATGCTGTGTCTGCGCCTCGCTCGGTTATAGATCCCGCTCCCAGGTCTCGCCGACCAGATCGGCACCGAAGCTGTGGTGCTTCTCTTCCTTCACGAGCTTGAAGCCTGCGCTTTGATAGATGCCGCGTGCGGCAACCAGGATGCTTTGCGTCCACAGCGTCATCCTGCCGTAGCCCCGCTCGCGAGCGCCCTGGAGGCATTGCTCGACCAGCGCGCGGCCGACACCGAGCCCGCGCGCTTTCTTCTCCACCTGCAACAGGCGCAGCTTGGCGGTCTCGTTGGTGGCCTTCACCAGAAAGATCGAGCCAACCGGCTCGCCGCCCACTTCCGCGATCCAGCAGTGCTCGCGCGCGGCATCGTAGTTCTTGATGAACTGTGCGCAGATCTCGGCGACCAGCGCCTCGTAGCTGATGTCCCAGTTGTAGTCCGCGGCATAGGCGGCGGCCTGTCGGGAGATGACCCAGCCCATGTCGCCGACGCGATGGCTGCGCAGCATGAACGCCGCGGGCTGGGTTCGACGTTGCTCCAGCACGGCCTCGATGGTCGCCATGGCCTGCGTGAGCCGTGTTGCATCGCTGGCCGAAAGCTGAGCCAGCATTGCGGCGACCTCGTTTTGCGAGCTCAGGTTCAGCTTGGCGTAGGTCTGGCGGCCCTTGGCGGTGAGGCTGAGCTGGTATTGCCGGCGATCTGCGGGCAGGGGCCTTCGCGTGATCAGCCCCTTTTCGTCGAAGCTCTGCACGATGCGGCTGAGATAACCGGGATCGAGGCCAAGCTCGATTCCGATCTCCTTTGCCGCCAGCTCGTCGCGATGCGCGAGTTCATAGAGCACGCGGGCCTCGCTGAGCGAAAACGGGCTCTTTCCAAGATGCTGGTCGAGCACACCGAGCTTGCGGGTGTAGAAGCGGTTGAAGGCGCGGACCGCTGCGATGCGATCGTCAGTGACCTGTTCGATCGCGAGGGCTGATGAGGAAGGGCTTGATGGCATGACGGCACCTCGATATTTGCCATTGTCAACTAATTATTTGACTTGGGCAAGTAGGAGGTGGCTTCAGCCGACCATGACGATCCGGCTGCGCAGCATGGTCCGGGACGAGCGGCCGAGCCGCCGGAGCAGCCGCGCCTCGGAATGGCGGGCCTGCGGCGGGTAGCCGCCGATCCGGTCGTAATGATCACGCGCGATCAAAAGGCCCTGATCGCCGAGTGGGCCGATCAGCCTGCGCATCACGGCCCGGAGGATGTCGCGCAATCCAGTATCGGCGTAAGGCGAGCGCGCATAGCGGAACACGGCAGCACGGTCCCGTCCGCTGGTCGCAACAGCCTGGATGAACTGGGTGGTTTCCTCGATCCAGCCGGTTTCGAGCACGGCGCCTGCGGGCAGGAACATCAGCCACGGCGAGCGGGCCTGGAGCGCGCCGGCCGCGAGCGCGGCGCCTTGCGAAGAACCCTCGAAGCCGACGAAACGGCAGCCTGCGACGTCGGCAACCCGCTCGATGACGCCGTTGCGGGTGCCGTCGACCAGAAGCACCTCCCGGATGATTCCGGCGGCGGCCCCGGGGACCAGCGCGGCCAGAGTCGCCACCGCGGTCTGCTCGACGCCTTCAGTCGGAATGATGACGCTCAGCATGATTGAGGCTTCAATGTCTGCACTTCGGGAGAAGCGTAGCTTGTTATGATGTTGTCATAAACACGTGGCGTTGCCGAGTGCAACTTTCCGGCGGCGCTTCGGCGTGCGATGGTAAACTGCAGCCAGTGATCGCAGCCAAATGTGTCACGCGCGGGGTTGGCAATGTTGCCAATTGTTTCGGTACAAGCTCGTCCCGAGGGTATTAACCCGGAGTTTCGCGGCAACATTGCGTGGCGCGCGGGTAGCTGGCTCCTGCAGGCAGGGGGCGCCCTGCAAGAAAGGTTCGAACGGCAAATGTGTGATTTTGGTGCCGGCGGAGGCTTCCTGTGAACGCCGATCAACTCGCTGTTGGCACGGCGTCGACGTCGCCGAAGCCGGAGGCTGCGCCGACCTTGCGGATCCGCGCGCTGATGCTGGGCGACCGCATCAACGCCTCCGGTCTCGAGATCGGCACGCTGGTCTCGTCGATGCCCGCCGCCTTCCGGGTCCATGCCGGCCTTGCCGTGATCTTCCGCTACGGCGTCGTGGTGCTGATCGGGCTGCTTCCGTCGGAGGAGAAGGTCCTCATCGACAATCTCAAGTCACGCGTGATCGGCGAGCTCAGCCCGTATGAGGAAGAGATCGCGCAGGCGCAGCTCTGCAAGGATGAAAGCGCCGAGGCGATCCAGCCGGGCGGGCCGATCTGCCTCGCAAAGTTCTCCGACGACCGGCTGCTGCTGATTGCGGACGCGCTCGCCAAAAGCACGTCGCTGGCGCGCGACGAGCGCCGCGTCGCCGCGGTCTTCGATGTGATCGAGCCGTTTGCGCGGGAGCTCGCCGAGCACGGCCGCACGCCGCGCCGTCGCAAGGGCATCCTGCAACTGATCGGCAATGCACTGCTGGTGCAGCAGCGCGTCGCCGGCCGCGTCGCGATCGCCGAGAAGCCCGACGTGCTCTGGGAGAAGCCCGAGCTCGACCGGCTCTATTCCCGCCTCGAGGACGAGTACGAGCTGAAAGAACGTCTCGACACGCTCGAGCGCAAGCTCACCGCGGTGTCGGAGACCGCCAACGCGCTGGCCGACATCATCGACACCCAGCGCTCACTCCGCCTGGAGATCGCGGTCGTGGTGCTGATCGTGATCGAGGTCGCGATCGGGTGCTTTCAGATCCTGACCGGCACTCACTGAGGCGCGTCGGCGCGTCTGTCCTGTCGACCGGATTGCGCCTGCCACGCGGCGATCTCGGCAAGCTCGGCTTCGGGCCGTGTCCGGATCGTCTCGCAGCGTCCGAGATAAAGCTCTCCAGCATCGCCTTCGATCGTAATCCAATCGCCTTCGGCAAATGCGACGTCGCCGAGCTCGGCCCGTCCGGCGACAGGGTCGATCTTCAGCTCACGGCAGCCGACCACGCAGGGCTTGCCCATTTGTCGCGCCACCAGGGCCGCGTGCGAGGTGCGCGCACCGACCGAGGTGACGATGCCGGCGGCCAGGGCGAAGCCTGCGACGTCGGCGGTGCTGGTGTCGGGACGCAGCAGGATGGCCGGCTCGCCGGCGGCCGACAGGCGCTGAGCGCTTTCGGACGAGAACGCCGCCCGTCCGATACCGATACCGCCGGAGGCACCGATGCCGGTCGTTGCGGGCTTGCCGGCGGACACCAATCTGGTTTCGTTGAGCGAGGCGAGGTCGATCTCCGCGATGCGCCCCAATGCCTCGTCCTTCGAGATCAGGCCTTCATGCACGAGGTCGATCGCGATCCTGGCGGCGGCCCGTGGCGTGCGCTTGGCCGCCCGGGTCTGGAGGATCCAGAGCTTGCCGTTCTCGACCGTGAACTCGACATCCTGGACATCGGCGAACGCGCACTCGAGTCGCTTCAGCACATCGCCAAGCTCCGATTCGAGTTTCGGCAGCTCGCGGGCGATCGCCTCGGCCGTATCAGGTGCGCGTCTTCCGGAAACGACGTCTTCCCCCTGCGCATCGAGCACGAGGTCGATCATGGGGCGCCGCGCGCCCGTCGACGGATCGCGCGAGAATGCCACGCCCGCCCCGGAGGCGAGACCGCTGTTGCCGAAGACCATTGCCTGCACGGTCACGGCAGTGCCCTCTAGCGCTTCGAGGTGCTGGAGGCTTCGATAAGTCTGCGCTCGCTCGCTCATCCAGGAGCGATAGACCGCCTGGGCTGCCGCCTCCAGCTGCGCGAAGGCGTCCTCCAGCGAGCCGTCGGCGCGATCCTCGATCAGAGCCTGCTCGCGGCTGGCGAGCCGCTCCAGCGCTTCGCTGTCGAGCTCACGGTCGCTGCCGGCGTATTCGGCTGCGACCAGCTCCGAGATGCGCGCGGCAAAAGCGGCCTGGTCGAGCTCGAGCACGGTCTCGCCAAAGCTCTCCAGGAAACGTCGCCGGCAATCCCATCCGAGCCGCGGACGGCCGGTCGCGCGGATCAGGCCGTGCACGGCATCGGATGTGCAGCCGACATTGAGAACGGTGTCGAGCATGCCCGGCATCGATCGCGCCGCGCCCGAACGCACCGACACCAGCAGCGGTTGCCTGCGGTCGCCGAAGCGCTTTCCCGTGGCGCTCTCCAGGAGCGAGATGCCCTCCTTCAAGCCGTCGCGCAGGTGTCGTGCGGCGTGCGCATGCCCTGCAATGATGTCGGCGCAGAGCTTGACCGGGAGCACGAAGGCGGGCGGCACCGGCAGGCCCAGCGCCGCCATGCGGGCGAGGTTGGCGGCCTTGGCGCCGATTTCTTCGGCGGGCGGCAATTCGGCGGCTTCAGCGCCGATACGCGCGATATGCATGGTGGCTTCCTCAAGCTGCGAGATCGATCATGATGTGACGGCGGAGCAGATGCCCGAACGAGGCGAAGCGGTCGGTGGCGCGCTCGACGGCGCGGGCGAGCTCGATCACGGACAGCGAGGTCGCGACGTCGAAGCCGCCGCCGAACACCAGTGCAGTCGTCGCCCGTTCGCGGCTGTCGGCAGCGTGTTCGGCATCGATCAGGCGGGTCACGGCGGAGAGCGCGTCCTCGGAATCGGCGCGCCGTCCCTCCGGCACGTCGATGGCTGCAGCGACGCCGCTCGCGGCCGCTTCGGTCGCGGTCTGTGCCACCGCGCAAAGCTCGGCCAGCGATGCCAGCAGGGATGGATCGGTCCTTTCCGGCATCAGCGAGGCGATGAATGCGGCCTGCTCAAGTTCGTCGACGGCTTCCTCAGCGCGATCGATCAGTTGCCCGATCAGCGGGCGCGCATTGAGGCGATCGACCTCGTTGCGGCTCTCGAGCGCGATCCTGTCGGCCTTCTGCTCGATCGCGCCGCAGCGCTGCGTCAGCAGTTTGCCGTCGGCAGGCTGACCGGTCCGCAACGCGGCGATATGGCGCGAGATCGCGGCGACGAGATCGTGGGCGAGGCCGATCTGACGCAGCACGGCCGCCAGCAGAGCCCCGTCGACGCGATCCAGGTGCCGCATCAGATCGGCCTCGATCTGGTCGCGCACCGTCCTGACCGATCGGCCCGCAAGCAGTGCCTCGGTGGAGGCGCGCAGCGACGCCTTGAGGAAATCGATTGCGGCGGTGCGGCCGAGCGCCTGGTCGAGCCGCTCGCCGAAGCCGATCCGCGCGGGGGCGGCGTTGCGGACCGCGGAGCTGAGCAGATCGTTACCACCGAGCTCGAGAAAGCCGCGATGGCCGATCCGTTGACCCGCAGCCCATTCCAGGATGCGTGCCGCGTCCTCCTTGGCGACCCAGGTCCTCAGCAGCTTGCGCGCCTTGTTCCAGTCGATCAGAAAGACCAGTGCGGCACCGACCGCCGCGAGGAATTCGTTGCGATCGGTGGCGTGTCCGGTCTCATACTGGCCGGTGACGAGATAGAACGAATTGTCCTCGCCGAGGCCTGCGGCGGTGTGACGATCGAGCCCGCTCCACGTCGCCTCGAAATCGTCGAACAGTGAAATGAAGAATTTCGCGCGGGCCAGATGCACGTCGGTGTAGGTGACGGTGACCGCGTTCTTCTTCACCGCGATCACCACGACGTGGGCGTCCGTGGTGCCGATGTCGTTCTGGATCAGCAGGCGGCCGGCGACGCGGGTGGCCATGGTGTCGAGGCCTGGATGATTGAACTTGAGACCGCGCGTCGCATTCAGCCCCTTCATGAAGGCGGCGACGGCCGTCCGGTCCTCGCTGTGCAGGCCAAAGACATGGGCGCCGTCGAGCGCTTCTTCCGAGCAGCTCGCCGCAAGCCTGTTGAGTTGCTTGTGCAGATCCATGACGAGGCGATGCAGGCTGTCGCCGCCGCTGTCGGCCACGCCGGTCAGACGCGCGACATGGGACATCTCGATCTCGCCGGCGGCCTCGAGCAGGCCTGCTGCGCGGATCGTGTCGAGCCGCGCCTGCGCCCTCTCGCCATCGCTCGCTGCGCCCGCGCCGACGGCGCGGATCATGGTCGCTGCGTCGTCCGCAATCTCCTGCATCAGCTTCGCAAGATCGGGGGCCGCGAGCCGGCTCTGTCCGATCAGATGGGCGCCGCCGATCAGCGTCGCGATCTCGGCAGGGGCTATGCCTGCAGTCTGACTTTCGACGCCAAGGTCGCTCGCGGGCCGGCCCGGCTGCTGCGCATGCTGGACCGCCGCCTGCAATGCGCTCATCCGCACCTTGATGCGGTCGTTGGCAGCGAGCCCTTCCGCCACCAGCGCGGGCAACAGGATGTCGCCTTGTCCGAGCTCTTCGATGATGTGGGTCTTCATGATCTGTCCGCCCGATGAGTGATGCGGTCTCTATGCCACGAGACCCTGGCGACGTTGTTGCGGCAGATCATTCATAAAAACGTCACGTGACGTGATGTTTGCGGATCAGAGCAGCGCAATGGCGCGCGATCGTCATCTCTTCATCGGTTGCAATGACGAAGATCTCGACGGTGCTGTCGCCGCTGTCGACGCGCTCGCGCGTCTCATCGTTCGCTACGGCATCGATGCGCACGCCCATCCATGCGAGACGTTCGCCGATCGCGCTGCGGATCTCCTTGGCGTGCTCGCCGATGCCGCCGGTGAAGACCAGACAGTCGAGGCCGCCAAGCGTGGTCGCCATCATCGCGACCTGCTGCGCTGTACGGAAGGTGAAGAGATCGATCGCCTCCCGTGCGGCAATCTCGCCGCTCGCAAGCAGCGTGCGCATGTCCGCGGAGATGCCGGAGACACCGATGAGGCCGGACTCGTGATAGAGCAGGTGCTGGACAGCCTCGATCGACATCTTCTCGTGCTGTTGCAGATAGAGCAGCACGCCGGGATCGATCGTGCCGCAGCGTGTGCCCATCACGAGACCGTCGAGCGGCGTCAGTCCCATGGTGGTGTCCACGCTGCGGCCGTTGCGCAACGCGCACAGGCTGGCGCCGTTGCCGAGATGCGCGATGACGACGCGCTTGGCGACGAGCTCCGGCGCAATCTCGGCAAGGCGTCCCGCGACATATTCGAAGGAGAGGCCGTGAAATCCGTAGCGTCGGACGCCATGTTCCTCGTAGCGCCTCGGAATGGCGAAGCGGCTCGCGGGGGGCGTCAGGCCGTGGTGGAACGCCGTATCGAAGCAGGCGATCTGTGTCAGCGCTGGCCGGATCGCCGCAAGCGCACGAATTGGCGCGAGGCACCGCGGCTGGTGCAGCGGCGCCAGCGGCGTCAATGCCTCCAGCTTCGCGGTGATGTCGTCGGTCAGCGCGACCGGGCCTGAATAGTCCGGCCCGCCATGAACGATGCGATGGCCGACGGCACGCAGATGGTGTTCGCCGAAACGGTCCTCGATGAAGGCGAGCACATCGGCGAACAGATGGCCGCCATCGGCGTCCGGCGTCTCATTCCGTGTCTCGAACAGATCTTCGCCCGCCGGGCTCTTCACCACGAGCCGGGGTTTTGCCTCGTGCTCGTCGAGCAGCCCCTTGCAGAGCAGTCTGGGTTCAACAGCCGAGATCTCGAATAGGCCGAACTTGATGCTCGACGATCCCGAGTTGAGGACGAGGACCGTGTCCGACATGGCTAGTCGCCGGCTTCGGCCGGGGTATTGCCGCCGGAGCTGTTGGGCCAGACCCAGTCTTGGACATCAGGCATGTCCTCGCCGTATTCGCGCACGTAGCGCGAATGCTCGATCAGCTTGTCGCGGAATTGCTGCCTCGCCTGCGCGGCCTTGGCGGCGAGCCCGGGCACGCGTTCGATCGCCTCGATCGCGAGGTGGTAACGGTCGAGCTCGTTGAGCACGACCATGTCGAACGGCGTCGTCGTGGTGCCCTCCTCGGCAAAGCCGCGCACATGCATTCCGGCGTGGTTGGTCCGGTTATAGGTCAGGCGGTGGATCAGATAGGGATAGCCGTGATAGGCGAAGATGACGGGCCTGTCGGATGTGAACAGGCTGTCGAAGTCGCGGTCGGACAGGCCATGCGGATGCTGGTCTTTCGGTTGCAGCGTCATGAGATCGACGACGTTGACGACGCGGATCTTCAGGTCCGGCAGCGCCTTGCGCAACAGGTCGACGGCGGCGAGCGTCTCCAGCGTCGGGACGTCGCCGGCGCAAGCCATCACTACGTCGGGCTCGCCGCTTGCGTCCTCGTTGCCGGCCCAGGTCCAGATGCCGATGCCGGCATCGCAATGCGTCGCAGCGTCCTGCATTGACAGCCATTGCGGCGCCGGCTGCTTGCCGGCGACGATCACGTTGATGCGGTTGTAGGTGCGCAGGCAGTGGTCGGCGATCCACAGCAGCGTGTTGGCATCCGGCGGGAAGTAGATGCGGACGATGTCGGCCTTCTTGTTGGCGACGAGATCGACGAAGCCGGGATCCTGATGGCTGAAGCCGTTATGGTCCTGCCGCCAGACATGCGAGGTCAGGAGATAATTGAGCGAGGCGATCGGGCGCCGCCATGGCAGGTGCCGCGTCACCTTCAGCCATTTGGCGTGCTGGTTGAACATGGAATCCACGATGTGGATGAAGGCCTCGTAGCAGGAGAAGAAGCCGTGGCGCCCGGTGAGCAGATAGCCCTCGAGCCAGCCCTGGCAGAGATGCTCACTCAGCACCTCCATGACGCGGCCGTCCTGCGCCAGATGCACGTCGTAAGGCTCGATCGGCTCCATCCAGACCCGCTCGGTCTCCTCGAACACCGCATCCAGCCGGTTTGATGCAGTTTCGTCCGGACCCATGATACGGAAATTGCGTTCCTGCGCGTTGAGACGGATGACATCGCGCAGGAATTTGCCGAGCTCGCGCGTTGCTTCGGCTATGACGCCGCCGGGTCGCGGCACCTCGATGGCGAAGCTGCGGAAGTCCGGCAGCTTCAGCTCCTTCTTCAGCAGGCCGCCATTGGCATGCGGATTGGCGCCCATGCGGCGAATGCCTTCGGGCGCGAGCGCCTGAAGCTCCGGAATGAGCGCGCCGCTCTCATCGAACAGCTTTTCGGGCTCGTAGCTGCGCATCCAGTCTTCGAGGATCTTGAGGTGCCCCGGGTTCTCGCGACAGCCGGCCACTGGAACCTGATGCGCGCGCCAAAACCCCTCGACCTTCTTGCCATCGACCTCCTTCGGGCCGGTCCAACCCTTCGGGCTGCGCAGCACGATCATCGGCCAACGCGGCCGCTCGACTGCCTTGCGTCCGTCGCGGGCGTGCTGCTGGATCGAGCGGATGCTGGCGAGCGCGACGTCGAGCGCATCCGCCATGGCCTGGTGCATCAATTTGGGATCGTCGCCCTCGACGAACAGCGGCTCGTGGCCGAACCCGCGGAAGAGATCGCGGATCTCGCTGTCGGGCATCCGCCCGAGCACGGTCGGGTTGGCGATCTTGTAGCCATTCAGATGCAGGATCGGCAGCACCGCGCCGTCATGGGTGGGGTTCACGAACTTGTTGGAGTGCCAGGACGCAGCTAACGGGCCGGTCTCGGCCTCGCCGTCGCCGACGACGCAGGCGACGATCAGATCGGGGTTGTCCAGCGCCGCGCCATAGGCGTGCACCAGCGCGTAGCCGAGTTCGCCGCCCTCGTGGATCGAGCCCGGCGTTTCCGGCGCCGCGTGGCTCGGAATGCCGCCGGGAAACGAGAACTGCCTGAACAGCTTGCGCATGCCGTCCGCATCGCGCGCGATGTCGGGATAGATCTCGCTGTAGCTGCCCTCCAGATAGGTGTTGGCGACCATGCCCGGCCCGCCATGGCCGGGGCCGCAGACATAGAGCACGCTGATATCGAGCGCGCGGATGACGCGGTTGAGATGGGCGTAGATGAAGTTCAGGCCCGGCGTCGTGCCCCAATGGCCGAGCAAACGCGGCTTGATGTGCTCGGCCCGCAAGGGCTCGCGCAGCAGCGGATTGTCGAGCAGGTAGATTTGCCCGACGGAGAGGTAGTTCGCGGCGCGCCAGTAGCGGTCGAGGAGGTCGAGGTTGCTGCTTGCCGCGGCCGATTGTTGTTGATTTGTCATGTTCCTGCTGACCTTCACCCGGCGATCGTCACCAACATTGTTCCGCGACGATCGATCCCTGGCCGGCATCAAACGAAATCATTGCGACGGGCATGTTGCGTGAGGTCAAAAGACCGCGCCCGAAATTTGGGCGGCTACTTTGCATGGGGTTGTTTTCCCATTTTTTGTTTACGTTCTTGATTTGTTCCTTTTGCGTGCTATCTTGGCTTCATGAGTCCAGCAGCATCCTCTCATGCTCTCAAACACCCGCCGGTCAAGGCGCCCTCCGAGCCGGCGGGTGTGGACTCTGACTTTCCCGAGCTGGGCGTCGCCATCGACCGCGCGCGCAGGCGAGGGCGGGGCGCACAGTCGAATGCCAGCGGCCGCTATGAGGCCGAGGCGCGCGTCGCCTTCGACGACGGCTGGCAGAGCCTGGAAGAGCTGCCGCCGTTCACGACCAGTGTCGGGGTCGACACCTCACGCAAGGTGATCACCCGCAACGATTCCCCCGATATCGGCTTCGACCGCTCGATCAATCCCTATCGCGGCTGCGAGCATGGCTGCGTCTACTGCTTCGCACGGCCGACCCATGCCTATCTCGGCCTGTCGCCGGGGCTCGACTTCGAGTCAAAACTGTTCGTGAAGCCCGAGGCGCCCGCGCTGCTGGAGAAGGAGCTCGCCGCGACCGGCTATGAGCCGCGGATGATCGCGATCGGCACCAACACCGACCCCTATCAGCCGATCGAGCGCGAGCGCAAGATCATGCGCGGCATCCTCGAGGTTCTCGAGCGTGCCGGCCATCCCGTCGGCATCGTCACCAAATCGGCGCTGGTGGTGCGCGACATCGACATTCTCGCGCGGATGGCCAAGCGCAACCTCGCCAAGGTCGCGATCTCGGTCACCTCGCTCGATCCGAAGCTGGCGCGCAGCATGGAGCCGCGCGCCTCGACGCCGCCGAAGCGGCTGGAGGCGCTGAAGCAGCTCTCGGACGCCGGCATTCCCACCACCGTGATGGTCGCGCCCGTAATCCCCGCGCTGAACGATTCCGAGATCGAGCGCATCCTCGATGCCGCCGCCCATGCCGGCGTCAAGGAAGCCTCCTACGTGCTGCTGCGGCTGCCGCTGGAGGTGCGGGATCTCTTCCGGGAATGGCTGATGGCGAACTATCCGGACCGCTATCGCCACGTCTTTACGCTGATCCGCGACATGCGCGGCGGCCGCGACTACGATGCGAAATGGGGCGAGCGGATGAAGGGCACTGGACCGATGGCCTGGACCATCGGCCGCCGCTTCGAGATCGCCTGCGACAGGCTCGGGCTGAACAAGCGGCGCTCCAAGCTGACGACGGATCACTTTTCCCGGCCGAAGCGGAACGGCGATCAGCTCAGCCTGTTCTGAGCGGGAAGTGGAAGAGGCGTCGCATGAGTAAGCAAGTTTCGGCTCCGGTGCCGCGGCTCACCGTCATCACGCTCGGTGTCAGCGATATCCGCGCCAGCATCGCCTTTTACGACGCGCTCGGGTTCTCGCGCCGGCTGCAGGCGACCGGCGAGGCGGTGGCGTTCTACGATACCGGCGGTCCGGTGCTCGCGCTGTATCCTTGGGATCAGCTTGCGGCCGATGCCAAGCTGCCCGGCGATCCGAGGCCGTCGACGTTCCGCGGCGTGACGCTTGCCTGGAACTGTGTCACGCGAGAGGAAGTGGATGCGGTGCTGGCCTTCGCCCTCGGCAAAGGGGCAAAGCTGCTGAAGGCCGCGCACGAGACCGATTACGGCGGTTATTCCGGCTATTTCGCCGATCCCGACGGCCATCCCTGGGAGGTCGTGGTCGCACCCGGCATCGCGGTCGGCGAGGACCGGCGCGTGCATCTGGCGGAGTAGGCCGGCCTGAATAGCGGGAATTGCGAGGGGTTCCCGGTTGCGCCGGCCGGGCCGCTTGCGCACGATCCCGGCCATGATTCGGGACAAGTCCGCCAAGACACCGGCCAAAGACGCGCCAAAGAAGGACGCTGCGAAGAAGGCTGCGCCCGCCAAGGCCAGCAAGGCGCCTGCGACCAAGGCTTCGCCGGGCAAGAGCGCTGCCAGGAAAGGCATCATCGCGGTCGCACCGCCGAGCTTCCGGCGCGAGCGCGCGCTGATCAAGCGTGGCGTCTGGCCCGTCGCCGGCTGCGACGAGGCCGGCCGCGGGCCGCTGGCAGGTCCTGTGGTGGCGGCCGCGGTGATTCTCGACCCCGACCGGATCCCGCGCGGCATCGACGATTCCAAGCGTCTGACGGCGGAGCAGCGCGAAAGACTGTTCGACAAGATCTGCGCCACCGCCCAGGTCTCCGTCGCCGTGGCTTCGCCGTCGCGAATCGATCGCGACAACATATTGCGCGCCTCGCTGTGGGCGCTGAAGCGCGCCGTGGTGGCGCTGCCGGAGGCGCCCAGGCATGTCTTCGTCGACGGTCGCGACCGGCTCGACACGGAATGCGACTGTGAGGCGGTGATCGGCGGCGACGGCATTGTGTTGTCGATCGCCGCGGCCTCCATCATCGCCAAGGTGACGCGCGACCGCCTGATGTGCGCGCTGGCGCAGGACTGCCCCGGTTACGGCTTTGAGCAGCACAAGGGCTACGCCGTCCCCGAGCACCTCGACGCACTCGACCGCCTCGGTCCCACCGTCCACCACCGCAGCTTCTTCGCCCCGGTCGCGGCGGCGCGTGCCAAGCACATGCCGTGGACCGTCGAGCCGGTGCAGGATCTGTTTACGGTCACCGAGGTCGAGGTGCCGGTGGAAGCCAGCGTCGAGATCGACGCGTCGGCGAATCTCTAGAGTTAGCCAGGCGGGACAAGCCGGGCATGACGAGGAAACCGTCGTTGCCACAACGCGCAGCGCCCCCTATCAAAGTGTTTGTAAGCGAATAGGGCCGGCTGGACGGGTTGGCTGCATCTTTCGGACGTTGCATGCGGTTTACCTCCCTGGTCATCGAGCTCATTCGCGCCCGGCCGCGGCTGATCGTGTGGATCGCCGTGCTGCTGCAGGCCGCGATGTGGCTGTTCGTGGCGCTGGTGTTCTACCGCAGCCCGCCCGGCAGCCTCGCGACCCTCCTGGCCTTCGGACGCGAATACCAGGTCGGCACCGATCTCGGTCCGCCCTTGCCGGTCTGGCTCGCCGACATCGCCTATCGCGCCGCCGGCGGCCACATGTTCGGCGTCTATGTGCTGGCCGAGCTCTGCGAGATCGCGACTTTCATTGCGCTCTATCATCTCTCCCGCGCCGTGGTCGGCTCGCAGCAGGCGGTGCTCGCGGTGCTCTTGACCATGACAGTGCTCGCCTTCTCCTCGTCGGCGCTCGATTTCGGCCCGCTCGTGCTGGCCCGGCCGCTCTGGGCGCTGCTGCTGCTGCACTCCTGGCAGATCATCGGCCAGCGCCGCGGCAATGCCTGGTTCGCCTGGTCGATCGAGGCCGGCCTCTTGCTGCTGACGACGCCCGCGGCGGTCTTCCTCCTGCTGCTGCTCGTCGTCTTCGCGGTCTCGACCGCAGGCGGCCGCCGCACGCTGCGCGCGCTCGATCCGTTGTTCGCGCTGATCGTCGTCGCGGTGCTGGCGCTGCCCTATGCGGTCTGGCTGATGCGCGCCGAGACGCTCGTGATGCCGGCCTTGCCGCAAGTTGCGGAGCTGAATGCCCGCGCCCTGCATGCGGCCTGGCTGCTCGGCGGCCTCGTGCTCGGGGCGGCCGCGATCCCGGCGCTGACCTTCCTCAACACCGGCCTGTTCGCCGGCAAGAGCGAGGAGCCGCCGATCATCTATCGACCGCCGGTCGAGCCGCTCGCGCGCAACTTCGTCTATTTCTTCGCGCTGGCGCCTGCGCTGGGCGCGGTGCTGATCTCCGGTCTGCTCGGGCTCGAATCCGTCGTCGGCGGCGCCGGCGTCGTGCTGGTCATGTCCGGGCTTGCCGTGGTGGTCGCGGCCGGAGATCTCATTGCGATGCGCCGCGCGCGGATGCTGCGCATGGTGTGGGCTGCGGCCGTCGTGGCGCCGGCCGTCGGCGTCGTGCTCGCCGTCCTGCTGCTGCCCTGGACCGGCGCCAATGAGATCGCGACCTCGATGCCGGCGCGTGCGATCTCGGACTTCTTCGACGAGAGCTTTGCCCGCCGCACCAACCATCGCCTGCGCGCGGTGGCCGGCGAGGCATCGCTTGCGAGCCTGATCACGCTGCATTCCGGCCGGCCGCACCTCTTCATCGACGCCGACCCTGCGCGCACGCCCTGGATCAATCAGGCCAAGTTCAGCGAGACCGGCGGCGTCGTGGTCTGGCGCGCCTCCGATACCGCCGGCACGCCGCCGCCGGACATCCTCAAACGCTTTCCGGGCATCGTGCCGGAGGTGCCGCGCGCCTTCGAATGGCTGGTGACCGGTCGCCAGCAGCTCCTGCGCATCGGCTGGGCCATCGTGCGGCCGAAGGGGACGTGAGGACGTAGGTCTCGTGCCCCGGACGCTGCGCAGCGCTCTTCGGCGGTGCGCTGCAGAGCCGGGGCCCATCTCGCCGCATCGTACTGTGTTGCTTTCTGGGTCCCGGCTCTGCGGAGCGTCACTGCGTGCCGCACCGCGTCCGGGACACGAGAGCTCGTTACCCCGCCAGCACCTTGGCGATCGCCCGCAGATCCTGCCAGGCCAGCCGCTTGTAGGACGGCGAGCGCAACAGATAGGCCGGATGGAACGTCGGCAGCGCGCGGATGGTGCGCGCCCCCGTCTCGTAGTCGAACCAGCGCCCGCGGGTGCGCATGATGCCCTCGCGCGTTCCCAGCAGCGTCTGCGTCGAAGGATTGCCGAGCGTCACCAGCACGTCGGGATTCACCAGCTCGATCTGGCGCTGGATGAAGGGCAGGCAGATTTGCGTTTCCTGCGGCGTCGGGGTGCGATTGCCGGGCGGCCGCCAGGGAATCACGTTGGCGATGTAGGCCGTGCTGCGGTTGAGGCCGATGGCTCCTATCATCAGGTCGAGCAGCTTGCCGCTGCGCCCGACGAAGGGCAGGCCCTCGATGTCCTCGTCGCGGCCCGGCGCCTCACCGACGAACATGATGCGCGCCTGCGGATTGCCGTCGGCAAATACCAATCGTGTCGCGGTGTGCTTCAGCGCGCAACCCTCGAAGCCTTGCATCAGCTCGCGCAGCGCTTCGAGCGTCGGCGCCGTGCGTGCAGCCTCGCGCGCCGAGGCGATCGCGATGTCGGGCGCGGGTGCGGCCTCGCCGCGCATCACCGCCGGCGCGGCGACCGGCCGCGGTGCCTCGACCGAAAGTGCCGCGCGCGGGGCCGGCGGCGGGGCATCCAATTCCGCCAGGCGGTCGATCGGTTCCTCCGCGAGCGCGCAGTCGACCCCGGCCTCCAGATAGAAGGCGAGAAGCTCGCGGACGGTGGGTGCGGGTTCGGGTATCATCGGAAAGTCTGACTATTAGTTCAGTTTAGGGCGCCTTGCACCCCCTTGCACCCCGGCGAAACGCATTTCCGAGGTTGTCCTACCCGGAAAAATCGGAAACAAGAGGGCGCAAATGACCAAGGACCGTCTCAAGGGCTGAGATCAGATGAGCACCGAAGAACTTCCTCCGCGCGAATCCATGGAATTCGACGTCGTCATCGTCGGCGCCGGCCCCTCGGGCCTGTCGGCTGCGATCCGGCTGAAGCAGCTCAACGCCGATCTCAACGTCGTCGTGGTCGAGAAGGGCTCGGAGGTCGGTGCGCACATTCTTTCCGGCGCCGTGATCGACCCGGCCGGGCTCGACAAGCTCGTTCCGGACTGGCGCGAGGATTCCGACTGCCCGCTCAAGACGCAGGTGAAGGACGACCGCTTCTACTGGATGACGGGCGGCGGCGCTATCAAGCTGCCGAACTTCTTGATGCCGCCGCTGATGGACAATCATCACTGCTACATCGGCTCGCTCGGCAATGTCTGCCGCTGGCTGGCGCGCAAGGCCGAAGCACTCGGCGTCGAGATCTATCCGGGCTTTGCTGCGGCCGAGGTGCTCTATGACGACGCCGGCAACGTCAAGGGCATTGCCACCGGCGACATGGGCATCGGCCGGGACGGCAAGCCAAAGGACTCCTTCACCCGTGGCATGGAGTTGCTCGGCAAGTACACGCTGTTCGCCGAAGGCGCCCGCGGCAGCCTGACCAAGCAGCTCATCGCCAAGTTCGCGCTCGACTCCAAGAGCGAGCCGACGAAGTTCGGCATCGGCCTCAAGGAAGTCTGGCAGATCGATCCCGCCAAGCACCAGAAGGGCATGATCCAGCATTCCTTCGGCTGGCCGCTCGATCTGAAGACCGGCGGCGGTTCGTTCCTTTATCACTATGACGACAATCTCGTTGCCGTCGGCTTCGTCGTGCATCTGAACTACGACGATCCGTATCTGTCGCCGTTCGACGAATTCCAGCGCTTCAAGACCCATCCTTCGATCCGCGGCACCTTTGAAGGCGCCAAGCGTCTCGCCTATGGCGCGCGCGCCATTACCGAGGGCGGCTACCAGTCGGTGCCGAGGCTGAGCTTCCCCGGCGGCGCGCTGATCGGCTGCGCGGCCGGCTTCGTCAACGTGCCACGCATCAAGGGCGTGCACAATGCAATGGGCACCGGCATGCTCGCGGCTGAACATGCCGCGGCGGCGCTGGCTGCCGATCGCGCCAACGACGAACTCGTCGAATACGAAAATGCGTGGCGTTCGTCGTCGGTCGGCAAGGATCTGTTCCTGGTCCGCAACGTCAAGCCGCTGTGGTCGAAGTTCGGCACCGTGCTGGGCGTCGCGCTCGGCGGCATCGACATGTGGTGCAACACGCTGTTCGGCGCTTCGCTGTTCGGCACCCAGGCGCACGCCAAGCCCGATCGCGCCACGCTCGATCCGGCCAAGCAGCACACGCCGAAGAACTACCCGAAGCCGGACGGCAAGATCTCCTTCGACAAGCTGTCCTCGGTGTTCCTGTCGAACACAAACCACGAGGAGGACCAGCCGGTCCATCTCAAGGTCACCGACATGAACCTGCAAAAGACCTCCGAGCATGACGTGTTCGCGGGACCCTCGAATCGCTATTGCCCGGCCGGCGTCTATGAATGGGTCGAGGAGGGCACGAGCCCACGCTTCCAGATCAACGCCCAGAACTGCGTCCACTGCAAAACCTGCGACGTGAAGGATCCCAACGGTAACATCACCTGGGTTCCTCCCGAGGGCGGCGGCGGTCCGAATTATGAGGCGATGTAAGAGCCGGCCGAGCAAGAGGACCTGATCACGAGGGTGATCCGGTGCACGTTCGCGTGAGGACACGGCTGCGGCCACCGGTCGCGGCCACGATAAGGCCATACTGGCAGCGTCTTGGGACCGCTCTTGGCCGGTCACTTGGCCGATTTAAGGCGTGCGGAGGGGATCGCCCGGCCCGAATCCTTGCGGCGAAGCGCCAAAAGCGGCATTGTCGGCCCGACGGTTCCGGGTCCCGATGCCACCGGCCGCGTTCGCATGCGATACGGCCCTCTGCTGCAGACCCAGGCACTACCAACTCAAGGCGAGCCCTGATGTTTTCAAATCGTTTCAACCGCTGGACTGTTGCCGCCATCGCCCTCATGGGCTCAGCGATCGCGACGGTCCCCGGCAGGGTCCTGGCGCAGACGCCGGATCATCCGTCCGATACGGCGGCGCAGTTTCCGACCCGAAACGATCTGAAGTCGCTCACCACCGCCGGCAGCTACCTCGCCGCCCGCCACGCCAGCGTCGAGCGCGACGCGGCCTCCGCCGCCGCCTTCTACCGCTCGGCGCTGCGCACCGATCCCAAGAACAACGAACTGCTCGACCGCGCCTTCATCTCGTCGGTCGCCGACGGCGACATCGACGAAGCCGTCAAGCTCGCCGAGCGCATCCTCACCATCGACAAGACCAACCGCGTCGCGCGTCTCGTCGTCGGCGTGCATGATCTCAAGGTGAAGAAGTACGCGGCCGCGCAGACCAACATCAACCAGTCGATCCGCGGCCCGATCACCGATCTCGTCGCCACGCTGCTGTCGGGTTGGGCCGCCTACGGTGCCGGGGACGCCAAGGGCGGTGTCGCCACCATCGACAAGCTGGCAGGTCCCGAATGGTACCCGCTGTTTAAGGACCTTCACGCCGGCATGATCCTCGAGCTCTCCGGCAAGGAGAAGGACGCCGGCACCCGCTTCGAGCGCGCCTACAAGCTCGACGATTCCATGCTGCGCGTGACCGAGGCCTATGCGCGCTGGCTGTCGCGCAACAAGGATTCCGCCGCCGCGACCACCGTCTATCAGGCCTTCGACAAGAAGCTCGCGCGCCATCCGCTGATCCAGGAAGGCCTGCGCGACACCAAGGCCGGCAAGAAGATGCCGCCGCTGGTCGATTCCGCCCAGGCTGGCGCCGCCGAGGCGCTCTACGGCATCGGTGCCACGCTGACCCGCCGCGGCGGCGAGGATCTGGCGCTGGTCTACCTCCAACTCTCGCTCTACCTCCAGCCGACCCATCCGCTGGCGCTACTCTCGCTCGCCGATCTCTACGAGTCCGTGAAGCGGCCGCAGATGGCGATCAAGGTCTATGAGCGCGTGCCGTCGAGCTCGCCGCTCAAGCGTAACGCGCAGATCCAGCTTGCCATCGATCTGGATTCCGCCGACCGCACCGACGAGGCGATCAAGATCCTCAAGGGCGTTACATCGGAGGATGCGAAGGACCTCGAAGCGATCATGGCGCTCGGCAACATCGAGCGCGGCCGCAAGAGGTTCGGCGACTGCGGCGCGACCTATTCGCAAGGCGTCGACGTGCTGCCGCCCGGCAACGACAAGGCCAACAGCGTCTGGTACTATTATCGTGGTATCTGCGAGGAGCGCTCCAAGCAGTGGGCCAAGGCCGAGGCCGACATGAAGAAGGCGCTCGAGCTCCAGCCCGACCAGCCGCACGTCCTCAACTATCTCGGCTATTCCTGGATCGACCAGGGCGTGAACCTCGACGAAGGCATGAAGATGATCAAGCGCGCCGTCGAGCAGCGTCCCGACGACGGCTACATCGTCGACTCCCTGGGCTGGGCCTATTACCGGATCGGCAACTACGAAGAAGCGGTGAAGAATCTCGAGCGCGCGATCGACCTCAAGCCCGAGGATCCCACCATCAACGATCACCTTGGCGATGCCTATTGGCGGGTCGGCCGCACGCTGGAAGCTAAGTTCCAGTGGGCGCATGCGCGTGACCTCAAGCCCGAGCCGGAAGAGCTTCCGAAGATCGAGGCCAAGATCGCTAACGGCATGACCGAGGACAATTCGAACTCTTCAGCCGCGCAGGCGGAAAAGAAGAAGGACGACGGCAAGGGCGGTTGAGTTTTTCGTTGGGGGCTGATCGCCAATGTCGGCGTTGATTGAAGAAGGGCGCGCGAAGGTCAATTTGAGCCTTCGCGTCGTCGGCCGTCGCGCCGACGGTTATCACGATCTCGAAAGCGTGGTCGCGTTTGCCGACTGCGCCGATCGGCTCACATTGGAGCCGGGCGGCGAGCTGAAGCTCGCAACCACCGGACCGCTGGCCGCGGCCTGCGGCGATACCGCGGACAATCTCGTCTTCAAGGCGGCCAAGCTTCTGGCCGAGGCCGTGCCGAACCTGAAGCTCGGCGCCTTCGCGCTCGACAAGGTGCTGCCGGTTGCCGCCGGCATCGGTGGAGGCTCGGCCGATGCGGCAGCGGCGCTGCGGCTCTTGGCGCGTCTCAACAATCTGTCGCTCGACGATCCGCGCCTGCAGAAGGTCGCGCTCGCGACCGGCGCGGACGTGCCGGTGTGCCTGTTCTCGCGCGCCTGCGACATGACCGGCGTCGGCGAGCAGCTGCTGCCGCTCGCACTGCCGAGCATGCCTTGCGTGATGGTCAATCCGCGCGTGCCTGTGGCCACCAAGGATGTTTTCCAGGAGCTGGGCCTGCGCAACGGCGAGCTCCTGGTCGGCGCCACCTCGGTCTTCCGAGCTCCGGCCTGGCCGGAGGAGGGCGGGTCGATCGCCGATTGGGTCGACGTTCTCGAAAGCGTTCCCAACGATCTCGAAGCGCCTGCGCTGCGTATCGAACCCGTGATCGGCGAGGTGCTCGAAGCGCTGCGCGACTCCGCCGGCGTCAAGCTGGCCCGCATGTCCGGCTCGGGCGCAACGTGCTTTGCGATCTATGGCTCGCCCGCCGATACCCATGCCGCGGCTGAAAAGATCCGGCGCGACCACCCCGGCTGGTGGGTGCATGCGGGGACGTTGAGTTAGCTGCTTCTCCAAAGACGCTGCCGTAGGGTGGCAAAGCGACTTGTCCGCCGTAGCTCGAAGAGCGAAGGCGGAAGCGTGCCCACCACTTCCAACACGTGGGCACGGCGCTGACGCGCCTTTGCCCACCTGCGGAAGTTGAGCTAGCCTTCGTCCTCGGCCAATCCCAGGAACCGCCTGATCTCGCCCAGCACCTCTCGCGGCTTGTCGTGCTGCAACCAGTGTCCAGCCCCGGCGATGGTCTCTATGCGCGCGTTCTGGAAATACCGCTCCAGGCCCGCCGCCCGGGCGCCGGTCAAAAAACTCTCGCCGGCATTGAGCAGCAAGGTCGGGCAGGTGATGCGGGCCCACAGCGCGATGTGATCGTCCGGCCAGAGGCGGTGCGGCGCGGAGGCGCGCTGATAGGGATCGAACTTCCAGCTATAGGTGCCGTCCTCGTTCTGCCGTGCGCCGTGCGTGGCGAGATGCAGCGCGAGATCACGGGACAGGCGCTTGTTGTGAAGCATCATCTGCGCCGCTGCGTCCGCCAGGGTCGCATAGCGGCGCGGCGTGCGGTCGTGCAGCCTGTCGAGCTGGCCGACCCATTTGCCGATGCGCTCATGTGCCGGCGGCTTCGGCGTGTCCGGCAACATGGTCACGCCGTCGAGCACGACCAGCTTCGTGACCTGCTCGGGAAATGACCCTGAGAAGATCAGGCTCACCATGCCGCCCATCGAATGGCCGATCAGGGTCACCTGAGGCGCTGCGATGGTGCGGATCAGCTGGGCGAGATCGTAGACATATTCGGTCAGCGCGTAACTGCCGCCCCTGGTCCAGTCGGAATCGCCGTGGCCGCGCAGGTCGGGTGCGACGACGTGAAAATGCGGCTGCAACGACCGGGCGATGACGTCCCAGCTCCGGCAGTGGTCGCGGCCGCCATGGACCAGGATGAGAGGCGGCGCGCGCTCATTGCCCCAATCGGCGTAATGCAGCCGCAGACCATGAGACTCGTAGAAGCGGCTTTGCGGGGCGAGCATCGGGGCGCTATCCATTCGCCGGCCGCCGCACCAGTGCCAGCGACAGGCCGAGGCCTGCAATGAAGACGCCGGAGCCCTGGGTGAGACGCCGCATCAGGTGCGGCCGTCCGATCAGCTGCGTGCGTGTTGCGGAGGCCATCAGCACCACGACGACGTCGGCAAGCGTGTTCAACGCCACCGAGATCGCGCCCAGCATGATGAACTGCAGCGTGGGGTTCGATTCCGCGGGATCGAGGAACTGCGGAATGAAGGCGAGGAAGAACGCGGCGGTCTTCGGGTTCAGCGCCTCGACCAGCACGCCGTCGCGGAACGCGCGCTTGTCACCGGCCGGCTCGCTCTCGAGCGACAGGGCGCGGCCGGCGCGCCGAAAAGTCTTGATGCCGAGCCAGACCAGATAGAGCGCGCCGACGAGTTTGACCGCGGCGAACAATTCGGCGCTGGCGAGGATGATTGCGGAGATGCCGAGGCTGCCCGCGACGACATGAACCAGTCCGCCCAGCGCCGTGCCTGCGGTCGATGCGAAGCCGCTGGCGCGTCCCTCCGACAAGGTCCGTGCCGCGACGTAGAAGATGCCGGGGCCGGGAACGGCGGCAATGAGACAGGCTGCGGCCAGGAACAGCCAGAAATTCGTTTCGATCATCCTGTTTTCGTAGCGCAGCGTGCCGCGATTGCAAGGCTCTCGTTTAGCCCGCGCGGCGGAAGATCACGCTGGCATTGACCCCGCCGAAGCCAAAGCCGTTGGAGATTGCGTGTTGCATCGGCATCAGCCGCGCGCTGCCTGAGACGATGTCGATGCCTTCAGCGCCCGCATCGGGGTTTTCGAGATTGAGCGTCGGCGGCGCGATCTGGTCGCGCAAAGCGAGCACGGTGAAGATCGCCTCGAGGCCGCCGGCGGCGCCGAGCAGATGGCCGGTGGCCGATTTGGTCGCGCTGACAGCGATGCCGCGGTTGCGGCCGAACAGCGCGGCGATGGCGCCAAGCTCGCTCTCGTCGCCGGCGGGCGTCGAGGTCGCATGGGCGTTCAGGTGCTGCAGATCCGCGGGCGCAAGCTTCGCCTGCCGAAGCGCGATCTCCATGGCGCGGCGGGCGCCGTCGCCGTCGGGCGGACCGGACGTCATGTGATAGGCGTCCGCCGTTGTGCCGTATCCGATCACCTCTGCGATCGGCGTGGCGCCGCGCGCGAGCGCATGTTCGCGCTCTTCGATGACAAGAATGCCGGCGCCTTCGCCCATCACAAAGCCGTCGCGGTCCCGATCGAACGGGCGCGAGGCCCGCGCCGGCTCCGCGTTGAAGGAGCTCGACAGCGCGCGCGCTGCCGCAAAGCCGCCGAGGCTGACGATGTCGATGCAGGCCTCCGCGCCGCCGCAGATCGCGATGTCGACTTCGCCGGCACGGATCATGCGCGCGGCATCGCCGATCGCCTGGACGCCGGCGGCGCACGCGGTGACCGGTGTGCCGAGCGCGCCCTTGTAGCCATATTTGATCGAGACGTGGCCGGCGGCGAGATTGGCCAGGAACGAGGGGATCGTGAACGGCGAGAGCCGGCGCACGCCGCGCTGCTCGGTGATACGCACCGCCTCCGCCATGGCCGGGAAACCGCCGACGCCGGAGGCGATGATCGTCGCGGTGCGTTCCAGCGAGGCTGCGTCCTGCGGCGTCCATTTCGCCTGCGCCACCGCTTCCGCGGTGGCGAGCAGCGCGAACAGGATGAAGCGGTCCATCTTGCGCTGGTCTTTTGGCGCGGCGGCCTGCGCGGGATCGAAGCCGCCATCGGCATCGTCGGCCTTGTCGGGCACGAGTCCGGCAATGCGCGCCGGCAGTGCCTGCGCCCATTCGGGCAGAGGGCGCAGTCCGCTGTGGCCGGCGAGCAGCCGGCGCCAGGAGGTTTCGACACCGCAGCCGAGCGGCGACACCGCGCCCATTCCCGTCACGACGATACGACGCATGTTACTCTCCAGCCGGCGCGACGGCCGGGTTCATGGCCTTGAGTGAAGCGAGCCGCTTGCGCATGCCGCGGCTGGCGCGGGGACCGGCGACGACGACCGTATTGGCGAGCGTGATCGGCTGCATGTCGACGGCATCGACCACGACCGGGTCGAAGGGGCGCGCATCGCTCCGGTTCGCCAGCAGAATGGATTCGCCCTTGGGCGCGAGATGTTTGTTGCCGAAGGCGAGCAGCGTAGCGACCACCGGGAAGAAATCCCGCGCCTTGTCCGTCAGAATGTATTCGTAACGCGGAGGCCGCTCATGATAACGGCGCCGCACGAACATGCCGCTCTCGGTGAGATGAGCGAGGCGCCGCGACAGGATGTTCGGCGCGATCCCGAGGCTTTGCGAAAATTCGTCAAATTTCGTCGCCCCCTGAAACGCATCCCGCAGGATCAGGATGCTCCACCATTCGCCGACCGTCTCCACGGCGCGACCGACCGGACATTCCAGGATCGAGGGGGATTTGGGTTGCATGGCGGGAAGGTAGGGTAGTGACTTTCAAAATGCAAGTAACTGGTTGGTCGGGTGTCGGTGAGGGAATGGTGCGATCGCGGAGTCTAGCTGTGTTCCGAGAAGCGAGTTGGCGAACGGTGGTCCTGCGTCACACTCCGTCGTTGCGAGCGCAGTCAAGCAATCCAGACTGTCTCCACGGCAGGACTCTGGATTGCTCCGCCTTCGCCAAGGCTTCGGCGGACAAGTCGCTGCGCTCGCAATGACGATGTGGAGACAGTCCGGACCTATCTCACCGGTGTCGTCCCGGCGAACGACGGGAC
The DNA here is from genome assembly GCF_036247965.1 of Bradyrhizobium sp. TM233. Classification (NCBI taxonomy): domain Bacteria; kingdom Pseudomonadati; phylum Pseudomonadota; class Alphaproteobacteria; order Hyphomicrobiales; family Nitrobacteraceae; genus Bradyrhizobium; species Bradyrhizobium sp. TM233. The sequence goes on along the minus strand of NZ_BTIG01000010.1, from coordinate 220,400 downwards.
CCATAACCACAGGGAGTGGTTTGGCGAAGATCGGATGTTATCGGTACTTGCACCATAGCTGTGTCGATAGATCACGCGGTATGGGTCCCGGCGTTCGCCGGGACGACACCGAGTGGTTTCGCTGGCGGTGCGCCGAAACGCAAAAGTCTAGTGCGACCTTGCCAGACAGAACGCCACCACCTGCTCCAGCGCGCTCTTCATCGGCGAGGAGGGGAACAGCGCCAGTGCGTCCACCGCCATGGCGCCGTAGTGCTGGGCGCGGCTGAGCGTGTCTTCGAGCGCGCGGTGCTTGTTCATGAGCCCGATGGCGTGATCGAGGTCGCTATCGCCGATCTCGCCGCGCTCCAGCGCCCGGATCCAGAACGCGCGTTCGGTGTCGTTGCCGCGGCGGAATGCGAGCACGACGGGCAGGGTGATCTTGCCCTCGCGGAAATCGTCGCCGGTGTTCTTGCCGAGCTTTGCGCTCTTGCCGCCATAGTCGAGCACGTCGTCGACGAGCTGGAAGGCGATGCCGAGATTCATGCCGACCGAGCGGCAGGCGGTCTGCTCCGCCTTGGGGCGGTTGGCGATCACGGGGCCGACCTCGCAGGCGGCGGCGAACAGCTCGGCGGTCTTGCCGCGGATCACGGCGAGATATTCGTCCTCGGTGGTCGCGGTGTTCTTGGCCGCGGCCAGCTGCATCACCTCGCCCTCGGCGATGGTCGCGGCGGCGGCAGAGAGGATGTCGAGCGCGCGGAGCGAGCCGACCTCGACCATCATGCGGAAGGCCTGGCCGAGCAGGAAGTCGCCGACCAGCACGCTCGCCTCGTTGCCCCAGAGCATGCGCGCCGAGAGCTTGCCGCGGCGCATCTCGCTCTCGTCGACGACGTCGTCGTGCAGGAGCGTGGCGGTATGCATGAACTCGACGGAGGCGGCGAGCTTGATATGGCCGTCGCCGGTGTAGCCGGCGAGGTTGGCCATGGCGAGCGTCAGCATCGGCCGCAGCCGCTTGCCGCCGGAGGAGATCAGATGGTTGGCGACCTCCGGGATCATGGTCACGTCCGAACCGGTCCGCGACAGGATCGTGGCGTTGACGCGCTCCATATCAGGGGCGACAAGGGCAACCAGCTCTTCGATCGACGCGCCGGGAGTTTCGAAAGGTACGATGACGGCCACGCCGGTCTCCAATATTTGCCCCGGAGGGGCTATTCTGACGGAAAGACAATAGAAACTGGCGGCGGATGCGGCAAGGCCCGCGGAACCATTGACATTTGCCGCTTTAGCCCCCTCTCAGGCAAGGAAACCTGCGTTTTGCGTGAACTGGTTCGGACCAACGATATGGTGCTGGTGTCGGCGATCGGCGCGCTGCTCGACGGCGCCAACATCCATCATCTGGTGCTGGACCAGAACATGAGCATCATCGAGGGCTCGCTCGGCATTTTGCCGCGGCGGATCCTGGTCCATGAGGACGACGCCCAGGAGGCTCGGGAGCTCCTCACCGAAGCCGGACTCAGCCACGAACTGCGCGGCGATGAGTGAGGCCGCCGATATTACCGAGGACGCCTTTCTCGGCGGGCAATTGCGCCTGAGGCAGAAGCGGACTGGCCACAGAGCCGGGCACGACGCCATTCTGCTTGCGGCGGCGACCGAGGCCCGCCCCGGGGACCGCGTGGTCGATTTCGGCGCCGGAATCGGCACGGCCGGGCTGGCGCTGGCCCGGCGCGTCGCTGGTATCGGGCTGAGCCTGGTCGAGATCGATCCGGAGCTGGCCGAGCTCGCGCGCGCCAATGCGGCCGCGAATGCGCTGGCCGCCGAGACCATCCTGCTCGATGTCACGGCCGATGCCACGGCCTTTGCGGCCTACGGGCTGTCGCCCGACAGCGTCGACGTGGTGCTGATGAATCCGCCCTTCAACGATCCGGCTCGGCATCGCGGCTCGCCGGATCAGGCGCGTCACACCGCGCATGTGGCGACAGAGGAGACCCTGCATGCCTGGATGCATGCAGCTCGGCGCATCCTCCGATCGAATGGTGTGCTGACGTTGATCTGGCGCGCAGATGGAATCGCCGATGTTCTGGCGGCGCTGGCACGTGGCTTCGGGAGCCTTTCGATCCTGCCGGTTCACGGTGAGTCGGGGCGGCCCGCGATCCGCGTGCTGGTACGTGCGGTCAAGGGCGGCCGGGCTCCGACGCGGCTGCTGCCGGGGCTGATGCTCAACGACGCGTCAGGCGTGTCTAAAAAAGAGGTGACGGAGATCCTGGAGGGGAGAGCGGCCTTGCCGCTGGTGGAACCGTGATGGCTTACTGCGGAAGCGATTCCGACTGCTGCTCTTGCGGGGACGTCAAGCGGATCGCCATGAACAGCGCACCGATCAGCAGCATCAGCAGATAGATTTTCATGGTGTTCTCCGCTGCCTCATTGCAGCCTCCCAACGGGAAATCTGCAAAACACGTTCCAGGCACTTCCAATGACAGTCGCGTGATAAGAATTGGTTAATCAGAGGTAACGGCATGGCCGAACAATTGAACGATCGTGAGAGTTCCGGCCTGGCCGACAAGCTCATGCAATATCTGCCGGCGCGCTTCCGCCCCGGCACGGCCGTCGTGCCGGTGGTGCGGCTGTCGGGTGTGATCGGCGCGGTGACGCCGCTACGCCCGGGCATGACGCTCGCAGGCGTCGCCAAAGTGCTGGAGCGCGCGTTCTCGTATCGGCACGCCAAGGCGGTGGCGCTGGTGATCAACTCGCCCGGCGGCTCGCCGGTGCAGTCGCGCCAGATCTATCTGCGCATCAAGCAGCTCGCGGCGGAGAAGAAGCTGCCGGTGCTGGTGTTCGTCGAGGACGTTGCGGCGTCCGGCGGCTACATGATCGCCTGCGCCGGCGACGAGATCATCTGCGATCCCTCTTCGATCCTCGGCTCGATCGGCGTGGTCGGCGGCAGCTTCGGTTTCCAGGAGGCGATCAAGCGGCTCGGCATCGAGCGGCGCCTCTACACCGCCGGCGCGCACAAGGCGATGCTCGATCCGTTCCTGCCCGAGAATCCGGATGACGTCGCCAAGCTGAAGGCGCTCCAGCGCGAGATCCACCAGATCTTCATTGCGCTGGTGAAGGAGAGCCGGGGCGCGCGGCTGAAGGGCGACGACGACACCCTGTTCACGGGCGAATACTGGGCCGGCGAGAGCTCGGTCGCGCTCGGGCTTGCCGACTGCATCGGCGACCTCCGCTCAACTCTTCGTGCCCGCTATGGCGAGAAGGTTCTCACCCCTGTGATCGCCCAGCCGACCGGGCTGCTCTCCGGCCTTCTGGGGCGGAAATCCCCCGGCGCAGGGCAGCTTTCGGCCCTGGAATCAGTGGCCGGCCTGCCGGACGAGCTGATCTCGGCGGTGGAAACCCGCGCGATTTGGGCAAAATTCGGGTTCTAGGCAACACCCTCCCGCGCCATTTGGTCCGGCCCGAGCCAATTGCGGCGCGGGCCGGTCTGCGCAAGAATGTGCGTGGGGGTTGAACACTCAACGAGGATCGACCGATGCCGCCGTTCGTCGCTTTCGCGGGCGTGCTGGGTGGGCTTGCCGTGGTCCGCTGGGCCTACAAGACCGCCGTCCGGATCAACCAGGAGCTGGAGGAGATGCGCCTCTCGCGCGTCGCTGAAGCCGCTCATGCCGGGGATATCCAGACGTTGAAGCGTGACCCCGTGACCGGGGCTTACCGACCGGGTTAGGGGGCCCTTCCGCTCAATCGTCATTCCGGGGCTCGCGAAGCGAGAACCCGGAATCCATCGAACCACAGAGCCGGCGGCGCAATGGATTCCGGGCTCGCCCTGCGGGCGCCCCGGAATGACGCCCGAATCCACCCCCTTTGCCTTGATTCCCACCCCCGCCGTCGATACGGTCCCGCGCGATTCAAACCCCCCCGCGAGAGCCTGATCTGACGATGGACGCCTCATTGCCCGCCCATATGCGCCCGGAACGCTCGTTCCAGGGTTTCATCCTCGCGCTCCAGCGGTTCTGGGCCGAGCAGGGCTGCGTGATCCTGCAGCCCTACGACATGGAGATGGGTGCGGGCACCTTCCATCCGGCGACCACGTTGCGCGCGCTCGGGCCAAAGCCCTGGAACGCCGCCTATGTGCAGCCCTCGCGCCGGCCCAAGGACGGCCGCTACGGCGAGAATCCGAACCGGATGCAGCACTACTACCAGTTCCAGGTGATCATGAAGCCGTCTCCGCCGAACCTTCAGGAGCTGTACCTGAAGTCGCTCGCCGCGATCGGCATCGATTCCGCCGTGCACGACATCCGCTTCGTCGAGGACGATTGGGAGAGCCCGACGCTGGGCGCCTGGGGCCTCGGCTGGGAGTGCTGGTGCGACGGCATGGAAGTCAGCCAGTTCACTTATTTCCAGCAGGTCGCCGGCTTCGAATGCGCGCCGGTTGCGGGCGAGCTCACCTACGGGCTCGAGCGTCTCGCGATGTATGTGCAAGGCGTCGACCGCGTCTACGACCTCAACTTCAACGGCCGCGACGGCGATGCCAAGGTCACCTATGGCGACGTGTTCCTGCAGGCCGAGCGGGAATATTCGAAGCACAATTTTGAAGTCGCCGACACCGCGATGCTGTTCGAGCAGTTCAAGATGGCGGAAGGCGCGTGCAGAAAGTACCTGGAGGCCGGCTGGAAGGACGATAAGCGCGAGGCGCATCTGATGGCGCTGCCCGCCTACGACCAGTGCATCAAGGCCAGTCACGTCTTCAATCTCCTGGACGCGCGCGGCGTGATCTCGGTGACGGAGCGGCAGAGCTACATTCTTCGCGTGCGCGAGCTGGCAAAGGCCTGTGGCGAAGCCTGGATCCATACTGAAGCGGGCGGAGCGGCCTGATGCCCGATCTTTTGCTTGAACTGTTCTCGGAAGAAATCCCCGCGCGCATGCAGGCCAAGGCGGCCGACGATCTGCGCCGCATGGTCACCGACAAGCTCGTCGCCGAAGGCCTGGTTTACGAGGGCGCCAAGGCGTTCGCGACGCCGCGCCGCCTCGCGCTCACCGTGCACGGCATCCCGGCGCGCCAGCCTGACCTCAAGACCGAACGTCGCGGTCCGAAAGTCGGCGGCCCGGATGCGGCCGTGCAGGGCTTTCTGCGGGCGACGGGTCTGAAGTCGCTCGATGAGGCCAAGATCCAGCGCGACCCCAAGGGCGATTTCTACATCGCGCTGATCGAAAAGCCCGGCCGCGATGCGATCGACGTGCTCGCGGAAATCCTGCCCGTCATCATCCGCACCTTCCCCTGGCCGAAATCGATGCGCTGGGGCGCACGCTCCGGCAAGCCGGGCTCGCTGAGCTGGGTGCGCCCGCTGCACGCGATCACCGCGACGTTTGGGCTCGAGACCGAAGAGCCTGACGTCGTGAAGTTCGAGGTCGACGGCATCGAGACCGGGCAGACCACCTACGGCCATCGCTTCATGGCGCCGGACGCGATTTCCGTGCGTCGTTTCGAAGACTACGAAGCAAAGCTGCTCGACGCCAAGGTCGTGCTCGACCCCGAGCGCCGCAAGGACGCGATCCTCACCGACGCCAAGCAGCTCGCCTTTGCGCAAGGCTTCGAGCTGGTCGAGGACCAGAACCTGCTCGACGAGGTCGCCGGCCTCGTCGAATGGCCGGTCGTGCTGATGGGCTCGTTCGAGCCGGAATTTTTGGCAACGCCCGCGGAAGTGATCCGCGCCACCATCCGCAACAACCAGAAGTGCTTCGTGGTCAGCGATCCCAAAACGGGCAAGCTCGCCAACAAGTTCATCCTGGTCGCCAATATCGAGGCGACCGACGGCGGCGCGACCATCGTCGCCGGCAACGAGCGCGTCATCCGCGCGCGGCTCAGCGATGCGAAGTTCTTCTACGAGACCGACCTGAAGACAAAACTCGAGGATCGGCTGCCGAAGTTTGACCAGATCGTGTTCCACGAGAAGCTCGGCACCCAGGCCGCGCGCATCGCGCGCATCGAGCGGCTCGCTGCGGAGATCGCGCCGTTGATCGGCGCCGATGCCGCCAAGGCGACGCGCGCCGCGCATCTGGCGAAGGCCGACTTGCTCACTGAAGTCGTCGGCGAATTCCCCGAAGTGCAGGGCCTGATGGGCAAGTACTACGCGCTGGCGCAGGGCGAGGATGCCTCGGTCGCCGCGGCCTGCGAGGAGCACTACAAGCCGCAAGGTCCCGCCGATCGCGTGCCGACCGATCCAGTCAGCGTGGCCGTGGCGCTCGCCGACAAGATCGACACGCTCGTGGGCTTCTGGGCGATCGACGAGAAGCCGACAGGCAGCAAGGACCCGTATGCGCTGCGTCGCGCGGCGCTGGGTGTGATCAGGTTGATCGCCGAGAACGCGCTGCGTCTGTCGCTCATGAAGGTGGCGGCATCTGCGATTGCAGGTTTGCTTGAAGCTGGTACGAAGCAGGCACTTGTCGACACAAATAAGCTTCCGAGCGACCTGCTCGCTTTCTTCGCCGATCGCCTCAAGGTCCAGCTCCGCGAACAGGGCGCGCGTCACGATCTCGTCGACGCCGTGTTCGCGCTCGGCGGCCAGGACGATCTTCTCATGATCGACCGCCGCGTCGAGGCGCTCGGAAAATTCCTCGAGTCCGATGACGGCAAGAACCTGCTGGCTGGCATCAAGCGTGCCAGCAATATCCTTGGCATCGAGGAGAAGAAGGACAAGCGCAGCTTTGACGGCGCGCCGGATGCTGCGCTCTACGGCCTCGATGAGGAAAAGGCGCTGGCCAAGGCGATCGGCGAGGTGCAGGCGGAAGCCAGCGCCGCCGTCGCCAAGGAAGACTTTGCAGCCGCGATGAGCGCTATGGCAAAACTGCGTCCGCCGGTCGATGCGTTCTTCGAAAAGGTTCGCGTCAACGACGACGATGCGAAGGTGCGCGAGAATCGTCTGAAGCTGCTGAACGAGATCCGCAGCGCCACGCGCGCGGTGGCGGATTTCTCGAAGATCCAGGATTGAGGTCGCGGCTATTGCGGCTCTCGTGCCCCGGACGTTGCGCAGCGCGCCGCCCTTGCGGCGTGATGCGCAGCTAAGCCGGGGCCCATGCCGGCCGCGTGGCTCGCAGCTTCTGGGTCCCGGCTCTGCGTCGCAACGCTTGCGCGCTGCGCCTTGTCCGGGACACGCCAGCGCCCGCAAAAAGCCCCGCCCGGCGGGGGGAAGACCGGGCGGGGCCGGATGTCCGATTTACACTGCTCGCGCCAGCCTGATTGAAGTGACGCGCCGGACATCTAGTCGATCAGTGCCAACAGTCGATCAGTGCTAGTCCAGCACCTCGACAATGCGGCGCGAGCGCGGCTCGACCAGCACGGTTTCGCCGTTCACGACGGTGTAGCGGTAGGTGGTGGCGCCGAAGCGTTGCGGCACGTCATAATAGGTGACGCCTGCCTCGGGTAATGTCGTGCCGACGATGATGCGATCGGGAATGCTGAAGGCGGGCACACGCTGCTCGACGACGTACTCGCGGAAGGCCGGCCGCTGTTCGACTGCGATGGTTGGGCCGCTGTCGATCACGGCGGGCGCGCGTCCGACGGTGACACCGCTTTGCGCCTGCGCCGTAAGGGGCGAGTCGATCGCGGCCGCGAGCGCTACAAGAGCGAGAATCCTGTTCCGCATGGACAACTCCTTCGACGTGATTTTATTTTCGGACGCGCCAATGGCGCGACCGGTTGGCCAATGCATGCCCCCTTGGCAATGTTCCGGAAAAGGGCCGCCGCATCAGAGGCAATTTCAGGCAGTTTTCGTGGGTGCCGGAACTCGCATCGCGCCTTGCGCGTCTCTACTCGCGGAACCGGGAGGGCTATGATCCGCCCGCGATTCGCCTCACCTCCACAGAAAGATAGTTCATGCACATCACCGTCGCCCACATTTCGCCGATCCTGTCGTTGATTGCGGGCGTGCTCATCTTGATCATGCCGCGACTCCTCAACCTGATCGTCGCGATCTTCCTTATTGTGAACGGTGCGATCGGGCTCGGGCTCCTGAAATGGCTTCACCTCTAGGGGTGTTCATTTTCCGGAACTGTCTGACTTGCGCGGGCCCGTTCAAAATGGTGTAAGGCCCGCGAAATCCCATTCCTCTCGCAGGTTGTGTGCAAGCTATGGCCAAAGCCGCCTCGAAGCCCAATAAAACTCCAGCGAAATCAAAGTCTTCCGCTAAGGCGAAAGCCGCACCGGCAGCCCGCAAGGCGCTTGCCAAGAGCGCGCCCAAGCCGGTCGCCAAAGCCGCTGCAAAGCCGGCCGCAAAGGCTGCTGCCAAGCCGGCTGCGAAGGCGGTGACCAAGGCGGCTCTGCCGAAGGTCGCTGCGAAGCCTGCACCGAAGAAGGTTGCTCCTGCCAAGGCCACGCCAGCCGCGGGCAAGGCCGGCAAATGGGTGTACACATTCGGTGACGGCAAGGCCGAGGGCCGGACGGAGATGCGCGACCTGCTCGGCGGCAAGGGCGCGAACCTTGCCGAGATGGCCAATCTCGGCCTGCCGGTGCCTCCGGGCTTCACCCTGCCGACCTCGGTCTGCACCTACTTCTACGCCCACGACAAATCCTACCCGAAGGAATTGCAGTCGCAGGTTGAGAAGGCGCTCGACTATGTCGGCAAGCTGACCGGCAAGACCTTCGGTGATGCCAGGAACCCGTTGCTCGTCTCCGTGCGCTCCGGCGCGCGCGCCTCGATGCCGGGCATGATGGATACCGTGCTCAATCTCGGCCTCAACGACCAGACCGTGGAAGCGCTGTCGGAATTGTCTGGCGATCGCCGCTTCGCCTATGACAGCTATCGCCGCTTCATCACCATGTATTCGGACGTGGTGCTCGGCTTCGAGCATCATCACTTCGAGGAAATCCTCGATACCTTCAAGGACGGCCAGGGCTACACGCTCGACACCGACCTCACCGCCGACGACTGGGTCGAGCTGGTCGGCAAGTACAAGGACGCCGTCGCGCGCGAGACCGGCAAGGACTTCCCGCAGGACCCGCACGATCAGCTCTGGGGCGCCATCGGTGCGGTGTTTTCATCCTGGATGAACGCGCGCGCGGTGACCTACCGCAAGCTGCACGACATTCCGGAATCCTGGGGCACCGCGGTCAACGTGCAGGCCATGGTGTTCGGCAACATGGGCGAGACCTCGGCGACCGGCGTTGCCTTCACCCGCAATCCCTCGACCGGCGAGAGCAAGCTCTACGGCGAGTTCCTGATCAACGCGCAAGGTGAGGACGTGGTGGCGGGCATCCGCACGCCGCAGGACATCACCGAGGAGGCGCGCCAGGAATCGGGCTCCGACAAGGCGTCGATGGAAGCGGCGATGCCGGAGGCCTTCAAGGAGCTGACGCGGATCTACACGCAGCTCGAGAAGCACTACCGCGACATGCAGGACATGGAGTTCACGGTCGAGCAGGGCAAGCTGTGGATGCTCCAGACCCGCGGCGGCAAGCGTACCGCGAAAGCGGCACTGCGCATCGCGGTCGAGCTCGCCAATGAAGGCCTGATCTCGAAGAAGGAAGCGGTCACCCGCATCGATCCGGCTTCGCTCGATCAGTTGCTGCATCCGACCATCGATCCCAACGCCAAGCGCGACGTGATCGCGACCGGCCTGCCGGCGTCCCCGGGTGCGGCCTCCGGCGAGATCGTGTTCTCCTCCGACGAAGCCGCCAAGCTTCAGGCCGACGGGCGCAAGGTGATTCTGGTCCGCATCGAGACCAGCCCGGAAGACATCCACGGCATGCACGCTGCCGAAGGCATCCTGACTACGCGCGGTGGCATGACCTCGCACGCGGCGGTGGTCGCGCGCGGCATGGGCAAGCCCTGCGTCTCCGGCTGCGGCACCATCCGAGTCGATTACGGCCGCGGCACCATGAGCATCGGTTCGCGCACCTTCAAGACCGGCGACGTCATCACCATCGACGGCTCGCTCGGCCAGGTGCTCGCCGGCCGCATGCCGATGATCGAGCCGGAGCTGTCCGGCGAGTTCGGCACGCTGATGGCCTGGGCCGACCAGGTTCGCAAGATCGGCGTCCGCGTCAACGGCGACACGCCCGACGACGCGCGGACCGCGATCAAGTTCGGCGCGGAAGGCATCGGCCTCTGCCGCACCGAGCACATGTTCTTCGAAGAGACCCGCATCCGCACGGTTCGTGAGATGATCCTCTCCGAGGACGAGCAGTCCCGCCGCGCGGCGCTGGCAAAACTGCTGCCGATGCAGCGCGCCGACTTCGTCGAGCTGTTCGAGATCATGAAGGGCCTGCCCGTCACGATCCGTCTGCTCGATCCGCCGCTGCACGAGTTCCTGCCGCACACCCACGCCGAAGTCGAGGAAGTGGCACGCGCCATGAACACCGACCCGCGGCGCCTCGCCGACCGCGCACGCGAGCTCTCGGAGTTCAATCCGATGCTCGGATTCCGCGGCTGCCGTATCGCGATCGCCTATCCGGAGATTGCTGAGATGCAGGCCCGTGCGATCTTCGAAGCGGCGGTCGAAGCCGAGAAGCGCACCGGCAAGGCCGTCGGCCTCGAGGTGATGGTGCCGCTGATCGCGACCAAGATGGAGCTCGATCTCGTCAAGGCGCGGATCGACGCCACCGCACAGGCGGTGATGCGCGACACCAACACCAAGCTCGCCTATCAGGTCGGCACCATGATCGAGCTGCCGCGCGCCTGTCTGCTCGCGGCCGAGATCGCGGAGAGCGCCGAGTTCTTCTCGTTCGGCACCAACGATCTGACGCAGACCACCTACGGCATCAGCCGCGACGATGCCGCGAGCTTCCTTGGCACCTACGTGTCCAAGGGCATCCTCCCGATCGACCCCTTCGTCGCGCTCGACCAGGAAGGCGTCGGCGAGCTCGTCAAGATCGGCGTCGCGCGCGGCCGCAAGACGCGCCCGAAGCTCAAGGTCGGCATCTGCGGCGAGCATGGCGGCGATCCCGCTTCCGTCGCCTTCTGCCACAACATCGGCCTCGACTACGTCTCCTGCTCGCCCTACCGCGTGCCGATCGCCCGTCTCGCGGCGGCGCAAGCCGCACTCGGCAAGGCGATCGCCAGCCAGGCGTAAGTCAAGCTGACAGGCGTAAGCAGAACTAAAATGCTGGAACGAAAGAGGCGGGGCAAAGCTCCGCCTCTTTTCGTTTGAGGTGACACGCTCGCCTATCGGGTTCGCGAAGCTGTAAGTCCCGTCATCCTCTGTTAGTCCCGTCATCCTGAGGTGCGAGCGGCGCGGTGCGCAGGGAGCCTCGAAGGATGTACGGCCAAGATGCAGCCGGGCCGTCGCCCTTCGAGGGCCGCTGAAGAAGCGGCCACCTCGGGGTGCCGGTGAAACGATGTGCTTGTGGTTCTCGGCACTGATTGAATCGCGAAGCCGCGGCGTACTGGATGCCCCGCTTTCGCGCAGCATGACACCGATGATGTGGCGGCACTTCGCGCAACATCGGGAACTCATCGCGCGTCCCGTATTGATACGTGCGCAAGAGTTCCTTCACCATTCGCGTTGACCGGTTGTTTACCGCTTCACGTGACGACGCATTTACCACCGTGCGCGATCGCCCCGTGAAAACACCTGCAATCGCTTGAGTGTGCTGCACGCGCAACGCCGATTAACGCCCCGGCAACCTAAATTGGATACTTACGATAAAGATCGAATTGCACGGATGTACTGCGTTTCGATTTTTCTGGCGTAAGCGTAGCGTGAGCGTATCGATGTCTGTGTTGCGTAACCATCCGAAGGGCGCGCGGTTCGCGTCCTTCGGCATCGGTCTCTGCATCTTCGCATTGATGCCGAGAGAGACCGGCTATCAGGATATTGCCTCTCTGCTGGCGCGCCAACCCGGCGTCGCCGAGCGTTGGCAGAAGCAGGTGTTCTCCGCGGCGTCCTCGATCCAGCTCGCCACTTACAGTTTTTCCCGCCCCATCGGCACCTCGGTTCCGCAGAGCGCGATGGTGCGTCTGGCGAGCCTCGATGGCCGCGACGTCACCGGCGCGATCAGCCGCAATCCGGCGCTGCAGGCTGCGCCGCGCTACCAGGCTTCCGACTTTCCAAAGGTCGATCGCTCCATGAAGGGTGATCGGCTCGCAACCATTGCACCGACCGAGACTCCCGAGACGGCCGCGCCAGCTGCGGCACCGGCGCAGCAAGATCCCGCGACGTCGAACAGCTCGGTGTTCGGCGCCAAGACCGCCGCGCTGCCGCAGGCGATGTCGCCGGAATCCGCGGCCGCGCTCGATCCCGAGCTTCAGGAAGCGCTCCGCGCGCCGCCGCTGCCGCAATATTCCAATCCACCGCGGGCCAGCGACGCTGCGCGCGCGCTCGCGACCGCGCCGCTCGAGGCGTTCAAGCGGGCCCCGGCCGCAGCCGCGCCCTCGCGCGATCCCTTCAGCGTCAAGACCTCCAACCTGTTCTTCGGCAGTTCCTCGCTCGGCGGCAATCTGGAGAGCATCGAGAGCTGGCAGCCTGGCGCCGAGCCGCTGATCGTGATGCCAGATCCCGACATGAAGGTGACGGCTTCGCTGTCACCGCCGACGGCGGAGATCGCCAGGGATATCGAGAGCGGCGAGAGCGTTGCGCCGAAGGGCGAGGTCAACGCCGACAACCAGCGTACGAGATCGCCGGCGGAGCGGCTCGCGCTCGACGACAAGTCGCGCGCGAAGTCCGAGAAGTGCCTCGCCGAAGCCGTCTATTTCGAGTCGCGCGGCGAGGCCGTGCGCGGGCAGATGGCGGTGGCGCAAGTGGTGATGAACCGCGTGTTCTCCGGCAAATATCCGGATACCGTGTGCGGAGCGGTCTATCAGAACAAGCACCGCCATCTCGCCTGCCAGTTCACCTTCGCCTGCGACAACAATGCCGATGTGATCCGCGAGCCCGAGATGTGGGAGCGCGCCAAGAAGATCGCGAAGGCCATGCTCGACGGCCAGATCTGGCTGCCCGAGGTCGGCAAGTCCACGCACTATCACGCCTATTGGGTGCGTCCGTCCTGGGTCGCCGAGATGAAGAAGATGTACAAGACCGGCGTGCACACCTTCTATCGCCCGCGCGCCTGGGGCGACGGCAGCGAGGAGCCGAGTTGGGGCACGCCAGCCCAGACCGCTGCGCTGTCGGCCGAGCTCGCGCAGGAAGCCAAGAGCTCTGCGGAGATGGGCGTGAGCGAGCGGCGGTAAAGACATCCGATTGCAGCCGCAATGAAAGTGCGCTCCCTCTCCCGCTTGCGGGGGAGGGTTGGGGAGGGGGTGTCTCCGCAGGCGAGAACCCCCGTGTGGAGAAAGCCCCCACCCGGCGCTTCGCGCCGACCTCCCCCGCAAGCGGGAGAGGTGCAGCCTGCCCGGGGTTAAGGCCGTTTTCTCACGCCTCGATATCCAGCGCACAGTCAAAATTCGGGGCCGAATGCGTCAGCGCGCCTGAGGAGGCGTAGTCGACGCCGGTCGCCGCGATGGCCGCGATTGACTCCAGCGTGACCCCGCCGGATGCCTCCAGCTTGAGGCGGCCCTCGTTGATCCTGACGGCCTCGCGCAGCGTGGCAAGGTCCATGTTGTCGAGCAGCACGGCGTCGGCAAGTCCGGTATCGAGCACCTCGCGCAGTTGCGCCAGCGTATCGACCTCGATCTCGATCTTGACGAGGTGGCCGGCATGGGCGCGGGCGCGCTCCAGCACGGGGCGGATGCCGCCGGCGACCGCGATGTGGTTGTCCTTGATCAGGATCGCATCGTCGAGGCCGAAGCGGTGGTTGAAGCCGCCGCCGCAGCGCACCGCGTATTTCTCCAGCGCGCGCAGCCCCGGCGTAGTTTTTCGCGTGCAACAAATCCGCATCTTGGTGCCTTCGGTGCGGGCGACATAGTCGGCCGTCAGCGTCGCGACGCCCGACAGGCGGCCGACGAAATTCAGTGCGGTCCGCTCCGCCGTGAGAATGGCGCGGGCCGGGCCCGAGATCGTCAGCACCTGCTGTCCACGGGCAACGCGCGAGGCGTCGCGGACATGCGCGCGCACGTCGATGTCGGACGAAAGCTTCTGCAACGTCGAGAGCGCCAGCGGCAAGCCGGCGATCACGCCGGACTGGCGCGCGACCAGAATGGCTTGCGCCCTGGTCGCCTCCGGGATCGTCGCCAGCGAGGTGATGTCGCCGGCGCGGCCGAGGTCCTCGTCGAGCGCGCGTTGCACCGCTTCGTCGATCGCAAGCGGTGAGAGGAAGGCGTCGGGGTTGAGCAGTGAGGTCGGGGCGATCATGGGGACTCCATCAGGCGATCATGGGTTGCGCAACGCGCGGCAGGGAGCTCAGGCTTTCCGCGACCTCGCGCGCCGCCGTGAGCGTCGTCATCGTTCGCTGCGCCAGCGCAGGGATTTCAGCCGGGTGGTCGGAGCGGAAATGCGCGCCGCGGCTCTCGCGCCGGCTCCACGCAGAGGCTGCAGCGAGCAGGGCCGAGATCGCCATGTTGCGTAGCGCGATGCTCGTCGCCCCGCGTTCGAGCGCAGCGAAATGATGCACGGCATCGGTGAGGCCGTCGCCGTCGCGGACCACGCCGACATGCGCGCTCATCATTGCGCGCAGCCGCTTCACGGCCGCAGCATCCGGCGTGCCGCCGCGCGACGCGACCGGTGCGTCGGGGAGGCGGGCAGGCGCGGGGATCGAGCAGCCGGCGATGTCATCGGCGATGCGCGCAGCGTAGACCACCGCCTCCAGCAGCGAATTCGAGGCGAGCCGGTTGGCGCCGTGCGCGCCGGTCGACGACACTTCGCCACCGGCCCAGAGCCCTTCGATCGAGCTGCGGCCGCGTTCGTCCACGGCGATGCCGCCCATGTGGTAATGCGCGGCGGGCGCAATCGGGATCACTTGCGTGGCCGGATCGATGCCGGCGGCGATACAGCTCGCATGCACGGTCGGAAATCTGTCGGCGAAGCGCGCGCCCAGCGCCTGCCGCGCGTCGAGGAAGGCACCGCGCCCGGCCGCGATCTCGGCGAATACGCCGCGGGCCACGATGTCGCGAGGCGCGAGCTCGGCGAGCGGGTGGCGCGCGATCATGAAGCGCTCGCCGTTGCCGTTGATCAGTATCGCGCCTTCGCCGCGCAAGGCTTCGGTCGCGAGCGGTGCCGGATCGCGGCCGACCATGATGGCGGTCGGGTGGAACTGCACGAATTCCGGATCGGCGATCACGGCGCCGGCGCGCGCGGCGATGGCGAGGCCCGAGCCGCTGGCCTCGAGTGGATTGGTGGTGACGGCATAGAGATGACCGATGCCGCCGGTGGCAAGCACCGCGGCGCGTGCAGCGAGCAGGAACGGCTTTGCCTGGGAGTTGCCGGCCTCGCGCAATTGAAGACCGGCGACGGCACCGTGCTCGGTCAGAAGCGCTTCGGCGACGAGCCCTTCGATGAGGCGGATCGACGGCGTGCGGCGCACCGCTTCGCTCAAGGCCGCAATGATCGCGGCACCGGCCCCGTCGCCTCGCACATGCACGATGCGCCGCGCCGAATGTGCCGCTTCGCGTCCCACGGCGAGCCTGCCTTCGAGATCGCGATCGAACGGGACGCCATAGCTCAGGAGATCGTGAATGCGCGGCGCGGCCTCGCGCGCGATCCCAAGTGCGACCGCCTCGTCGACGAGGCCGCCGCCGACCGCGACTGTATCGGCGGCGTGTGCTTCCGGCGTGTCGCCTTCGGCCACCGCCGCGGCGATGCCGCCTTGCGCCCATGCGGAGGATGCGCCCTGTCCGAGCGGCGCCGCCGAGATCAAGGTCACCGGTCGCGGCGCGAGCTTCAGCGCGCAAAACAGTCCGGCCAGGCCGCCGCCGACGATGACGATGTCGTCGGTGCGGGTGAGATTGTGGATGTTAGTCATTGTTCTCTCCATTCACTCCGCTGTCGTCCCTGCGAAAGCAGGGACCCATACGCCGCGGCGGATGTTGTTACGCGAAGCTGCGCGTTGCCTTTCTTTGCAACCACATCTCCCTGTGGTTATGGGTCCCGGATCTGCGCTCCGCTCCGCTGCGCTTGTCCGGGACGACGGCGGTGGTTGCCGCTCCGGGTTGCCCTCAATTCTTCAGATTGATCATCCGCTCGACTGATCGCCTTGCTCGTTCCGCAAGCGCGGGATCGATGGTGACTTCCTCGCCAAGCGTCAGCAGGCTCTGCAAAATGTTCGCGAGCGTGATGCGCTTCATGTGCGGGCAGAGATTGCAGGGGCGCAGCATCTCCACGTCGGGCAGCTCGGCCCGCACATTGTCGGCCATCGAGCATTCCGTGATCATCACCAGCCGTCGCGGCCGCTTTTCGCGCACCCAATTGATCATGTGCGCGGTCGAGCCGGTGAAGTCGGCCTCCGCCAGCACGTCCGGCGGACATTCGGGATGTGCGATGATCTGGACGGACGGATCGGCCTCGCGAAAGGCGCGCAGCTCTTCGCCCTTGAAACGCTCGTGCACCTCGCAGGCGCCTTTCCAGGCGATGATCTTCACGTCGGTCTTCGAGGCCACGTAAGTCGCGAGATAGCGATCGGGCAGGAAGATCACGCTTGGCGCATTCAGGCTCTCGACCACCTGCACCGCGTTCGACGAGGTGCAGCAGATGTCGACCTCGGCCTTCACCTCCGCCGAGGTGTTGACGTAGGCGACGACAGGCACGCCCGGAAATTTTTCACGGAGCAGGCGAACGTCGGCGCCGGTGATGCTGGCGGCCAGCGAGCAGCCGGCGCGCGAGTCCGGGATCAGCACCGTCTTGTCCGGGTTGAGCAGTTTCGAGGTCTCCGCCATGAAGTGCACGCCACACTGGACGATGATGCCGGCCTTCACCTTGGTGGCTTCGACCGCGAGCTGGAGCGAGTCGCCGCCGATGTCGGCAACGCAGTGGAAAATTTCCGGGGCCTGGTAGTTGTGCGCGAGGATCACCGCGCCCCGCGCGCGCTTCAGCTCGTTGATCGCCTGGATCGTCGGCGCCATCAGCGGCCACTCGATCGGCGGGATCACATGCTTCACCCGCTCATAGAGCGGCGCGGTCGCACGCTCGACCTCCGGCGTCCATTCCAAGGCAGGCGCGGGCAGGGGCGGGCCCGTTCGCGCGGGTGCCGCGCGGGGGGAGGCGGTGACGTGGCCGGTGACTTGGCCAGTGATTTGGCCCTGCGGCCGGTTGGCGAAGTCGTCGGGGCCGTAAATTCCGGTGATCGGCATCGAAGCCTCCCTTGCATGTCAATTATACTCAATCTGAGTATATTAGAGGCCCAAATAATCCGGCCGAGAGGCCAGCGCGGACTTCATCGAGATCCTAATATACTCACATTGAGCAAATCAAAGATAACATGCTCGGCCGGGGATCGCCAGATCCTGTTGCACACATTTCCGTCAAAGCCCGGGATGACGCGTCAGGCGAGGCCACATTGAAACGCAATGCTCCCGCGGCAGCTCCCCGTGGAATGCAATCGTTTTTGATTTGGGGTTTTCATGCAAATGCATTAAATGACCCGTTCGCGGCAGCCTCTTTACGAATCCGCCAATGACAGACGAGGAACACATGTCGACATCAGCGGGCGAACTCGCTCCGGCCTCACGTTCCTCCAGCTGGCGTACCCCCGCCGTCATCATTCTCTGCGGCTGTGCGATCGGCATGCTCGGCTTCGGTCCGCGCTCGGCGCTCGGCTTCTTCGTGCAGCCGATGAGCCACGAATTCTCCTGGGGCCGCGACGTGTTCGGCCTCGCCATCGCCTTTCAGAATTTGCTGTGGGGACTGGGCCAGCCCATCGCCGGCGCGGTCGCCGATCGCTTCGGGCTGTTCCGGGTGATGTGCGTCGGCGCTCTGCTCTATGCCGGCGGCCTCTTGCTGATGCGCTATTCCTCGACGCCGCTGTCGCTCAACATCGGTGCGGGCGTCATGGTCGGTTTTGGTCTTGCCGGCTGCTCGTTCAATCTGGTGCTGTCGGCGTTCACCAAATTGCTGCCCGCCGAGAAGCGCGGCCTCGCGCTCGGCGCCGGCACGGCGGCGGGCTCGTTCGGCCAGTTCCTGTTTGCGCCGATCGGCGTCGCGTTGATCGACAATTTCGGCTGGCAGCAGGCGCTCTCCGTGTTCGGCTTCCTGATGTTGCTGATCATCCCGCTGTCACTGGCGCTCTCGACGCCGCCGGCTGCAACGACGGCCAATGCGACGCCGGCGGATGAGCAGACCTTCACCAGGGCGCTCGCCGAAGCCTTCGGTCACCGCTCCTATGTGCTGCTGGTGCTCGGCTTCTTCACCTGCGGATTCCAGCTCGCCTTCATCACCGTGCATCTGCCGGCCTTCCTGGTCGATCGCGGCATCTCCACGCAAACCGGTGGCTGGGTGATCGCGGCGATCGGCCTGTTCAACATCATCGGCTCGCTCAGCGTCGGCTATCTCCAGAACTCGCTGCCCAAGCGCTACATCCTCTCGACCATCTACTTCACGCGTGCGCTCGCGACACTCGCCTTCATCTCGTTCCCGATCACGCCGTTCTCGGCGATCGCGTTCGGTGCGGTCTCCGGCCTGACCTGGCTGTCGACGGTGCCGCCGACCTCGGCGCTGGTGGCGCTGATGTTCGGCACGCGCTGGCTTGCGACGCTGTACGGCTTTGCCTTCGTCAGCCATCAGGTCGGCGGCTTCCTCGGCGTGTGGCTCGGGGGCATCGTGTTCGAGCGCTTCGGTTCCTACACGCCGATCTGGTGGCTCTCGATCCTGTTCGGGGTGCTCTCGGCGCTGATCAATCTTCCGATCGTGGAGAAACCTGTCGTTCGGGCGGTTGCGCAGCCTGTGTGATCGGCTAAACATTCCCGACAAACAAGTCAGGGAGTTCAGTCGTGGCCACATTCAAGGCGATCCGGATCGACAAGGCGGACAAGGGCACCACCGCCGCGCTGACGCAGTTCGATGAAGCCGAGCTGATGGAGGGCGACGTCACCGTCCGCGTGGAGTGGTCGACGCTGAACTACAAGGACGGCCTCGCGCTGACAGGCAAGGCGCCGGTGGTGCGCCGCTTCCCGATGATCGCCGGCATCGACTTCGCCGGCACCGTCGAGCAATCCTCGCATCCGCAATGGAAGGCCGGCGACAAGGTCGTCTGCACCGGCTGGGGCCTGGGCGAGACCCATCTCGGCGCCTATGCCGAGATGGCACGGGTCAAGGGCGACTGGCTGGTGGCCCTGCCGCAAGGCCTGTCGGCGCGCGATGCCATGGCGATCGGTACCGCCGGCTTCACTGCGATGCTCTCGGTGCTGGCACTGGAGAAGCACGGTCTGTCGCCGAAGAGCGGCCCTGTGGTGGTGACGGGTGCCGCTGGCGGCGTCGGCTCGGTCGCCATCGCCGTGCTCTCCAAGCTCGGCTACCACGTCATCGCTTCGACCGGGCGTGCCTCGGAGGCCGACTATCTGAAGCAGCTGGGGGCAGCCGAAATCATCGACCGCAACGAATTGTCGGCGCCGGGCAAGCCGATTGCAAAGGAGCGCTGGGCAGGGGGCGTCGACAGCGTCGGCTCGACCACACTGGCGAATCTGCTGTCGATGACGAAATACGGCGGGGCAATCGCGGCCTGCGGCCTGGCCGCAGGCTTGGACCTGCCGTCGTCTGTCGCACCTTTCATTTTGCGCGGGGTGTGCCTTCTCGGCATCGATTCCGTGATGTGCCCGATCGAGCCGCGGAAAGCCGCTTGGCAGCGCCTGACGTCGGATCTGGACCGGACGAAACTATCTGAAATCACTCATGAAATTTCTCTCGATCAGGTGCCGGAGTGGGGCGCGAAAATCCTGGCCGGCCAGGTCCGCGGCCGCATCGTGGTAAAAATTGTCTAACGGCGTTCAGACTTTACCAACCAAGCTGCTTCAATGTCGCCATGGTTGGTATGGTAAGCAGCGGGTAAAGAGATAAGGCATCGCCCGCCGCGGGGGTTGGTTCGGAGTTGAGCATGCTTGCGCGTATTGTGTTGGGGGCTGTCACGGCGGCAGCAACGTTTGCGCCGGCCCTTGCCGGAGGCATGAACGCCGACGAGGCGCGCCGCTTCGTGGCGGGCAAGGTGTTTGCCTTCACCTGTTTCGACGGCACCCGCGGCGCGGGCCGCATCCTGGACGATCTCGGTGCCGCCGGCGCGGTGCAGTTCTCCGGCGCGGGCCCGGTCAAGCATCTTCGTCTGCCCGGCAATACGCTCCAGATTCGTGGCCAGAACGTCTGCGCCTCGATCAAGGGCATTCCGTTCGAGCCTTGTTTCAACCTGGAAAAGACCGACGATCGCAGCTTCCGCGGCTCGGTGTCCGGCATGGGCTTCGCCTATTGCGACTTCCATCATCAGGGCGGCAATCAGATGCTGATGGCGCGCGCTGCGGCGCGGCCACGCTCGCTGCACAGGGCAGAGCACACCGGTTCGGTCGGCCCGGCCAACACCGAAGTCGCCGCGCGTGTCGAGACGCCGCGCGTCGAGAGCAGCCGGCTCGAGCCGGTGAAGTCGGAAATCAGGTCGGAGCCCGCCAAGAACGAGGCCCCGCTGGAGCTGCGCCGTTCCACTCAGTGAGACGGCTGCGCGGGACGATCCGCGCACTTTGTCGTTGAAGACGTCCATCGAACGCCAAGCCGCCGCGCCGTAGTCATACGGACGGCGGCTTTCATGCGTTGGTAGCTGTTCGCGCTCCAGTTTGCGGACGGCCGGGGGGCGCGGCCCGATAAAAGGGTTCAACGATGTCGCTGTACTTTTTCCGCATCAGCACCGGTCGCTATTCCGGCGCCGCCGACCAGCCGTACGAGTTCGACGATCGCACCGCTGCCTGGACCGAGATGACCGAGGTCTGCGCCAATCTGCTCGGCGGCATCGCGCGCAGCCTGAAGCCGAACGCCGAGTGGTGCATGGAACTGCTCGACGAGGACAAGAAGCCGGTCTTTCGCATCAGTCTCGTCGGCGAGAGCGTGCGCTGACAATTGCGGACGGTGCGGGCGGTGTTAATGCCGCCAATACGTTCAAATTCGCGAAGTCCATCCCGCTACACGCAAAAGCTGCGAAAAATCAGAGGGTTGGGCGGCCTTTCCAGTATTTCTACCCATAACCGCTTAACGTTAATGAGGAAGCTCGCTGTTAGCTTTCCCGAGTTGTGCACGCGCTCCGTCGCGGCAAATGCGTACCTCCGGGGATACTTCGATGATGTTCATCCAGAACCTGCGAATTGGCACCAAGCTCGCCGTCACCTCCGCGCTGACCATCGGGCTCGTCGCGGTGATGATCCTCCTCCAGACCAGCGGAGGCACCGAGGTTCAGAAGCTCAGCAGTGGAGCGTCCGGACAACAGGCGATCGCGCAGAACGCCGCGGAAGCGAAGGCGTCGGTTCGCGGGATGCAGATCGGCATTCGCGACATTCTGACCTCCGCCTCGCCGGCCGAGATGCAGAAGGCGGTCACCTACTTCAACGACCGGCAGACCGCCGCCACGAAGTTTTCGAGCGAAATGGCGAAGCTTTCGCGCTCGCCGGAGAATCGCAAGCGGATCGATCGCCTGACCGTCCTGATCGGCGAATTCGGCAAAGGCCAGCAGCAGATCGAAGCCATCCGGAAGCAGGAGCTCGCGCTGGAGGGGAAGAAGGACGGCGAAGCGGCGGCGCAGCTCGCCAAGCTCGTGAGCGACGTCGATCGCATTCGCAAGGGGACGCTGGCGCCGATCAACGAAGAGATTTCCGAGCTGGCAAACCAGATCACCGATTTCGCCAAGCAGAGAAGCAGCGAGGCGCGGGCCGAGGCGGAAGCCGAGGCTGCGTCGGTCGCGCGGACGTCACTCGTCACCGGCGTGCTTGTCGCGCTGGTCCTGATCGGCACATGCATCTTCTCCGTCTTCAGCATCGCGCGGCCCATGCGCGCGCTGACGGTGGCGATGGAGAAGCTCGCCGGCGGCGACTTCTCGGTGGTGCTGCCGGGCCTTGGCCGCAGGGACGAAGTCGGCGAGGTCGCTGGTGCCGTCGAAAAATTCAAGATCGTGTCCGAGCAGAAGGCGCGCGAGGAAACGGAAGCCAAGGTGCGGCAGGATCAGATCGCGGCCGAGCAGCGCAAGGCCGAGATGCACAAGCTCGCGGACAATTTCGAGTCGGCGGTCGGCCAGATCGTCGGCACGGTGTCCTCGGCTTCGACCGAGCTCGAGGCATCCGCCACCACGCTGACCTCGACTGCCGAGCGCACGCAGGAGCTCACCGCCATGGTCGCGGCGGCGTCGGAAGAAGCCTCCACCAACGTGCAGTCGGTGGCGTCGGCGACCGAGGAGCTGTCGTCGTCCATCACCGAGATCAGCCGCCAGGTCCAGGAATCCGCGCGCGTCGCAAGCGAGGCGGTCAGCCAGGCCCGCACCACGACCGACCGCGTCGGCGAATTGTCGAAGGCGGCGGCGCGGATCGGCGACGTGGTCGAGCTGATCAACACCATCGCCGGCCAGACCAATCTCCTGGCGCTCAATGCGACCATCGAGGCCGCGCGCGCCGGCGAGGCGGGCCGCGGCTTTGCCGTTGTCGCCTCCGAGGTCAAGGCGCTCGCCGAGCAGACCGCGAAGGCGACCGGCGAGATCGGCCAGCAGATCGCCAGCATCCAGACCGCGACCGAGCATTCGGTCGGCGCCATCAGGGACATCAGCGACACCATCGAGAAGCTGTCGGAGATTTCCTCGACCATCGCGGCTGCCGTCGAAGAGCAAGGCGCGGCGACGCAGGAGATTTCCCGCAACGTGCAGCAGGCGGCGGAGGGCACTCATCAGGTGTCGTCCAACATCACCGACGTGCAGCACGGCGCGAGCGAGACCGGCTCGGCGTCCTCGCAGGTGCTGGCGGCGGCGCAATCGCTGTCCGGCGACAGCAACCGCCTCAAGATCGAGGTCGGCAAATTCCTCGGCACCGTGCGCGCAGCCTGACGGTGGCGTCTTTCGGCGGTTACTGCTCGCAACCATCACGCGTGAATGCGCGGCGGTTGCTCGCGCGCGTATCTCGACGCCGCGACCGATGCGCGCAGGGTTAACCTTCCGGAAAAGCGGCGCAGTCATGATGCCCGCAACATTTGGGGCGCTGAGTCGCCTTTCGCGTATTGCGTCTCAATCGTTGGAGCACTTTCATGAGTGGCATTTCCATTCGCCTCACTCACAAGGTCATGGCGATCGGACTGTTCGGCCTCATTGGGCTCGTCGCCTTCGGCACGATCTACCAGATTGGCAGCCTCTCTCAGGACACGTCCCGCGTCGCTGCTGAAGACGCGCGCAGGCTGTCCGATCTGAACCAGCGGATCTCGCAGCAATTGCTCGAAGCGCGCCGGGCCGAGAAGGATTTCCAGCTCCGTCGCGATCAGTCCTATGCGAAGCGCCATGCCGAACTTGCTTCCGACGTCACCCGCAATCTCGACCGCCTCGGCAGCGCAACGCGGGCGGCAGGATACGCGGCGGTCGGGGAAAAGGCGTCACTGGTCCGCGCCGGGTTCGAGAGATACGTGAACGAATTTGCGGCCGTCGAGCAGGCCGAGGTCAAGCTTGGATTGAACGAAACCCTCGGACTATCGGGCTCGTTGCGCACGGCAGTGCACGACATCGAAACCAAGCTCAAGGAGGTCGACGACCCCAGGCTCACCAGCGGCATGCTGACGATGCGTCGTCACGAGAAGGACTTCATGCTGCGCCGCGACCCGAAATATCTCGACGCCCTGAAGAAGACGGCGGCGGAATTCTCCGGGCAAGTCGAGGCTTCGGTGATTCCGCCGGCCGTCAAGGCGGACATCGGCAAGAGGCTCTCCAAATACCAGGATGACTTCGTGGCGTGGGCAGCCGGCGCGCAGGATCTGGCCGCGCACGGCTCGGCAATGTCCAAGGAATTCCGCACCATCGAGCCCGTCCTCGACGAGATCGAAAAGACCGTCAGTCAGCGATACGACGCGGCGCGGGCCGCGGAAGAGTCGATGCGTGCCTCGATCAAGCTCTGGATGTGGGTCGCGCTCGGATGCTCCATCCTGCTGGTGGGGAGCGTGTCCTTCTTCACCGGCCGCTCGATCTCGACAGCGCTGATCGCCATGGTTCACGCGATGACCGGTTTGGCGAGGGGCGACATGTCCGTGGCAATCCCCGGCGTTGGCCGCAACGATGAGATTGGCGAGATGGCTGGCGCGGTCGAAGTGTTCAGGAGCAACATGGTGGAGGCCGACCGGCTGCGCGCCGAGCAGGCCGAAGCGGACGCGCGTGGGCGCGAGCAGCGCAAGCTCGACATGCACCGGCTCGCCGATACGTTCGAGGGCGCGGTCGGCGAGATCATCGAGACAGTGTCGTCGGCGGCCACCGAGCTCGAGGCGTCGTCGAACACATTGACCCACGCCGCCGAGCGCGGCAACGGGCTTGCCACCGCCGTGGCGGCGGCCTCGGAGGAGGCGTCCGCGAACGTACAGTCGGTGTCGTCAGCGAGCGAGGAATTGACCTCATCGGTCACCGAGATCAGCCGCCAGGTGCAGGAATCGGCGCGTGTCGCCGACGTCGCCGTCGGGCAGGCCCAGCGCACCAATGCGCGCGTCGCCGAGCTGACCAAGGCCGCTTCCCGCATCGGCGACGTCGTCGAGCTGATCAACACCATCGCCGCGCAGACCAACCTCCTGGCGCTCAACGCGACGATCGAGGCGGCGCGGGCAGGCGAAGCCGGCAAGGGCTTTGCGGTGGTCGCGAGCGAAGTGAAGGCGCTTGCCGAGCAGACCGCGAAAGCCACCGGCGAGATCGGTCAGCACATCGGCGCGATCCAGTCCGCGACAGACGAATCCGTCGGCGCGATCAAGGAGATCGGCGACACCATCGCGCGGATGTCGGAGATCTCGTCGACCATCGCTGCCGCGGTGGAGGAACAGGGGGCCGCCACGCAGGAGATCTCCCGCAACATCCAGCACGCCGCGCAAGGTACTTCCGCGGTCTCGTCGAACATCGCCGACGTCCAGCGCGGCTCCGGCGAGACCGGGGCTGCCTCGGCGCAGGTGCATTCGGCCGCGCAGTCGCTGTCGCAGGAGAGCAACCGGCTCAAGAGCGAGGTCGCGCGCTTCCTGGAGTCGGTGCGGGCGGCCTGAGGCGGCCGCCGCCCGGTGAATGTGGCGACGCGTCGTCTTTCGCGCGGCTGCGGAGAAAATAACGCCCGACGAGGCCAGCCCGTAGTTTTACGTAGGCTCCTGTTAACGCCTGCTTGCAATTATGAGGCGCAATCTTACGGGACAAGAACCAGCCAGCATTGTTGAACTGACCTCCGCCCGGTCGTCCTTCGTGACGCCTGCGGCGCGGGTGACGTGCGCGCTGCCAGGGTATCATCGGGATTTGTCGTGATGTCGAAGTTATCGATCGTCTTCAAGCTTCTGACCGTGTTGTCGATTCTCGTTCTCTCGCTCGCCGGTGTCGGCGTAACGGCGATCGGCACCATGCAGAACATCAACGCTCACACGGTCGAAATCGCGGAAAGCTGGCTGCCGAGCGTGCGTGCGCTCGGCTCGATGCGCGCCGACATCAACGAGCTGCGCGTCGCGCTGCGCCTGCACCTGATGCAGGACACCGCGGAGGGCAAGGAGGCGGCCGAGAAGCGCCTGGCCTCGCTGCGGGAGCGCATCGAGAAGACGCGCAAGGTCTACGAGCCCCTGATCACGGCCGCCGAAGAGCGCTCGCTCTACGAGCAATGGACCAGGGCATGGGCCGAATACCTGAATGGCGTGCAGGAGGTGATGGCGCTGTCGCGCAAGAGCGTCGGCCGCTTCCCGGCCGATGCCAACGAAATGCTGCAGACCAAGGTCGCCAAGATGGCCCAGGCTGCCGATCCGCTGCTCCAGAAGGGTATCGAGCTCAACAATCAAGGCGCCGAGACGGAGACCAGGCAGGCGGCCGACAGCTACGCCACCATCTTCCGCGTGCTGGTCGGCATCATCGTCGTTGCCGTCGTGATCGCAATCGGCGCTGCCTATTACCTCGTGCGTGACGTGTCGCGCGGCATTGCTTCGATCATCCGTCCGATGCAGTCGCTCGGCGAGGGTGATCTCTCGGCGGAGGTGCCGCATCGCGGCGAGCGGACCGAAATCGGATCAATGGCGGATGCGCTCCAGATCTTCAAGGAGGCGCTGATCGCCAAGAAGGCGGCCGACGAGGCCGCAGCGGCCGATGCCGAAGCCAAGATCGAGCGCGGCCGCCGCGTCGATGCCATCACCAGCAAGTTCGAAGCCATGATCGGCGAGGTGGTCGGCACCGTCTCCTCGGCCTCGACCGAGCTCGAAGCGTCGGCATCGACGCTGACCAGCACCGCTCAGCGCGGCAAGGAGCTCGCGACCGTGGTTGCGGCGGCCTCCGAGGAGGCCTCCACCAACGTCCAGGCGGTTGCCTCCGCGTCGGAAGAGCTGTCGTCCTCCATCACCGAGATCAGCCGTCGCGTGCAGGATTCGGCGCGGATGGCGGCGGAAGCCGTCGAGCAGGCGGCGCGCACCAACGAACGCGTCAACGCGCTGTCGCAGGCGGCCTCCCGCATCGGCGACGTCGTCGAGCTCATCAACACCATCGCGGGCCAGACCAACCTCCTGGCGCTGAATGCGACCATCGAAGCGGCGCGCGCCGGCGAAGCCGGCCGCGGCTTTGCCGTCGTCGCCTCCGAAGTCAAGGCGCTGGCCGAGCAGACCGCGAAGGCCACCGGCGAGATTGGTGCGCAGGTGTCGGGCATCCAGTCCGCGACGCAGGAATCCGTGAGTGCGATCCAGGAGATCGGCGGCACCATCGAGCGGTTGTCCGAAGTGTCCGCGGCGATTGCCGCCGCCGTCGAGGAGCAGGGTGCAGCCACGCAGGAGATCTCGCGCAACGTCCAGCAGGCCTCGGTCGGCACGCAGGAGGTTTCGGCGAACATCACCGACGTGCAGCGCGGTGCGATCGAGACGGGCGAGGCCTCGGTCGAGGTGCTATCGGCCGCGAAATCGCTGGCAACGGACAGCACCCGCCTGAAGGTCGAGGTCGCCCAGTTCCTGGAATCGGTCCGCGCGGCCTGATCTTCAGGAGCATGATCCGGAAAAGCGTGAAGCGGTTTTCCGAAAAGATCATGCTCAAATAATTCAGCCGCTCGTCTGCGGAGCCGGCGGCGGTGCGACCTGCCGCCGGAACAGGATGCGCTGGTACAGCCAGCCGATCGCGACCAGCACGACGCCAAGGCACATGAACGACAGCGCGCGGTAGACGCCTGTCAGCGTCGACATGTCGATGACGAACGCCTTCAAAATCGTCAGCGCGATGACGGCAGCCGAGGCCAGCCGTGCGCGCTCCGAGTTGACGAGAATGCCGACGCCGAGCAGCACCACGCCGAAGGCGAGCCAGCCGATCGAATAGGTGTATTGCTCGGCGCCCGTCGTCTCGCCGGTGGAGAGGATCGGGCCGTGATAGAAGCGGCGGATCTCCAGCGTGACATAGGCAAGCGCGAACACCAGCGCGCCGCCCGCAATGGTGTTGGCGTAGACCTTGCCACGCTCGCCGACCACCGCATAAGAGAGTAACAGCATCAGCACCGCCGGCAACGCATAGCCGAGCAGCAGCAGGTTGAACACGGCGCCGCCGACGTCGATGCGCCAGATCAGCGGGTTCTCCAGGATCAGGAGGCCGAACACGCTGATGAGACCGCCGATCGCCGTCAGCACGACCGCGCCGACATTGTGCACGATGCTGCGGCTGCGCAGCCGCAGGCGCTCCAGCCCGATCGCCATCGCCAGCGTGATGCAGACCTGCAGCGCGAATTCGAGCAGCGATGGCGGCGAGATCATATCGCCGCCGGTTGCAAAGTGCCGGATCTCCATGAAGGCAAGCAGTGCGGTGAACAGGATCGCGGCGGTCTCGACCATGCGCAGCGGCGGATCGTCGGCGCGGCGGCGCAGGAAGACGCTCGCGGCCCAGAACGAGGCGGCCGGCAGGCCATAGCCCCAGAGCAGCCAGTTGAAGATCGGCGTGGTTCCGACGGCGTCGCCGACGATGCGCGGATCATAGCCAATGCGCGCGGTGACGATGCCGGCGAAGATGGCGGCGAGCCAGCGCAGGAACGGGATCGGCCGCTGCATCGAGATCCAGGCGGTGCCGAGCGACATCAGAGCCAGCGCGATCGTCAGCCAGCCCTTCTCCAGCGCGAAGGTCAGCGCCAGCGCCAGCGCGCCGAGCGTGCCGGTCGCGAACAGGGCTGTGGAGACGGCGACGCCCGGCCGGGTTTCGCGGCGCGTGAGCGCTTCGGTCGCGGCGCCAAAGGCGGCGGCGAGCAGCACCGCGAGGATCGCAAACGGGATCGAGCGGTCGAGATGGGCGATGCGCGCATAGAGTGCGATGAGGATCGCGATGGGCGTCGCGACGGCCGTCGCCGACCACACGACCGGAATGATGGCCGAGTTCGAGCGACCCTGCGCGAGGAAGCCGGCAACGCCGAAGCCGATGGCGAAGATCGCGGCCATCACCAGATGCAGCGTCACCGAGCTTTCGGTCGCGGTCGGCCCGATACCGGACATTGCGCCGCCCGGCAGCACCAGCATGTCGGGATTGGCGCGCACCGCCCATTCGGCGAACACGATGAAGACGGCCGCTGCCGCCGCTCCGAGCGCGCCGGTGGCCGCCGGCGCGCGCCAGGCGACGAGAAGCGTCGCGCCGACGAGAAGCGTGAACGCGATCAGCGCCAGATCCGCATGTGCGCTCGACAGCACGATCAGCATTGCGCCGAACAGGTAGGCGCCGAGCGAGCTCGACGAGACCGGCTCGATCTCGCCGTCCTCGATGCTGGGGCCGAACATGAAGCCGCAGACCACGAGCAGCGCGGCGAGCACGAAGCCTGCGATGGCGTGGAAAGCGTGCGGCGCGACCTGCAACTCTTCGGTATCCAGACCCGGGAAGATCCAGAGCACGGCAAAGGCGATCGTCGTGACCGCGAGCCAGCGCCACAGCCGGATGCGCGCGAGGCCGAAGCTCGCGGCAGTGACGACCGCAAGATAGATGTAGAGTGCCCAATAGTCCGGCTTGCCACTGGAGACGAGGAGCGGCGTCACGAAGGCGCCGACCACGCCGAGGCCGGCGAGCGCCGGTCCGTGCAGCAGCGCGGCGGCGAGCGTGCCCATCGCCACGATGCCGAGCAGCACGAAGGCGGTGGCGGGCACGAGGAAGCCGTAGAGCGCGTAGGCGGCATAGATGGTCGCGAACGCCACTGCCGTACCCGCGGCGGTGAGGATCGCCGGGATGTTGGCGATCGGCAGCGCCTGGATGTTGGAAATGCTCTCCTTGCGCCGCGACCACTCGCCGGCCCCGAGCAGCGCAGCTGCGAACAGGCCGCCCAGGAACACGCGCACGCCGGGGCCGAGGAGGCCGGCTTCGATCGAATAACGCACCATGAAGAAGCCGCCGAGCGCGAGCGCAAGGCCGCCGATCCACACCACCCAGCGGGTGCCGAGCTGCTCCTCGAAGCCGGGCGCGGCGGCCGGCACCGGAGGCGGTGCGGCAGCCGCGGGGCTCGCTTCGAGCGGCGGCGGTGAAAGCTCTTCGGTGACGAGTGGAGGCGGAGCCACTTCGGCTTCAGGCGCAAGCGGCGGCGGCTCGGCGGCCGTCGCCGCGGGCGCGGGCGCCGGCTCCTGCACGGGCATGAGCGGCGGCGGCTGCACCTGCCGTTGCGCGTAGAACATCTCTTCGAGCGAATTCAGTCGCCGGCGCAGCTCGGCCGCCTGGCTGGAGGCCTTGATCGCGATCAGGAAGGCGGCGATCGCAATGATCCACGCAAAGACGTCAAACGGGCCGTCGAACATAAAGCCTCCAGGCGACCGGCGGGCAGGGGCCGGTCACGTAGTATGTCGGGTTAGCGCCGGGAGCGCACGCGCAAGCCCGGCGCGGGCCGCTCCTGGAGCACATCGCGCCGGAAGCGATAGAGCGCCGCCGGCCGTCCGCCCGTCTGTGTCGACATCACCCCGGTCGGTTCGACCAGGGCTTCCATTTCGACCAGGCGGCGGAAATTCTGCTTGTGCAGGTGCCGGCCGGAGATCGCCTCGACCGTATGCTGCAGTTCGGTAAGTGTGAATTCAGGCGGCAAAAGTTCAAAGACGACAGGACGATACTTCAGTTTTGCCCGCAGTCGCGCGATCGCCGTGGCGAGAATCCGGCGGTGATCGAACTGCATCGAGGTCCCGAGCGGGGGAAGCGTCTTGCGCGCTAATGCCGCAGGGCGGCCGTCGCGCCGCGCTTCCTCGACCAGCCCGGCCTCGTACAGGAGCTCGTAGCGGTCGAGCACGCGCTCCTCGTCCCAGGCCGCTCCGTCGAGGCCGAAATAGAACCGCACGCGATCCTTGCGCGGCAGCGCGCGAATCGCCTCAGGCGTCTCTTCGGCGGCCCATTCGGTCAGCGCCGGGATGATGTCGCGGGCGATGATCGCAGGCGGCTCCTCGCGCCGGTCTTCCCAGGGGAAGAAGCGATACCACGGCGCGAAGCTCGCCGCGTTGGCCGCAAGCTCGCCGTCGACCGCGCGCGTCAATGCGAGATAGCCGATCGACACCATGTGCGCGCCGGTGTCGCCGGCCTCGGCATGGCGGCCGCGATCGCCGAAGGTGTAGAGCTGCTCGACATAGCCGAGCCGCAAGCCCGCCTGTTGCTCGACCCAGGCGCGCAGGCCGATGTCGAAGGTGCGGTGCGCGAGCGCGTCGAACGGGCCGAACGGCAGGCCGGCAAGCCCGTCACTGCCGCGCGCGGTGAGGATCAGCGGCTCATGCCCCTCGATCGCGACGATTGCCGCGGTCAGGCCGATCTCGATCGGCGTCAGCAGCTTATCGCTCATGCGATGACGATCGCGGGCGTTGCGAAAAGGATATCTTCGTTGGTGGAGCAAATCTTGCCAAGAACTCGCTGCACCTCTCCCGCAAGCGGGAGAGGGAGCGCACCTCTATTGTGGCGCGTTCTCATTCGAGCTCGATCACGAAGGGACGGCCTTCGACCATCATCGCGCCCGGGCCGATCTCGTCGAGCGCGCGCAGCATGCGGCCATTGCGTCCCAAGGCACGGTCGGCAAGGCCCACGATGCGCCGGTTCGGCGAGGCGATCGGCGAGGCCGTGCGAATCTTCCTGGCGATCTCGAGCTCGTCGCGGTTCGGATTGAGTGCGCAGACCGCCGCGAACGCGCTCGCGGTGGAGCGGCTGATGCCGGCATAGCAATGCACCACCAGCGGCGCAGCTCGGTCCCAGCCGCGCACGAAGTTCAGCACCTGATCGATATGCGTCTCGGACGGTGCGGTAAAACCATCCATCTCCTCGGTGATGTCGTCCATCGAGACCTTGAGATGGTTGGCGGGCAGCACGGACACCGGCCGTGCCACCTGCTCGACATTGGCCATCACGGTCAGCACGTGGCTGGCCCCGGTAAGGCGGACGGTTTCGGGAAGTGCGGCGAGGGAACAGACGTGGATCATGGCGGACCTTTTTGCCGCGATTATAGCCGGTGCCGTAGGGTGGGCAAAGCGACATGTCCGCGGTAGCTCGAAGAGCGAAGGCGGAAGCGTGCCCACCACCTTTGTCGCAAACGCGAAAGGACGTGGGCACGGCGCAAGCGCGCCTTTGCCCACCCTGCGGCACCTACGCAAACACCGCGCCAAACCGCTCTAGAAACTGCTTCTCGGCTCGCGCCGCCGTCCACGGCGTCAGATAGTCGCGCCGGACGCTGTCGGAGAGGCCGGGATCCTTGCCGAACAGGCGCCGCGCTTCGCTCTCGCTGAAGCCGGCAAGCTCGGTCGCTTCCAGATAGGCCGCGCCCCGATCGGCGGCCTTGATCGCCAGCGTGACCTCCTCCGGCAGCACCGGCGGCAGGCCGAAGCGGATGTGGATGGCGCCGAGCAGGCGTTTCTCCACCGCCTTGTAGTGGCCGTCGAGCACCGCCTTGAACGGCGAGATCATGTCGCCGATGACATATTCGGGCGCATCGTGCAGCAGGGCTGCAAGCCGGATGCGTTGGTCGACACGCGGCATCTCGTGCCGCAGCACCGTCTCCACCAGCAGCGTGTGCTGCGCGACCGAGAAGATGTGCGCGCCAACGGTCTGCCCGTTCCAGCGCGCGACGCGCGCCAGCCCATGTGCGATGTCGGCGATCTCGACGTCGAGCGGGGAGGGATCGAGCAGATCGAGCCGCCGGCCCGACAGCATGCGCTGCCAGGCGCGGGACGCCACGTCGCGTGCAGTCTTCTTGGCCGTCATTTGACCTTGAGGCGCGGCTTGCGCTGCGTCTTGCTGCAGCTGGCGTGACAGTGACAGTCGACGAGGTGGTCGTTGACCATGCCCGTCGCCTGCATGAAGGCATAGACGATAGTCGGGCCGACGAACTTGAAGCCGCGCGAGGACAGCTCCTTCGAGATCTGCACCGACAGCGGCGTCGAGGCCGGCACGCTCGCGGTGGTCTTGAAATGATTGACGAGCGGCTTTCCGCCCATGAAGTCCCACAGCAGCTGCGAGAAGCCCGGGCCCCTCTCCATGATGTCCAGATACGATTTCGCGCTCGCGATCGTGCCGTCGATCTTGGCGCGGTTGCGCACGATGCCGGCATCGTTCATCAGCGCGTGGACCTTCTTGGCATTGTAGCGCGCGATCTTCTCCGGCTGGAAATCGTCGAAGGCTTTGCGGAAATTGTCGCGCTTGCGCAGGATCGTGATCCAGGACAGGCCGGCCTGGAAACCGTCGAGGATCAGCTTCTCGTACAGCGCGCGGTCGTCATACTCCGGCACGCCCCATTCGGTGTCGTGATAGGCAACGTAAAACGGGTCATCGCCCGGCCAGGGGCAGCGGGTCTTTCCGTCGGGATGCAGGCGGGGGGCTCGGCTCATGCGGTGGGCTGCTTTGCAGGAATACGGACGACGTCAGGTTCTGCCAGCTTCAAGGCGAGGCCGCCTGCGGTGAGCGGCTGGCCGGCATCGAGCGCGTCGGCGACACGGTCGATGCGCACCAGGGCAATGCCCTTGCCGCCGGATGTCGAGCCGATGGTGCCGACCGGCTTGTCGCCGGCGAGAATGGTCGCGCCCGCCTCGGGGGAGGGGCCGTCGAGCAGCACCTTCACGCTGCGGGTGCGGGCGGTGCCGCGATGCTGCATGCGCGAGACGACCTCCTGGCCGACATAGCAGCCCTTGTCGAAATCGACGCCGGCAAGGCGGTCCATGTTGGTCTCGTGCGGGAACGCATCGCTGTACATGAAATCGAGCCCACCGCGCGGCACGCCGAGCGCGATGCGGTGCGCCTCGTAGTCGGCCGCATCGACCAGCTCGGCGCCGATGAGGTCGGACAGCTTCTGCTTGAGATCTTCGGGGATCAGGACGCGGGTGCCGAGAGCTTCGTTGCGCGGGTCGGTGAAGGCGAGGTCCGGCTGCGCCGCAGGCTGGCCGTCCCAGGCCGCGAGCACGCCGAGATCGAGGTTTTCCACCGTGACCTTGGCGCGCAGCTTGTAGAATTTCAGCTTGGTGGCGAGACTTTCGGCGAGCGCCTTCGGGCAGTCGATCAGGAACCCGCCGCCGTGACCCGCAGGCACCTCGGTGATCAGGAAATCCACGATGATCTTGCCCTGCGGCGTCAGCAGCGCGCCGAATCGCCCCAGGCCCGGCTTCAGTCTGTCGACGTCGGTCGTGACCAGGCCGTTGAGGAAGTTGCGCGCATCCTCGCCCGCGACCTTGACCACGCCCCGGTCGGGAAGAAACGCTGATTTCATGCGAAAATCTCTTGCGACATGTTGCTCCGGAACGTAAGCCCGCGAGGCATAAACGACAAGACCTCGAGCCCTGCGCTTGGGGATGAGAAGGGCCTTCAGCCATGACCCAGCGTTTCGATGTGATCCTCAAGGGCGGCACCGTCGTCAACCAGGACGGCGAGAATGTTCGCGATATCGGCATCACGGGCGGCCGCATCGCCGAGCTGGGCCCGCTGTCGCAGAGCTCCGCCGCGGAGGTCATCGACTGCAAGGGCCTGCATATCCTGCCCGGCGTGATGGACACGCAGGTGCATTTCCGCGAGCCCGGGCTGGAGCAGAAGGAAGACCTCGAGACCGGTTCGCGCAGCGCCGTGATGGGTGGCGTCACCGCCGTGTTCGAGATGCCGAACACCTCGCCGCTCACCGTGACCGAGGCCACCTTCACCGACAAGGTGAAGCGCGCCCATCATCGCATGCATTGCGATTTCGCCTTCTTCATCGGCGGCACCCGCGAGAACGTGCAGGATCTGCCGGTGCTCGAACGCGCGCCGGGCTGCGCCGGCGTCAAGGTGTTCATCGGCTCCTCGACCGGTGCGCTGCTGGTGGAGGACGATGAAAGCCTGCGCCGCATCTTCCAGGTGATCAGCCGCCGCGCGGCCTTCCATGCCGAGGACGAATACCGCCTCAACGACCGCAAGTCGCATCGCATCGAAGGCGACCCGCGCTCGCATCCGGTCTGGCGCGACGAGACTGCGGCGCTGATGGCGACGCAGCGCCTCGTCAAGCTTGCGCACGAGACCGGCAAGCGCATCCACGTGCTGCACATCTCGACCAAGGAAGAGATCGAGTTTTTGCGCGATCACAAGGACGTCGCTTCCTGCGAAGCGACGCCGCACCACCTCACGCTCGCTGCGCCCGAATGCTACGAGCGGCTCGGCACGCTGGCGCAGATGAACCCGCCGGTGCGCGGTGCCGATCACCGCGCCGGCATCTGGCGCGGCATCGAGCAGGGCATCATCGACGTGCTCGGCTCCGACCACGCCCCGCATACGCTGGAAGAGAAGCAGAAGACATATCCGGCCTCGCCCTCCGGTATGACCGGCGTGCAGACGCTGGTGCCGCTCATGCTCGACCACGTCAATGCCGGCCGGCTGTCGCTGGCGCGCTTCGTCGATCTCACCAGCGCCGGCCCCGCGCGCCTCTACAACATGGCCTGCAAGGGCCGCATCGCCGCCGGCTACGATGCCGATTTCACCATCGTCGACTTGAAGCGCAGCGAGACCATCACCAACGAATGGGTGGCGTCCAAGGCCGGCTGGACCCCCTATGACGGGTTGCGCGTCACGGGCTGGCCCGTCGGCACCTTCATCCGCGGCCGCCGCGTGATGTGGCAGGGCGAGCTGGTGACGCCCGCGCAAGGCGAAGCGGTGCGGTTTCTGGAAACGCTGAAGCCGTAGGAGTAGGTCAAGCCTCTCCCTCCGCTGTCATGCCCCGGCTTGACCGGGGCATCCAGTACTCCGCGGCGATAGTTGGCTGATACGGCTGCTGCCTCTGGAATACTGGGTTGCCCGCCTTCGCGGGCAATGACAGTGTGCCACGACGCACAAGCTCAAATTGGGAGAGGTCCAATGTCCCAGCCAGCCGCTCTCATATCGACCGAGCAGCTCGCCGCCATCCTGGGCGAGTCCAGCCTGCGCCTCTACGACTGCACGACTTACAACGAGCCGGTGCCGCCGGGCAGTGACGTACCCTATCGCGCAGTCCCCGGCGACAAGACGTTCGAAGCCGGCCACATTCCGGGCGCCGACTTCCTCGATCTGCAAGGCGAGTTCTCCGACACCTCCGCGCAACAATTCTTCATGATGCCCGATGTCGCCCAATTGGAGGCCGCCTTCGGCCGCCACGGCCTCGATGCAAGCAAGACCATCGTGCTCTACAGCATCGGGACGATGATGTGGGCGACGCGGTTCTGGTGGATGCTGCGCTCGCTCGGCGTCGATGCCCATGTGCTCGACGGCGGTTTCGACAAATGGAAGGAAGAGGGGCGGCCGATTGAGACAGGCGCGCCGAGGGGATATCCGGCCACCACCTTCAAGGCCGCGCCGCGCGCCGGTTTCTTCGTCGACAAGACGACCGTGAAGGCGCGGATCGGCGATCCCTCGACGGTCATTGTCAACGCGCTCGGGCCGCAGTTTCATCGCGGCCTCGAGCCGAGCCGCTACGGCCGGCCCGGCCGCGTTCCCGGCAGCGTCAACGTATCGGCCGCAACGCTCGTGAACGCCGACAAGACGTTGACCAGCCTGGCGGACGCCGAAGCGAAATTCGCGGCCCACGGTGTCACGCGCGACAAGAACGTAATTCTCTATTGCGGCGGCGGCATCTCGGCGACCATCGACCTGTTCCTGCTGACGCAGCTCGGCTACGACAGACTGACGCTCTATGACGCCTCGATGGGCGAATGGGCGAGGGATCCGGCGCTGCCGATCGAGACGGATTAGGCTCGAGAAAAGTCTGGAACCTTTTCCCCCGGCCGGCATCCAATGTCTGGAACCAATGGAGACAGGGTGCCCGCCATGCCAGGGACCGCAGCCGGCCTGCCCGCCGGCGTCAGGACATCAGAATCCGAGCTGATCGAGCGCGCGCGGCGCCGTGACGAGGCTGCGCTCCGCGAGATCATGCAGGCCAACAACCGCAGGCTCTATCGGCTCGCCCGCGGCATCTTGCGCAGCGACAGCGAGGCCGAGGACGTGGTGCAGGAAACCTACGTCCGCGCCTTCACACATCTCGACGGTTTTCTGGGTGAAGCCGCGCTGTCGACCTGGTTGTCGCGCATTGCGATCAACGAGGCGCTCGGACGCTTGCGCAGTCGGAAGCCGCAGGTCGAGCTGGGATCGGTGCCGGAGGCAACGCTGGAAGCACAGATCATCCAGTTTCCCCTTTCGTCCGCCGCAACCGATCCGGAAAAATCCATGGCCCAACGCGAGATCCAGCACGTCGTCGAACACGCGGTCGATGAATTGCCCGACGTCTACCGCACGGTCTTCATCGCGCGGGTGATGGAGGCCATGAGCATGGAGGAGACGGCCGGGCTGCTCGGCATCAAGCCGGAGACCGTCAAGACGCGGCTGCACCGTGCGCGCACCCTGCTGCGCGAGAACGTCGAGAAGAAGATCGGCCCCGTCGTGATGGACGCGTTTCCGTTCGCCGGACAGCGCTGCGAGCGCCTGACCGAGGCGGTGCTCAGGCGCCTCGGCGTCGGGGCGTAATTTTTCGGGAACGTTTGCTCGAAAGTCGCATCCAATCCCTGTGAAGCAACGCGCCGGCCAACGTCCGGCACCACAGGAGTATCGAGCCATGTTCACCCGACGGAGCGCGGCGATCGCCGCGGCAATTCTGTTGTCTGGCCCCGCGCTGCTGCAAAGCGCCGGCGCAGCCGACAAGCCCACCGATCCCCAGATCGCTCACATCGCCTACACCGCCGGCGTGATCGACATCAACGCCGCCAAGCAGGCGCAGAAGAAGGCACAGAACAAGGACGTCAAGGCGTTTGCCGAGGACATGCTGCGCGACCACGAGGCGGTCAACAAGCAGGCGCTCGCGCTGGTCAAGAAGCTGAACGTCACCCCTGAAGACAACGACACCAGCAAGGCACTGTCGAAGCAGGCGAGCGACAAGCTGGCCGAGCTCGACAAGCTCAGCGGCGCCGCCTTCGACAAGGCCTATGTCGCCAACGAGGTCGCCTACCACAAGGCGGTCAACGGCGCGCTGGAGACCCAGCTGATTCCGTCCGCCAACAATGCCGAGCTGAAGAGCCTGCTGCAAACCGGCCTGAAGATCTTCCAGGGCCATCAGCAGCACGCCGAGCACGTCGCGGCCGAGCTGAAATAGGGGAGGCAATGATGCCGGAGCGACTGGCTTCGATCGCCATAGCATTTGTCCTTGCGGCGATGGTCGCCCCGGCGCGCGCCGCGACCATCGAGATCACGATGGAGAACCTCGAGATATCTCCGGCCGATGTGTCGGCCAAGGTCGGCGACACCATCAATTGGATCAACAAGGACGTCTTCGCCCACACGGCCACGGCGAAGAATGGCGATTTCGACGTGACATTGCCGCCGAAGAAATCGGCGACATCGGTTCTGAAGAAGGCCGGAGTGATCGACTATTACTGCCGCTATCATCCCAACATGAAAGCGACGCTCAAGGTCGAGCCGTGAGGGGAGGGAGGTTCCTGATCGCCGCGGGAATATCTCCCGGCCACCGCGAGACTAATGCTTATCCGCGGTAAGCCACTTCCGTGCGATAAACGCAGCAGACTTCGCGAAGGCTTTCGCCAAATCCGTTCGCAAAGTCATTCATCCGTTGACTGGCCCCGCCCGCGTGGCGGGGTCATTTTCGTGACGAGGGATTACTGCCTTGCGAGCGTGACCGAGAACTCGCCGTTGCGGATGCGGCCCGGAAAGCCCTCGACGAATTTGGCGACCGCGTCCTCGCCGTAGGTGCCGACGAGCTCGGCGAAGGCCGCAAACAGACTCGCCTGCGCCAGGCAGTCGCCGTCGACGCCCTCATGGCGCGCTTCGGCCCAGGCCTCGTTGAGATAACTCAGTGCGGCCTGCTTCTGCTCGTGATCGGGCAGCGGCGCGCGGTCGGGGGCGTAGGAAATCGGCTGGCTCATGAAACTCGATCGGGGCTGGGGCGCGATCCACGGCGATGCGCTGTGCGAGAGGTGTAGCACGCGCATTAACGACCGCTAGGCCACATCTTTAGGAACGGTTAACGGCTGTGTACAAAGTCGATGACAGGGTTCCCGTCGTGCCCTCAGGTCGAGCCGCGCTGTCATTCCGGGGCGCGCGTAGCGCGAGCCCGGAATCCATCGGGCCGCAGAGGCGGCGGATGAATGGATTCCGGGCTCTCGACTTCGTCGAGCCCCGGAATGACAGCTAGTTCGCGTAGCGCGCCGTCAGATCCCGCGAGATCTTCGAGCCTTCCTCGATATAGCGGCGGATCGCCACCGTCGCGGCCGGCGTGCAGCTGCGATAGGTCTGCTGGAAGCCGTTATAGCCGCGGTTGAAGCCAGCGATCATGCGGGTGCGGCGCTCCCCGGAGGGGGTTTCGGCATCGATCAGCGCCTGCATCTCGTTGCGCCATTTGTTGCCCTCGTTGGACCCGCAGATGCCGCGCAGATAGTGCAGCCCGCCGAGGATCTCCGCCAGCCGCTGCAAATCGGCGTCGAACGGCGCCGCCACGTCCTGGGCCCTCGTGGGCACGGAGGCGCAGGCGAGAATCAGGGCAAAAATGGCCAGAAATCGCGTCGACATCGGCCGGGTGTATGCCTTCTCCGATGCGGAGAAGCAAGGCACGGAAGCTGCCGCGCAGTCGGTGCGCTCCCTCGACGGTTGGGAGTGCAGCGGAGGTCGGGGCTAGTTTTAAGCTCCAATCAGCCGCGCGGCGGACTGGATGACTTCCTCCAGTCCTCCGGTCAGCTTGAGGTCTCCGAGGCCCGCCAGAGCGTCGGGGGCGATCCAGCGGTAGTCGTCGAGCTCGTCGTTCAGGACCGGCTCCCGGGCCACCCAGCGGGCGGCAAACGACATGATCAGATAATGGCCGGCGCCGGGCGCGGCCGGCAGCACTTCGCGCCAGCCGGCAAGGCCGACGATCGCGATGTCGAGCCCGGTCTCCTCGTCGACCTCGCGGCTCAGGGCCTGATGCAGCGATTCGCCGAATTCGACCCGGCCGCCGGGCAGCGAATAAAAGCCCTTGGCGGGCGAACGGGCACGGCGGGTCAGCAGCGCCTTGCCGTCGCGGAAAATGGCGGCGCTGACGGCGAGCTGGGGATGGGTGGGCTGGACGACCGCAACCACAGCTCAGTTCGCCATGATGGTGTCGACGTCGGCTTCCGCCCCGCCATTGATGATGCCGCCGCAGGCGGCGATCAGCGGCTTGACCCAGAGCGTGGCCTGCTCGGCGAGGCGGACGCGGGTCGTGTCCTTTTCGACCTCGCGCATGGCCGAGCCGACCGCAGACAGGATCGAGGTCATGGTATCGGTGATGTGGTCGAACTGGGCGCGCACGTTGGGGTTGGCCTTCTCATAGGCCTCGATGGCCAGGTCCCGCGCCTTGAAGTTCGATGCCGTGAAATGCTCGGCGTAGGACAGCGGCGACCAGGTCAAAAAATCTTCCGCGCATTCCGGCATGTCCGGAACCATTTCCAGCAGCATCACGGCTTCATTGAAATGGTTGAGATAGTCGGTGGCAAGCCCGGTCCGCGGGTTGATATTGGCCACGCGCAGCCGTTCGGCCCAGTCGGCGGCCTCGGGGCCCGTCTGTGCTTGCGTCCGCGCGGGTTGGGAGGCCGTTGAGCTCATCTGCCGCAGTGTTAACGTTCGGGGT
Source organism: Bradyrhizobium sp. TM233 (assembly GCF_036247965.1). Lineage (NCBI taxonomy): Bacteria > Pseudomonadati > Pseudomonadota > Alphaproteobacteria > Hyphomicrobiales > Nitrobacteraceae > Bradyrhizobium > Bradyrhizobium sp. TM233. The sequence goes on along the minus strand of NZ_BTIG01000010.1, from coordinate 180,423 downwards.
TAAAAGGACCTGAACGGACCCTATATAGACATTCTGGGATGTGTGGACGCTTCGTCATAACTTCGGCCCCCGCGGCTTTGCGGCAACTGTTTGGCTACATCGAGCAGCCGAATTTCCCGCCCCGGTACAATGTGGCCCCGACACAACCGATTCCGGTCGTCCTGGCCGAGAACGGCGCGCGGCATTTTCGCCTGATGCGCTGGGGCCTGTTGCCAGGCTGGGTCAAGGACCCCAAGGGCTTTACGCTCCTGATCAATGCGCGCTCCGAGACGGTGCTGGAGAAGCCCGCCTTCAAACGCGCGATTCGCCGGCGGCGCGGCCTGATCCCGGCCGATGGCTATTACGAATGGAAGGTGGCGGACGGCCGCAAGCAGCCCTTCTTCATCCACCGCGCCGACGGTGCGCCGCTCGGCTTCGCTGCATTGTTCGAGACCTGGGCGGGGCCGAACGGTGAGGAGCTCGACACGGTCGCGATCGTCACGACCGCGGCGGGCGAGGATCTCGCCGCACTGCATGACCGCGTGCCCGTCACCATCAGCCCGCGCGATTTCGAGCGCTGGCTCGACATCAGGGGCGACGAGGTCGATGCGATCCTGCCGCTGATGACGGCGCCGCGCATCGGCGAATTCGCCTGGCACCCGGTCTCGACCCGCGTCAACCGCGTCGCCAATGATGACGATCAGTTGCTGCTGCCGATCAGCGCGGAGGAGATGGCGGCGGAAGCAGAGGCGGCGAAGCCGAAGAAGGCGGCGCGGAAGGCGGCGGCGTCATCTGATGACGGGCAGGGGTCGTTGTTTTAGCCACCCTACGGCAGCGGAGTCTTAAACAATCTCCCGTGCCCGCAGCCCCGCGATCTCCGCCGCATCAAACCCCAGCTCGCCCAGCACGGCATCGGTATCGGCGCCGAGCTCCGGCGCCATCCGGTCCAGCCTGCCGCCGCCATGGGCGAGCTGGAAGCCGCTGCCGGCAAAGCGCAGGTGTCCGTAGGGCGTATCCAGCTGCTGGATCGCGCCGCGCGCCTTGATTTGCGGATGGTCGATCACCTCCTCGACCTTCCAAATGCTGGCGCAGGGCGCGCCGGCGTCCTCCAGAATGGTCTCCCATTCGCGCGCCGGTTTTGCCGCCAGCGCCGCTTCGATGATGGCACGCAGCGCGGGCTCGTTCTCGTTGCGGGAAAACCAGTCGGCAAAGCGCGGGTCGCTCAGCGTGTCCTCGCGGCCGAGCGCAGCCATCAGCGCGCGGTACTGCTTCTCATTGTTGACGGCGAGCAGGATGTGGCCGTCGCCGCACTTGAACAAATTCGCCGTGGTCCTGCGGCTCACCGCCTGATTGCCCGAGAGCTGTTGGCGATGGCCGGCAACCGACCAGTCCGCGATCTGTCCCGACAGAAACGCCATCGTCGCCTCCAGCATGGAGACATCGACGAACTGCCCCTTGCCGGTGCGGTCGCGCTGATATAGCGCGCTCGACACGCCGAACGCGGCGGTGGCGCCCGACAGCACGTCGCACACCGCAAAGCCCGCGCGCGTCGGCCCCGTCTCGGGATGGCCGGTGATGGCCATGATGCCCGACAGCGCCTGCATCTTGCCGTCATAACCAGGCCGCAGGCGATCCGGGCCGGTCTGGCCGAAGCCGGACACCGCGCAATAGATCAGTTTTGGATTGATCGCGGACAGCGCTTCATAGCCGATGCCGAGCTTGTCCATCACGCCGGGGCGGAAATTCTCCATGACGACGTCGACGGTCGCTGCGAGCTTCTTCACGATCGCGATCGCCTCCGGCTTCTGCAGATCGAGCGTCAGGCTGCGCTTGTTGCCGTTGACGGCCTGGAACGCCGGCGCGAGGCCGCGGTCGGCCCATTCTCGTGAGAGTGGCGTGCGACGCATGTCCTCGCCCTCGCGCCGCTCGACCTTGACGACATCGGCTCCCAGCAGCGCGAGCTGGTAGCTCGCATAGGGGCCGGCCAGCACTTGCGTGAAATCCAGGATCTTCACGCCCTCGAACGGTCGCGTCACGTCGCTCTCCCCATTGTTATCGTTATCGGAGGACGTCAGGCGGCGCGGTTGCCGCGCGCGATCTCCTTCTGCTTGTCGAATTCGGCGCGGCGGCGCGCCAGCTCTTCCGGCGAAAGCTGCGCGACGTTGTTGTAGTCGAGCTTCCAGGAGGCATCTTCGCTCCAGCGCAGCGGCGATTGCATCGTGGTTTGCGGGCCGCTCGCGCTCTCCAGCAGCTTGAGCGCCAGCTCGAGCGTCTGCGCCTGCGAGGCGACGTCGTGTGGCTTGCCGGCGGAATTGCCGAGCGGGAAGTCGGAGAACAGGAAGCGCGGCACGGCGGCGTGCTCGATGATGTCCTTGGCGCAGCCCATGATCACGGTCGGGATGCCGTTTTGCTCGAGATGCCGCGCCACCAGCGCCGTGGTCTGGTGGCAGACCGGGCAGTTCGGCACCAGCACCGCGACGTCAACCTTGTCCGCAAGGCAGCGTGCCAGGATGTCCGGTGCATCCGTGTCGAGCGTGACGCGATGGCTGCGGTTGGTCGGGGCGCCGAAGAAGCGCGGCGCGACCTCGCCGATGCGGCCGGCGGCGGACGCCTTCAGGAGCTGCGGCAGCGGAAACCAGGTGCCGTTATCGGTCGCCGAGGTGTGCTTGCGGTCGTAGCCGATATGCGAGATGCGCAGATCGTGCTCTTTCGACGTGTCGCCGTCATAGACCTGGTAGAACTTGGCGCCGCCATTATACGCCGCGCCCGGTCCCTGGTCGCCCTTGCTGGGATCGTACGGCGCAGCGGTCGTGATGATGGTCACCCGCGACTTTGCCAGCGGCTTCTTCAGCGGCTGGAACGGCGCTTCGGTGTAATGCGCCCAGCGATACGCGGTGGTGTAGCCGATCGCCGCGTAATAATCGCGGGTGCGCTGCATGTAGGGGACGGGGGAATCATAGTCGGGCGCAAAGCCGAATTCGTCGTCGCGCGAAGCGGACATGGGCGCGTCTCCTGGTTCTTGGTTGAGGCCAGACTAGAGGTAGTTTTCGGGTTGCTCAACGGGGAGAGCGGCGGCGCAGGTCAGAATTGCGTTGGCGCAAGGGCGCGCCGCGCGCCCGGTGCGCTCCCTTCGCCCTGTTTGTGGGAGAGGTGAAGAAAGCATCTACCTGAAAATATGCAGCGCCGCATATTGCAGCAGCATGATCGCCTTAGCGTCGATGATGCGGCCGTCGGCGATCATCGCCAGCGCCTCGTCGATCGAGAGCTCCAGCACCTCGATGTCCTCGCCCTCGTGCTCGAGGCCGCCGCCGTCGCTGACCCGCATCGAAGGCTCGTACTCGGCGACGAAGAAATGCAGCTTCTCGGTGATGGCGCCGGGGCTCATGAAGGCCTCGAACACCTTGTGGACGTGGTGGAGGCGGTAGCCGGTTTCCTCCTCGGCCTCGGCGCGGATGCGCTCTTCGGGCTCGGCGTTGTCGAGCACGCCGGCGGCGGCTTCGATCAGCAGGTCGTCGTAGCCGCGGATGAAGGCCGGCAGGCGGAACTGGCGCACCAGGATCACGGTGCGCCCAGCGAGGTTGTAGGGCAGCACGGCTGCGGCGTTGTCGCGCTCATAGGTCTCGCGGTGCTGCGTCTGCCACTCGCCGCTGGCGCGCCGGTACTCGAACGTGGTGGTCTTCAGCGTGGTCCAGCCGTCCGAGAGCACGCGGACGTCCTTGATGCGGACGCGGTCGGAAATGGTCATGGTTGATCTCAGTTGCTTGGCGTGGTCGCGCGGCCGTCGAGCCACTTCTGGAACATCACGGACGTCGATAGCTCGAAGCCCAGCGCGCCGTAGAACGCATTGGCCTGTGCGTTCTCGCGGCGGACGAGGAGTTGCAGTTTCGAAATTCCGGCGGCGCGCAGCCAGTCTTCGGCTGCGGCCATGATGAGGCGGCCATGGCCGCGCTTGCGGCCGTCGGGGTCGACCGCGACGTAATAGACCCAGCCGCGATGACCGTCGTGGCCGACCATGACGGTCGCCACGATCGCGCCGCCATCGCGGCCGCGTCAGGCCGCAGCGCTGCCACAGCGCGACGACCTCTTCGACATCGGCATCGCCGATGGCGTCGATCGCAAGCGGAGCAGGCGAGAACGACGCGGTCACAGCACCTTCCCCGGATTCATGATGCCGAGCGGATCGAGCATCGCCTTGATGGCGCGCATCAGCTCGATCGCGGTCTTGTCCTTGACGTCAGGCAGCTCGTCGCGCTTGAGCACGCCGATGCCGTGCTCGGCCGAGATCGATCCGCCCATGCGCAGCACGATCTCGAACACGACGGCGTTCATGTCGTGCCAGCGCGCCAGGAAGTCCGCGGTGTCGGCCCCGATCGGCTGGCTGACATTGTAATGCAGATTGCCGTCGCCGAGATGGCCGAACGGCACCGGCCGCGCGCCCGGGATCAGTTTTACCACGGCGGCGTTGGCTTCCGCGATGAAGGCGGGCACCGCGGCGATCGGCACCGAGATGTCGTGCTTGATCGAGCCGCCCTCCGGCTTCTGCGCCGCCGACATCTCCTCGCGCAGCTTCCAGAAATTGTTGCGCTGGCTGAGGTTGGCCGCGATCACGGCGTCGTCGACGATCTCCTCTTCCATGGCGCGGGCGAGGATCGTCTCCAGCGGCGTGCGGGCATCGTCGCCGGGGGACGACAACTCCATCAGCACGTACCAGGGATGCTTCTCGCTGAGCGGATCGCGCACATCGATGCCGTGCCGCACCGAGAAATCGACCGCCATCTCCGACAGCAGCTCAAAACTCGTCAGCGCGCTCGCGGCCTCGCTCTGCGCGATCGTCAGCAGATTCAAGGCCGCTTCCGGCGATTTCAGCCCGACATAGGCGGTCTCGACCGATCGCGGTTTCGGGAACAGCTTCAGCGTCGCTGCCGTGATGATGCCGAGCGTGCCTTCGGCGCCGATGAAGAGATTGTGCAGATTGTAGCCGGTGTTGTCCTTCTTCAGCTTCGACAACACGTTGAGCACGCGCCCGTCGGCCAGCACGACTTCCAGCCCCAGCGCCATCTCGCGCGCCACGCCATAGGCGAGCGCGGCGGTGCCGCCGGCATTGGTGGAGAGATTGCCGCCGATGGTGCAGCTGCCCTCGGCGCCGAGCGAAAGCGGAAACAGCCGGTCGACGTCGGACGCCTTCGCTTGCGCGATCTGCAGCACCACGCCGGCTTCGACCGTCATGGTGTTGGAGGCGGTGTCGACTTCGCGGATCTTGTCGAGCCGGCGCAGCGACACCACCACCTCGCCATTGTGCGGGGTCTGCCCACCGACGAGCCCGGTATTGCCGCCCTGCGGCACCAGCGCGATTTTATGCGCGGAGGCAAGCTTGCAGATCGCGGAGACCTCCGCCGTCGAGCCCGGACGCAGCACCAGCGGCGAGCGGCCGTGGAACAGATTGCGCTCCTCGGTGACGTAAGGCTCGATGTCGGCTGCATCGGTGATCGCGTGCTTGTCGCCGACGATCTTGCGAAATTGGTCGATCAGCTCGGGCGCAAGTGGAGGGATCGCAGGCTTATTGATGTTCATTGTCTCGTCTCTACTTCGCTCTTATCTCGCCACCGCAGCCCGGCGCAGCCGGTCATTGATCGCTTCGCCCAGATCGTCTTCGGGGATCGTCATCACCGCGATGGCCCGTGGCCCCTTCGCATCGAGGGCGCGAAGATAGCCGAACAGATTGGCGGCGGCTTCATCGAGATCACCGGTGGGCGACAAGTTCATGACAGCGACGGCCGCATCGACGCCAGGCAGGCGCTCAGAGCCAAACGCCAGCAGCGCTTCGCCGGGCGCAACGTCCTGCGCGCGAAGCCGCACGCTGGCGCGCGGCGCGTAATGCGAGGCCAGCATGCCCGGTGCCAGCGGCTGGCTGTCGTCGCTTTCGGCCTCCACCGGCGGCCGCGCCAGGGGCGTACCCAGCACCGCCTCGATCCGTTCGCGCGACAACCCGCCGGGGCGCAGCAGCATCGGCGCGTCGAGGCAGCCGACAATGGTCGATTCGACGCCGACCGTAACAGGTCCGCCGTCCACGATCAGGTCGATCCGCCCCGATAAGTCGCTCTCGACATGGGCCGCCAGCGTCGGCGAGACGTGGCCGGAGATGTTGGCGGACGGCGCCACCACGGCGCCGCCGAAGGCGCGCAGGATCGCCTGCGCCACCTCGTGGGCGGGGATGCGAATCGCGACCGTGTCGAGGCCCGCGGTGGCGAGATCCACCACCGGGCAGTCCTCCGCCTTCGGCACCACCAGCGTCAGCGGCCCCGGCCAGAACGCTTCCGCGAGCCTCAACGCGCGGGCGTCGAACCGGCCGATCCGCCGTGCGGCGGCAATATCGGCGACATGGGCGATCAGCGGATTGAAGGCCGGCCGCCCCTTGGCGGCGTAGAGATGGGCGATCGCGGCGGCATTGGCCGCATCCGCCCCGAGCCCGTAGACGGTCTCGGTCGGAAACGCGACCAGCCCGCCGGCGGCCAGCGTGCGGGCGGCAGCCTCGGCGCCGGCCGCGCCGGCCGGTAAAATCAGCGTTTCAAGACCCATTTTCACAGGGACAAAATTCCTCATGCCGGCCGCTTGCAGTGCGCCGAACCCGCCGCTATAAGCCGCCTTCTTGTCGGAGTGTGGCTCAGCCCGGTAGAGCACTGCGTTCGGGACGCAGGGGTCGCAGGTTCGAATCCTGCCACTCCGACCATTCTTCCAAAAGTTGACGTTTTCCCAAAAGTTGACGTTTTCCAGAGGCTTGGCGGACCGGCCGCCAGCGCCTCGGGAGCGCCTTTCTGCAACGATTTTCAGATCGGGTCCACGGCCGATTTGCACGGGCGGGGCGGTCTGTTGCGGCGGCATGGCTTGTTGCGGCCCATGGGCCGGACCCGACCGACCGGACGGCTCGGCATTCCCCCAGCAGCCCCTTTTCCGCGCGGCGTTCCCCTCGGGCGCCGGTCGCGCGATATGCTACCTAGCGAAATCGTCCCGGTCCGGAGCCCAGATGCAAACTCCTCGTCCAGCTCTGCGGCGGCACACGCTGACGGGCGCTCTCGCGCTTGCGGCGATCGCGGCGGTGGGCTGGCTGGCCTACGTTCTCGCGCTGGATGCAGGGTTTGCGCGCATGCAGCGGGAGGGCAATGACCGGCTTGCGCTGATTGCAAGCACCTTCGACGCGACCGTCGCGCGCTATCGCTATTTGCCGGCGGTTCTGTCGCTCGCCGATCCCATCCGCGAGCTCTACCGCGATCCCCATGACGCATCGGCGACCGCCGCCGCGAATCGCTACCTCAAATCGCTCAACCAGGGAGCTCGATCGGCCGAGCTGTATGTCCTCGACAGCACCGGTCTCGCTTTGGCGGCGAGCAATTTCGACCAGGATTCGAGTTTCGTCGGGCACAATTACGCGTTCCGCGCCTATTTCGTGGACGCCATGCGCGCCGGCGAGGGCCATTACTACGCCGTCGGTGCCACCACGGGACAGCCCGGCTATTTCCTGTCGCATCGGATCGTGGAGGGCGGCAAAACCCTCGGCGTCGCCGTGGTCAAGATCGATCTCGGTTCGCTCGAGTCCGACTGGGCGCGGGCCGGCGACCTCGTGGCGATGGAGGACGAGAACGGCGTGATCTTCCTCGCCAGCCGCGAGGACTGGAAATATCGTCCGCTGCTCCCGGTGCCTGCGGAGCGGCTCGCAGAGCTGAACGCCGTACAGCAATTCGGTCAGGCGATCGACGCCGCTCCAATCTTCGTGCCCGAGCGCGACCGGCAGCGCATCCAGATCGGTCGCGCGCGCGGCCGCGGCAATGCCGAGTTCGGGGAATATGCCCTTCAGGTCCATCCGCACGATCAGGGCTGGAAGCTGCTCCTGTTCTCGGACGTCACGGATGCCAAGCGCAGTGCGGCGACCGTCGCGATCGCGAGCGTCCTGGCTCTCGTCGCCTCGCTGCTGGTCGTGCTGGTTGCCTGGCAGCGGCGGCAGGCCGTCAGGGCGAAGCTCGAGGCTCATGACGTTCTCGAGCGGCGCGTGGCCGAGCGCACCGAAGAGCTGCGCCGGACCATGGAAAGCCTGGTGCAGAGCGCCAAGCTCGCGAGCCTCGGCCAGGCGCTTGCCGGCGTCGCGCACGAGATCAACCAGCCGCTCGCGGCGCTGATCACCTATGTCGCGAGCAGTCGCGTCCTGCTCCGCCGCAACGAGGTCGATCGCGCGGCCGCCAACCTCGACCTGATGTCATCGATCGCCGAGCGCATGATGGCACTGATCGATCACCTGCGCATGTTCGCGCGCAAGGAGACCGGGACGCGCAGCGCCGTAGAGCTCGCGCCTGTCATCGACAATGCGGTCCGCCTGTTGCAATACCGCATCGATCACGAGCATATCGAGGTGGTGCGCGAGGCGCCTGCCGAGCCGCTCCATAGCCTTGCCAATCCGATCCGGCTCGAGCAGGTCGTCGTCAATCTGCTGTCGAATGCGATCGATGCGATGCGCGATTGCGAGCGGCGGGTGCTCCAGGTCCGGCTCGGCCGCCGCGACGACAGCGCTGTGATCGAGGTCGGCGACACCGGCGCCGGCATCGCACCCGAGCACCTCAAATCGCTGTTCGACCCGTTCTTCACCACCAAGGAGATCGGCGAGGGGCTTGGCCTCGGGCTCTCGATCTCGTACGGAATCGTCAGGGAGTTCGGAGGAGATATCTTGGTGGAGAGCGCGCCGGGCAAAGGCTCGACTTTCAAGGTCGTCATTCCGGTCGTGGATGTCGCGCCGGTTTCCCAGCAATCGGAACTGCAGGCATGAGCGGGTCCTTGCTCGTCGTCGACGACGAGGAGATCGTCCGCAATTCGGTGCGGCAGTGGCTGGAGCTGGGTGGGTTCACGGTCCGGGTTGCCGCGGGCGCGGACGAGGCCATGCGCCTCGTGAAGGAAACTCCGCCCGACGCCGTGCTGACCGATTTTCGCATGCCGCAGCGATCCGGGCTCGAGTTGATGCGCGACATTCGCCGCGCCGATCCTGATATTCCCGTCGTGCTCCTGACCGCGCATGGCGACGTGCCTCTGGCGGTCGCTGCGATGCGCGAGGGCGCCTACGATTTCCTGCAGAAGCCTCACGATCCCGAGCTGCTCTCGGCAGTCATGACCCGCGCGATCGAGCGGCGACAGTTGAAATTGCAGCTTCGCCAGCTCTCGGATCGTCTCGCCGCGCCCGGCGAGATCGATGCCCGCCTGATCGGCCTGTCGAAGCCGATGGTCGCGGTGCGTGCCAGCGTGCTCGAGCTCGCCGGTCACGATCGCGACGTGATCGTCACCGGCGAGACCGGAACCGGCAAGGAGGTGGTGGCGCGGGCCCTGCACGATTTCGGCCCGCGCGCGAAGGCGCCTTTCGTTGCCGTGAACTGCGCCGCGATCCCGGCCGAATTGTTCGAAAGCGAATTGTTCGGCCATGAGGCCGGCGCCTTCACCGGCGCACGTGGCGCCCGCATCGGAAAGTTCGAGCACGCGAGTGGCGGCACGCTGTTGCTCGACGAGATCGAAAGCATGCCGCTTCCGTTCCAGGCCAAGATCCTGCGGGCGCTGCAGGAGCGCGCGATCGAGCGGGTCGGGTCCAACAAGCTGCTGCCGGTCGACGTTCGCGTCATCGCGGCAGCCAAGGGTGATCTCGCGGCCGACAGCCGCCAGGGGCGCTTCCGCTCCGATCTTTACTTCCGTCTTGCGGCGGCGGAGGTTCACCTGCCGGCGCTGCGCGAGCGCGGCAATGACGTCCTGCTGCTGTTCGAGCATTTTGCCGCCGCTGCCGCCCAGGGCGCGGGCCGCACGATGTCGCCGCTGCGGGCGGACGATCTCGATGCGCTGCTCGCCCATGACTGGCCTGGCAATGTGCGCGAGCTGAAGAACGTCGCCGAACGCTATGCGCTGGGACTGGTCGCGACCGGTCGCAGCGTCGCCGAGATCCTTCGACGCGGCGAACCGGGAGCGCCGCAGCGGTCGCTCGCCGACCGTGTTGCGGCCTACGAGCGTGCGCTGATCGAGGCCGCCTTGCGCGAGCATGACTGGTCGATTGCCGCCGTCACAGAGGAGCTCGGCGTGCCGCGCCGGACGCTGAACGAGAAGATGGCGAAATACGCGCTGGCGCGGCCCGGCCGCAAGGAGCCCTGAGCCGGTGATTGATCGGCGGAAATCCGCCGATGTCGACATTTGCATCGGCGGATTCTTGCCGACGCTCCCGCCCTCGCGTGGCCGTCCTCCTCAAAAAACTGCGCAATTTACGGCAATTCCCACCGTTTTCGCGTGCCGCTCACGATTGGCACGGCCGTTGCTGAAGCAGCGCCGAAGCCATCCGGTTTTCCAATAAATCTGCGGAGGACGTCGTGAGTTCACAGGAAGCCTCAATTCAGACTGTCGGAGCGCCCGCCACGAAGCAGCGTGCCGATATCACCGACATGAAGCGCCGGTTGCGCGCGATCTTCGTCGGCTCGGTCGGCAATCTCGTCGAGTGGTACGATTTCTACGCCTATGCGGCGTTCTCCCTGTATTTCGCCAAGGCGTTCTTCCCTGATGGTGACGAGGTGGTTCAGCAGCTCAATGCGGCGCTGCTGTTTGCTGCGGGCTTCCTGGTGCGCCCGCTCGGCGGCTGGATGTTCGGCCATCTGGCCGATCGCTATGGCCGGCGCAACGCGCTGACGCTGTCCGTCGTGATGATGTGCTTCGGGTCGCTGATCATTGCGGTGACACCGACTTATGCTTCGATCGGTCTGGCCGCTCCCGTCATCCTCGGCCTTGCGCGGGTCCTGCAGGGGCTGAGCCTCGGCGGCGAATACGGCACCAGCGCCACCTATCTCAGTGAGGTCGCCGACGAGAAGAATCGCGGCTTCTACTCCAGCTTCCAGTACGTGACCCTGATCGGCGGGCAGCTCTGCGCCATCCTCGTGCTGCTTCTCCTGCAGAAGGTGTTTCTCTCGACTGACGAGATCCGGGCCTGGGGCTGGCGCGTGCCGTTTGCGTTCGGTGCCGTGCTCGCGGTCGTCGCGGCCTTGATGCGGAGCAATCTGCACGAGACCGACGCCTTCAAGAGCAGCCAGGCCGCGGTGAAGAAATCCAGCTCGATCCGCGCGCTGCTGAACTACCCGCGTGAGCTGATGCTCGTGGTGGGGCTGACCATGGGCGGCACGGCGGCATTCTACACCTACACCACCTATATGCAGAAATTCCTCCGCCTGTCGGTGAAGCTGACCGACGACCAGACCACCATGGTGACAGCGGGAAGCCTCGTCTTCGCGATGGTGCTGCAACCGGTCTACGGTGCGATCTCCGACCGCATCGGGCGCAAATGGCTGCTGATCGGCTTCGGCGTGTCCGGCACGTTGTTCACCATTCCCTTGCTGACGACCCTGCAGGCCACGCACGATGCATTTTCCGCCTTCCTGCTGATCGCCGCCGCCTGGATGATCGTGTCGGGCTATACCGCGATCAATGCGGTGGTGAAGGCGGAACTGTTTCCGACCAGCGTACGCGCAACGGGCGTCGGGGTGCCCTATGCGCTGACCGTCTCGATCTTCGGCGGTACCGCCGAATCGATCGCGTTATGGTTCAAGTCGATCGGCCACGAAAGCTGGTTCTACTGGTATCTGACCGACTGCATCGCGGTTTCGCTGCTGGTCTATCTGACGATGCGCGACACCAAGGCGACGTCCGCGATGGATCGTCACGAATAGGTCGGGATCCCCGGGCGGGCGGTGGGGTTCCTCACCGCCTTGCCACCACCACGCCCACCAGAAACGCCACCATCAGCGCCGGCAGCGGGGCCTCGCGCACCATGCCGCGCACGATGTCCGGCCAATGCTGCTCCGGGACCAGTCTCGGAGACCGCACGTTAGGCGCGGGCTCGATGTCCCAGTGTGAGGCGAGTTCGGCGATCTCGCTTTGCGCCAGCCGGACGCCGTCGCGGACGCGGAAGATCGCAGTCTCCGAGCGTTCGCGCGGCGCGAGCGTCGTCAGTGTCGCGATTGCCGTGCGTAGCGTCATCTCGCCAAAGCCTTGCAGCCGCACCTGCTCCTCGGGATCGGACGTCATGCGAAATCCCTTACAATGCGAAATGGCGCGCAAGGGCGAAGGCCGCCGTCGCGCACAGGACCAACGTGGACACCGCGCCGGCCACGCCGCGCGCGAGATGGGTTCGCGTCAGGTGCCTGGTCATGATCGTGCTCCATGCTCTCATGGAAATGACGGCGAGAGAGGTTGGTTCCTCGCGCGACTGAGAGGGAGCGACGGGTTTCGCTGGCGCTCTACCCATCCTACGCAATGCCGAATCGCCAGGGGGTGACTACTTCCGCAGCAACTCGCTCAGTGCCGCCGTCGCCTCGGCGCAGCGGATATCGTCGATCTCGCGCGACAGGCTGAGCGCGCTTGCTCTCAGTTCTTCCAGCTTCCAGCTCTCCGGATGCTGGTTTTCGAGCTGACCGAGACGCTTGTTCAGATCGTCCAGTCTGGATTGGAGCTGCCCGATGCTGGCGTCCCCATTCACTTTCCAAACGCGTTGTGCGCGCATCGTCGTTCCCCTGATAGTCTCACGGCCTTGTGAGAGCGGTTCGTGGCCGGAATGGGAGTTTGTTTTGTCCGGCTTCAGACGGTGGGGAACCGTTGCAGATTCGCAACGAAGTTCCGGAATTCTGATGCGCGGCCGCCGGACGCTGCACAATGATACCCACAGGCATGGAATTTGATTGTGCCTCGTCGCGACGATGGGTCGAGCCGGCCTGTGCGCGCGGTGCGCTGCTCGATAGGCTCAAGGCCCGATGCACTCCGGAAGACGAGGGAATGAGGCGTGGCGAGATTCGTAACTATCGCAGCCGGCCAGCTTGGCCCGATCGCAAGGACCGCGAGCAGGACGGAAGTTGTCGCCCGGCTGATGGCCTCGATGCGCGAGGCGAAAGCCGGCGGCTGCGATCTGATCGTCTATCCCGAGCTTGCGCTGACGACGTTTTTTCCGCGCTGGTATTTTGAGGATCAGGCCGAGATCGACAGTTTTTTCGAGCGCGAGATGCCGGGGCCGGAGACGCGTGCCCTGTTCGATCTCGCCCGCGAGATCGGCATCGGCTTCTATCTCGGTTATGCCGAGCTGACGGTCGAGGACGGAATTGTCCGGCGCTACAACACGTCCATTCTGGTCGACAAGAGCGGCGCGATCGTCTCGAAGTATCGCAAAGTCCATCTGCCCGGCCATGCCGAGCCCGAGCCGTGGCGGAAATTTCAGCATCTGGAAAAGCGCTACTTCGAGCCGGGCAGCGGTTTTGGCGTGACCGAGGCCTTCGGCGGCGTGATGGGCATGGCGATCTGCAACGACCGCCGCTGGAGCGAGACCTACCGGGTGATGGGCCTGCAGGGCGTCGAGATGGTGCTGATCGGCTACAACACGCCGGTGCACAATCCGCCCGCGCCCGAGCATGACGATCTCTCGCTGTTCCACAACCATCTGGTGATGCAGGCCGGCGCCTACCAGAACGGCACTTTCGTGGTCGGCGTCGCCAAGGCCGGCGTCGAGGAGGGCGTGGATCACATCGGCGGCAGCTGCATCATCGCGCCCTCGGGCGAGATCATCGCGCGATGCACGACCAAGGGCGACGAGATCGCGCTGGCGCGCTGCGATCTCGACCTCTGCAACTCCTACAAGCGCACCACCTTCAATTTCGACCTTCACCGCCAGCCGCAGGCTTATGGGATGATCGTGGAACGGAAGGGGCGATCCATCATGGCGGACGGAATGCCGGTGCCGGAGTGATCTCCCGTAGCCCGGATGGAGCTTCCGCCGTAGCTCGGAGAGCGAAGGCGGAAGCGCAATCCGGGGCCGCTCCGCGCACTGTCCCGGATTACGCTGGCGCTCCATCCGGGCTACGGGGCCCAGCCTGTGTCGCCCTCTGTCAATCCTCGCGCGGAAAAATATTCCACTTTACCGAAATTCGGTTTCGGCGTATGTGTCGTCCATTCCGGCTTGACCTTGAGGGGCGATCGCGCGTCGTCACGTTTCGCGAGCCGGGCTTGCGGTGGACGCGGCAGCGTCGGCACGAAAAAGGTAGCGGGCAGGGCGGGTAGTCCCTGTGAGCCCGAAACCGCGTGCGGACGAGCGACGCTGAACGCGTACGGCAAAACCGTGTGGTCCTGGCCGTCGTTGCTACGGTCAAGCCTTTCGAAGGTGCGCGCGAGCCCAACCGGGCGGACGGCATCGTCAATTCGAACGGCGAGGGAGGCCAGAGGGAACTCGGCTCCCGGGAGAGCACGGCATAAGCCGTCCGACCATCGCGCAGGGAAGGCCGAGTGATCGGCACCACCTGTATGCTGCTGTGCGGTTCTTCCTGCGTGTGCATTTCGCGCAGCGGACCGCGGGTGCGAGCCGGCACCCGGCCTTCCCTGCGCCCTCTTGGATTGGAGGGGCGAAAGATGAAGCAAAGCTCGGGCGAAACGCGCCGCGAGGCTGCGAAGGCATGTCTGCAACCACATACGCGCTGTCATCGCCCGACCTTGACCGGGCGATCCAGTATTCCAGAGGCCGTAATGATTGAACCGAGAAGCTGCGGCGTACTGGATTCCCCGCTTTCGCGGGGAATGACGGCGTCATTTGGAGAAGCAACCTACCGCCCCACACTCCAATCCAGAATCTTTCCGCGGAAAGACTCTGGATTGCTTCGTCGCAAGGGCTCCTCGCAACGACGATGTGGAGGCAGACGTGCGCCTCACTCCGCTCTCGTGCCCCGGACGCTGCGCAGCACGAAGTGGTGCGCTGCAGAGCCGGTGCCCATCCATCCGCAGCGCGCCCTGTCGCTTTCTGGGTCCCGGCTCTGCGCAGCGTCACTGCGTGCCGCAGCGCGTCCGGGACACGCGCGCCTGGGCGCGATCCCACCCCATCACAACCACGTGCCTTGATTCGGAAACGATCATTCCCTATTATGTCGCGATGCAAAAAGCGGTCCGCCGATCCCAGTCTGCCTCCCGTCCGCCCGGTCGTCCCCGGGAATTCGACATGGACACGGCGCTGGACCGCGCCGTGCGGGTGTTTCGTGAGCGCGGCTATCATGCGACCTCCATCGGCGAGCTTACCGCGGCGATGCGGCTGGCGACGGGAAGCATCTACAAGGCGTTTCGCGACAAGCATGCGGTGTTCCTGGCCGCCTTCGAGCGCTATACGGCGCTGCGCCAGGAGCAGACCCGCAGCGCCGCCCGGCGCGGCACAAACGGCCGCGATCGGATCCGCAACGTGCTGCTGTCCTATGTCGCGCAGTCCCAGGGCGCCGAGGGACGGCGCGGCTGCCTCGTGGTCGGCAGCGCGGTCGAATTGTCGGCGGTCGATTCCGTCGTCGCCGCCCGCGTCGGTGCGCAGCTCAAGATCAACGAAGACTTCATCGCCGGCCTCATTCGCGAGGGGCAGGCCGACGGCTCGATCCCGCGCCATGTCGATGCCGACGACACCGCGCGGCTGATGATCTGCATCACGCAGGGAATGCGCGTCGTCGGCAAGGCGCGCCTGACGCTCGACGGTGAGCGGCTGGTCGGCGTCGCGATGAAGCTGCTCGCCTGAATTTTTTGTCACTTTAGGGAACGATCGTTCCCTATTCTGGAGTCAACGAATGACGATGAATGCCACGATCGAGACCGCGCCGGATGCGGTGTCGCAGCGCCTGACCTTCGTGCTTGCCGCGGCCTGCGGCATGATCGCGGCCAACATCTACTATGCGCAGCCGCTGATCGCCCCGATCAGCACCGCGCTCGGCCTGTCGCACGCAGCTAGCGGGCTGATCGTCACCATGACGCAGATCGGCTACGGCACCGGGCTGCTGCTGATCGTGCCGCTCGGCGATCTCGTCGAGAACCGCATCCTGATCTGCTCCGTCATCACGCTCGGCGCGGCGGCCCTGCTCGCCGCCGCGTTCGCCACCCATGCGACGCCGTTCCTGATCGCCGCGCTGTTCATCGGCCTCGGTTCGGTCGCGGTGCAGATCATCATTCCCTATGCCGCGCATCTGGCGCCGGAAGCCATTCGCGGCCGCGTCGTCGGCAACGTCTCGACCGGCCTGATGCTCGGCATCATGCTGGCGCGTCCGGTGTCGAGCTTCGTCACCTCGGCGCTGTCGTGGCACGCAGTGTTCTTCGCCTCCGCCGCGCTGATGATCGTGCTGACGGCTGTGCTCTGGATGACGCTGCCGATCCGCAGGCCGGTGACGCGGATGCACTATGGCGAGCTGTTGCTGTCGATGCCGCATCTGGTGCGGGCCACGCCGCTGCTGCGGCGCCGGGCGCTCTATCAGGCCAGCCTGTTCGGCTGCTTCACCCTGTTCTGGACAGTGGCGCCGCTTCAGCTCGCGGATGCGTTCGGCTTCACCCAGCGCGGCATCGCGCTGTTCGCGCTGGCCGGTGTGGCCGGCGTGTTCGCGGCGCCAATCGCCGGACGGCTCGCCGATCGCGGCCACAGCCGCATCGCGACACTGGTCGCGATGCTGCTCGCGGCCGGGGGCTTCCTCGTGACCTATATCGGCGCGCCCGGCTCGATGCTGAACCTGGTCGGTCTGGTCGTGGCGGCAATTGCCATCGACGTCGGTGTCCAGGGCAACGTCGTGCTCGGTTTCCGCGCCATCTTCGCGCTCGGGCACGAGCACCGCAGCCGCCTCAACGGCCTCTATATGGCGACGTTCTTCACGGCCGGCGCCGCCGGCTCCGCAATCGGCGCCTGGGCCTTCGCGCAAGGCGGCTGGACGCTCGCATCGGCCATCGGCCTCGCTCTGCCCGTCATCGGCTTGCTCTATGCGGCGATGGAATAGACGGCGGTCGCAGCAATTGTGCGATGCGGCCGTTTACCAGGCCGCGGGAGGCAGCCGGGTGATGCAATTTGCATCTCGCGATTTCGGTGCTGCTGTAGTACTTTGGTCTCAAGCGGGCCCGGTCAATGGGCGGCAGGGGGAGGCTGATGAGGCGTGCGGGGCTGTTTGGCGTACCGCGGGTACGGCCATGGTCGTGGCAGGCGTTTCTGCTCGGATGCGTCGTTGTCGCCATGTCGGCTGCGTTTCAGGGCGTTTGCGTTGCGCTCGGCGCAAAGCTCTATTTTGCAGCGTTCCTGCCCGGCCTGTTCGTGCTCGGCCTTGTAGCAGGCACGCCGGCGGCGGGGTTTGCCGCGCTGTTCACCATTCCCCTGGTGTGGTGGGCATTCATTCCGCCCTTCTTCGAGTTCAACGCGCTATCCAGCGCAAATACCGATTCCATCAACCTGTTCTGCCTGCTCGCCGTGCTGCTGATTGGCCTTGCCGATCTCTGCCGCGAGATGATGAGGATCGTCAGCCGGGGCGGGCTGAAGTCCCCGGGCGAGAGCGCGGCAACGAATCCGCAATAATTCGCTCTCGAGGTCGTCCTTGCGCGACCGTGCACGTTGCGTGCGCGCAACAGTCCGGCAACCATCCGCGAGCTTGCTGCGCGCCGCTAACTTTTCGAAAAAGATTTGGCCGCAGTTTCTCCCCCGGGAATGACGAGGGAGTTTTCGGACATGAACGGCCAAGTAAACGGTCAGGCCATCTTGGAGAATGTGCGCCGCTACCGCGGCATCGCATCGCTCTATCGCCAGACCGCTGCGTTCCGCCCGGGCCAGAGCTGGTCGCTGCTGGAGCAGGCGAGCGATTGGGAAGCGCGGGCGCTGTTGGAGCTGGAAGCCTATTTCGCGGCACGCGCGGACTTTGCCGCCCCGCTTGCAGCCTGATCGTTAACCATCGCTCACGATATGATGGTCAGATCGGGCGCGGGCACCACGAATTGTCCGCCCCAGGCGCGAACCTCCGCCAGCTGGGCGATGATCTCGTCCTTCAGATTCCACGGCAGGACGAAGACGTAATCGGGCCTGGCCGCGATCAGGGCGGCGGGATCGCGGATCGGCAGATGCGTTCCCGGAAGCAGCAGGCCCTGCTTGTGCGGATTGCGGTCCACGGTGAACGGAATCAGCTCGCGCGTGACGTCGCAATAATTGAGCAGCGTGTTGCCCTTCGCGGGCGCGCCGTAGGCCAGCACCGTCCTGCCCGCGCGCCGCGCCGCGACGAGAAAGTCGCGGATCGTCTCGCGCTTGGCCGCCACCTTCGCCTGAAAATCACGATAGCTCGCGGGCCGGTCGAGCCCTGCCAGGGTCTCGCGCCGGCGCAAGCTCTCGATTGCAAGCGAGGCGCTCCGAGGCGCGGTCTCGCTGCAGATGTGCAGACGGAGCGAGCCGCCATGCGTCGGCAGTTCATCAACGTCGAAGATGCGCAAGGCGTGTGCGCGAAAGACCCTCTCGAGGGTCGCGAGCGAGAAGTACGACAGATGCTCGTGATAGATCGTGTCGAACTGGATGGCTCCGATCAGGTGCAACAGATGCGGAAGCTCCAGCGTCGCGCGCCCGGTCTCGGGCAGGAGGATGCGCAGGCCCGCGACGAAATCGTTGATATCAGGGACGTGCGGCAGCACGTTGTTGGCGACGATCAACTCGGGCCTGTGGCCTTCGGCGCGCAGCGCTGTCGCGACGTCGCGGCCGAAATAGCAGGTCCGGGTCGGGATGCCCTTGGCGATCGCAGCTGCCGCCGGGCCGCTGGCCGGCTCGATGCCGAGCGCGCGGATGCCGGCGCGCTGGAAATACTGCAGCAGATATCCGTCATTGCTGGCGATCTCGATCACCTCGGACGCTGCTCCGAGCTTCGCGCGGACGATCATCTCGGCGGCGTAGCTCTCCGCATGAAGCAGCCAGCTCTCGGAATAGGACGAATAATAGAGATACTGGTCGAAGATGTTGGCCGCAGGCTCGAATTGCGGAAGCTGCACCAGCCCGCAGGCGCCGCACGCACGGGCATGCAGCGGATAGGTTGGCTCGGTCGCATCCGCGCGATCCGGCGGCAGATAAGAATTCGCCAAAGGCGACAGGCCGAGATCGACGAAGGTCTCGTCGAGCTCCCGCGTGCAAAAGCGGCATCGGTGCCTGTCCATGAACGGATCGTCCCGTTGTGCCGTCGTGCCGCGGCTGTTAGTGAATTCTCTCAAGCCACGGAAATTCCGACAACGTTGCGCATGATGCAACCCAAAAGGCGTTTCGGTGAACCGACGTTCGCAACGGCGGCGTCGCGGTGCGGGGGCCCGGGATGAAGTTCACTGCATTGGCTCTGCCAGGCGTGGTTGAAATCGGCATCGAACCGGAGACCGACGCGCGCGGATTCTTCGCCCGGCTGTTCGATACTGAGGCCTTCGCGGCGCAGGGCCTGCCGACGCATTTCGCGCAACACAGCCTCTCGCATAACGAGCGCGCCGGCACGTTGCGCGGCCTGCACTACCAGGCCGGCCGGCCGGAGGCCAAGCTGGTGCGGTGCGTTGCCGGCCGCGCCTTCGACGTGATCGTCGATCTGCGCCGGTCGCTGCCGACCTACGGACAATGGTGCTCGGTCGAGCTCGCCGCCGGCCGTGGCAATGCCGTATTCATTCCCGCCGGATGCGCGCACGGCTTCCAGACGCTCGTCGATGCGACCGAGCTGATGTATTGCATCGATGTGCCCTATGACGCGCAAGGCGCGGCCGGCATTCGCTGGGACGATCCATCGCTCGCGATCGACTGGCCGCTTGCCGATCCTATTCTGTCCGCGCGCGACCGCGCGCTGCCGTGTCTCGCATGAAGCGGGTGCTGGTCACCGGCGCTTCCGGATTCCTGGGCCGTGCGCTGTTGCCTGTGCTGGTCGATCGCGGCTTGGAGGTCCACGGCGTCGCGCGCTCGGCTCAACCGGCAGCGGCGGGCGTGATCTGGCATGCGGCTGATCTCCTCACCGAAGCCGGCCGTGTGCACGCGCTGTCTGAGTCGCGTCCGACGCACCTGGTTCATCTCGCCTGGGAAGTCCGGCCGGGCCGTTATCGCGAAGATCCGGTCAACCGGCTCTGGGCTGAGGCGAGCATTGACCTGCTGTCGCGCGCGCGGGCCTGCGGCGTCAGCCGGATCCTCGGCATCGGAAGCTGCCTCGAATACGGACCGCAGAGCGGCCCATGTGATGAGCGCATCAGCCCATGCCGCCCCACGACATTGTACGGTCAAGCCAAGCTCGCTGCGGCCGAAGCCTACATCGCGGCAGGCGCCGTCTGGGGCCGCGTGTTTGTCCCGTTCGGCCCGCACGAGCCCGAGGCGCGCCTGATCCCTGCGCTGATCCGAAGCCTTCGCGCGGGACAAAACTTCGACTGCTCGCATGGCGGGCAGCTGCGCGATTTCGCCTATGTCGATGACCTCGCGCGGATGATCGCCGCCGTGCTCGACAGCGAGCTCTCTGGTGTCGTCAATCTCGCCAGCGGCGAAGTGCGCAGCCTGCGCAGCGTGATCGAGCATGTCGCAGGTCTCCTCAAAGCACGCCATCTGGTCAGGTTCGGCGCCGTCGATGCAACGGGCGTCGACGCCGAACCGATCATTGCCGCCGACGTCCGCCGCCTCCGCGACGTGATCGCGGGCGTGCCGGTCATCGGATTCGAGGAGGGCGCCGCACACGCTCTGGCATGGTGGATCGACCGTCTGCCGGGGAGGGGATGACGTGCGGTCTCCTCGCAACAGGCCGGCGGCAAGCGGCACCCGTGGCAATTACGGAGTTGTCTGGCTGCCTGCCTGTGCTAGCAACAGGCCGACCGAAATCTCCTTCACGTCGGCCGGGGCAAGCGATGACCACGTTCAACCGCATCTTCACGACGGAGCGTCTGCTCCAGATCATCGTGATCCTGGCGGCGACCGTCGCCATGAAGCTGATGAGCTGAGTGCCGGCCGGTTATCGTGCGCTGAACTCGGGCACCTCGGGCAGATAGTTCGACCCCTCCGAGCCCAGAAAATCGAACATCGCCTGCGCCGGCGGCAGCAGCACCTTGTCGCTGCGGCGGATCACGTACCATTGCCGCACGATCGGCAGGCCCGCGACGTCGAGCACGATGAGTCGGCCCTCGGTGAGCTCATGTGCCACCGTGTGGGCCGAGATGAAGGCGATGCCGAGCCCGGCGATCACCGCCTGCTTGATGGTCTCGTTGCTGCTCATCTCCATGCCGATGATCGGCTCGAGGTCGGACTTCTGGAACATGCCCTCCATCAGCGTCCGCGTGCCCGAGCCGGGCTCGCGGGTGAGGAAGGTCTCGTGCACGAGGTCGGTCAGGTTGAGGCCGGAATCGTTCTCCAGCCAGTGTCCCTTGCGCGCGACGATGATGTGCGGATTGCGCCCGAGCTGGCGGACGTCGACGGTGACGTCGGCCGGTGGCCGACCCATCACCGCGAAATCGAGGTCGTAGCCGTGCATGGCCTCGCGGATCTCCTCGCGATTGCCGATGGTCAGCTTGATCTCGATCTTGGGGTACCGCTTGGAGAACGCCGCGATCGCATGCGGCACGAAATATTTGGCGGTGGAGACCGCGCCGAGATGCACGGTGCCGCCGGTCCGCCCCGCGAGCAGGTCGAGCGCGCCCTGGCAGTCCATGATGGCGGCCTCGACCCGTTCGGCCAGCGTCAGCACCTCCTTGCCCGCCTCCGTCAGCAGCATGCCGTCGCCGGTCCGCTGCACCAGCGGCAGGCCGGCGAGGTCCTGAAGCTGGCGGAGTTGCTGGGTCACGGCCGGCTGGGTTAGCCCGAGATGGCCGGACGCCGCCGTCACGCTGCCCTTGGCCGAGAGCGCCGCAAGCGAGCGCAGCTGCCGGATCGTCAGATGCCGGAGCTGGGTCGCCGCATGGCTGGGGCCATTATAAGAAAATTCTTTGACGCTCATTATGAATAGAAATTTTCCTTATTAAGCTGCCCCTGTCAATCTCCTGATGCCGGGACTGACCGTACCGACCTCCAGAGGGGAGGGAACTGGATACGGCGCCGGCAGAGGGGATGCGCAGATGACCGGGCAACTGAGGCTGGACGACCATCTTCAACGGTATTCCGAGACCGCGCCTCACGCGCTGGCGGTGGCGGCCGCGGTCGATGCCATCGCGGCGGCGGCCATCGAGATCGCCGACCTGATCGCCACCGGAGATCTCGCCGACGCCTCCGGCCTGACCACCGGCCGCAACAGCGACGGCGACGTCCAGCGCGATCTCGACGTGCAGGCGGATGCGATCCTGCGCCGCTATCTCAGCAAGCTGCCGATCGCAGCGCTCGCCTCGGAAGAGATGCGCGAAGCCCAGATCTGCGATCGCGACGGCCGCATCTGCATCGCGATCGATCCGCTCGACGGCTCCTCCAACATCGACATCAACATGACGGTCGGCACGATCTTCTCGATCCTGCCCGCGCCCGACGACCTCTCGCTCGCCTTCCATCAGCGCGGCTCGGCGCAGCTCGCGGCAGGCTTCGTCACCTACGGCCCGCAGACCTCGCTGGTGCTGACGCTCGGCGAAGGCGTCGACATCTTCACGCTCGACCGCAAGGCGGGCTGCTTCCGCCTCGCGCGCAGCGGCGCGCAGATCGCCGAGGCCTGCGAGGAGTTCGCGATCAACGCGTCGAACCGCCGGCACTGGGATTCGCCGGTGCGTGCCTTCGTCGACGAGTGCCTCGCCGGCGTCGAAGGGCCCGCCAACCACGATTTCAACATGCGCTGGGTCGGCTCGCTGGTTGCCGAGGCCTATCGCATCCTCACCCGGGGCGGCGTCTTCCTCTATCCCTCGGACGCGCGCCCCGGCTATGGCGACGGCCGCCTGCGCCTGACTTACGAGGCGCATCCGATGGCCATGATCATCGAGCAGGCCGGCGGCTCCGCCACAACGGGACGCGAGCGCATCCTCGATCTCTCGGCGCAGAACCTGCACCAGCGCGTGCCGCTGATCATGGGCTCGAGCAACGAGGTGCGCCGGGTCGAGGAACTGCATTGCGATCCGCTGCTGGTTGCCAGCGTCTCAGCGCCGCTGTTCGCGCGGCGCGGATTCTTCCGGCTGTAAGGAGGGCGTCCGATGTCCAGGAAGCATCCCATCATCTCTATCACCGGCTCCTCCGGCGCCGGCACCACCTCGGTCAAGAAGACGTTCGAGCAGATTTTCTTCCGCGAGAAAGTCAACGCGGCCTACATCGAGGGTGACGCCTTCCATCGCTACGACCGCGTCGAGATGCGCGCGCAGATGGCGAAGGAGGCCGATCGCGGCAACAAGCACTTCAGCCATTTCAGCCCCGAGACCAACCTGTTCGAGGAGCTGGAGCGCGCGTTCCGCGATTATGGTGAGACCGGCACCGCGACGACACGGCACTACGTGCATGACGCCGAGGAGTCCGCGCTGCATGGCACGGCGCCCGGCACCTTCACCGATTGGAAGCGGCTGCCGGAGAATTCGGACCTGCTGTTCTACGAGGGACTGCACGGCGCCGTCGTCACCGACAAGGTCAATGTCGCGCGCTATGCCGACCTCAAGATCGGCGTCGTGCCGGTCATCAATCTCGAATGGATCCAGAAGCTGCACCGCGATCGCAGTGCGCGGGGCTATTCGACCGAGGCGGTTACCGACACCATCCTGCGGCGTATGCCCGACTACATCCACTATATCTGCCCGCAATTCACCGAGACCGACATCAACTTCCAGCGCGTGCCGACGGTGGACACCTCCAATCCGTTCGTCGCGCGCTGGATCCCGACGCCGGACGAATCCATGGTGGTGATCCGCTTCAAGAATCCGCGCGGCATCGACTTCCCCTATCTGCTCTCGATGTTGCCGCAGAGCTGGATGTCCCGCGCGAACTCGATCGTGTGTCCCGGCGCGAAGCTCGATCTCGCCATGCAGTTGATCCTGACGCCGCTGATCATGCAGCTGATCGAGCGCAAGCGCAGCTTGAAGTGAACGAGGAGAGAATCCGATGAACATCTCGGTTCATGCCGAAGCCGACCTCACGGCGGTCGCGCACAATGATCTCGCCAACGCCGTCCGCTTCCTCGCGGTCGACGCCATCGAGACCTCGCAGTCGGGGCATCCCGGCCTTCCCATGGGCATGGCCGATGTCGCAACCGTGCTGTTCTCGCGCTTCCTGAAGTTCGACTCAGCGCACCCCAATTGGCCGGATCGCGACCGCTTCGTGCTGTCGGCGGGCCACGGCTCGATGCTGCTGTACGCGCTGCTGCATCTGACCGGCGGCGACGTCAGCCTCGACGACATCAAGGCCTTCCGGCAATGGGGCTCCAAGACGCCGGGGCATCCGGAATATGGCCACACGCCGGGCGTCGAGATGACGACGGGGCCGCTGGGGCAGGGAATCGCGACCGCGGTCGGCATGGCGCTCGCCGAGCGGATGGCCAATGCGCGGCATGGCGACGGTCTCGTCGATCACTTCACCTATGTGATCGCCGGTGACGGCTGCCTGATGGAGGGCCTCAGCCAGGAAGCGCTCTCGCTCGCCGGCCATCTCGGGCTCGGCCGCCTGATCGTGCTGTTCGACGACAATGGCATCTCCATCGACGGGCCGACCTCGCTGGCAACGTCCGACGACCAGCTCGCGCGTTTCGCGGCATCCGGCTGGTCGGTGCGCGGCATCGACGGACACGATCCCGAAGCGATCGCGCAGGCGATCGCGGAGGAGCGGGAGACGGCAAAACCGTCGCTGATCGCCTGCCGCACCGTCATCGGCTACGGCGCGCCCGATAGGCAGGGCACGGAGAAAGCCCATGGTGCGCCGCTCGGGAGCGAGCAAGCCGCGGCAGCGCGCCGGACGCTGGGTTGGGACTATCAGCCCTTCGTGGTGCCTGTCACGATCCAGAAGGCGTGGCGGATGATCGGGCAACGCGGCCAGGTCGATCGGCTCGCCTGGCTCGATCGCTATGAATGCGTGACACCCGAGCAGCGCGACATGTTCGTCGAAGGCAAGGCGGTTGCCCTGCCGGCCGCCTATGCGCTGGCCGCGGCGAAATTGCGCGAACGCTTTGCGTCCGAGCGTCCGAAGCTCGCGACACGGCAGGCTTCGCAACAGGTGCTCGACGGCATCGCCGGGACGATCGCCGGCCTGGTCGGCGGCTCCGCGGACCTGACGCATTCGAACCTCACGCACGCCAAGGTGCAAGTCCCCGTCAAGCGCGGGGCGTTCGCCGGCGACTACATCCATTACGGCATTCGCGAGCATGGCATGGCCGCCGCGATGAACGGCCTCGCGCTGCATGGCGGCTTCATCCCCTACGGCGGCACGTTCCTCGCGTTCTCCGATTACAGCCGGCCGGCGATCCGCCTTGCGGCCCTGATGCGGCTGCGCGTCATCCATGTGATGACCCACGATTCCATCGGGCTCGGCGAGGACGGCCCGACGCACCAGCCTGTCGAGCACCTTGCCGCGCTGCGCGTGATCCCGAACCTGCTGGTGTTCCGTCCCGCCGACGCGGTGGAGACTCTGGAAGCCTGGGACTGCGCGCTCAATTCCGAGAATCGTCCGTCCGTGCTGTGCCTGTCGCGTCAGGCGCTGCCGACCTTCCGCAGCGATGCGCGCGGCAAAAACCGCGTCTCACGCGGCGCCTATCTCGTCGTCTCGCCGGACGGCGGCCGCGACGTGACGCTGATCGCAACCGGCTCGGAAGTGTCGATTGCGATGGAAGCCGCCCGCCTGCTCGCGACCGAGCACATCCGCGCCGCCGTGGCGTCTGCGCCATGCTTGGCGTTGTTCGAGGAGCAGCCGGACGATTACCGCGCCAGCGTGCTCGGCACCGCGCCGCGCGTCGGAATCGAGGCGGCGGTGCAGGGCGACTGGTCGCGCTGGATCGGCTCCGACGGCGAGTTCGTCGGCATGCGTGGCTTCGGCGCCTCGGCGCCGGCGCCGGTGCTGTACCGCGAATTCGGCATCACACCGCAAAGCATTGCGGAAGCCGCCCGCCGGGCGATCGCCCGCAAGAGCCAATAAGGAGGACTTCTCGTGGCCCGTATCACACTTCGCCAACTGCTCGACCATGCCGCCTCTCATGGCTACGCGGTGCCGGCATTCAATATCAACAACATGGAGCAGGGCATCGCGATCATGCAGGCGGCGGCCGAGGTCGATGCGCCCGTGATCATCCAGGCCTCGCGCGGCGCGCGCAGCTACGCCGGCGATCTCATGCTCTCGCACATGATCGACGCCCTGGAGCGGACCTATCCCGACATCCCGCTCTGCATGCACCAGGACCACGGCAATGACGAGGCGACCTGCGCCTCCGCCATCGCCCATGGCTTCACCTCCGTCATGATGGACGGCTCGCTCAAGGCCGATGCCAAGACGGCGGCCGATTACGATTACAACGTCGCGATCACCCGCCGCGTCGTCGACCTCGCGCATTGGGTCGGCGCCTCCGTCGAAGGCGAGCTCGGCGTGCTCGGCTCGCTCGAGCACGGCGGCGGCGAGCAGGAGGATGGTCACGGCGTCGAGGGCACGGTCAGCCACGACCAGCTCCTGACCGATCCCGACCAGGCGGTGGACTTCGTCCGGGCCACCAAGGTCGATGCGCTCGCCATCGCGATGGGCACCTCGCACGGCGCCTACAAGTTCAGCCGCAAGCCTGATGGCGACATCCTGGCGATGCGGGTGGTCGAGGAGATCCATCGCCGGCTGCCGAATACGCACCTCGTCATGCACGGCTCCTCCTCGGTGCCGCAGCCGCTGCAGGACATGTTCAACCAGTTCGGCGGCGAGATGCCGCAGACCTGGGGTGTGCCGGTCGAGGAGATCGTGCGCGGCATCAAGAGCGGCGTGCGCAAGGTCAATATCGACACCGACTGCCGCCTCGCAATGACCGCGGTGTTCCGCAAGGTCGCGGCGCAAACGCGTTCCGAGTTCGACCCGCGCAAATTCCTCAAGCCGGCGATGGACGCGATGCGCGAACTCTGTCGCGACCGTTTCGAGCAGTTCGGCACCGCGGGCCATGCCAGCAAGATCAAGGTCATTCCCTTGAGCGAGATGGCGCGGCGCTATCGCGCCGGCGAGCTCGATCCGCGCGTCGATGCTCGCGAGCCCGTCGCGGCCTAGTCAATCGGAAACAACAGAGAAAACAGCAGGAGAGAGACATGAACGCACATACCGGCACGGTCCGCGGCAAAGAGCGCTATCGCTCGGGCGTCATGGAATACAAGCGCATGGGCTATTGGGAGCCCGACTACACACCAAAGGACACCGACGTCATCGCGCTGTTCCGTGTCACGCCGCAGGAGGGCGTCGATCCGATCGAGGCCTCGGCTGCGGTGGCCGGTGAATCCTCGACCGCGACCTGGACCGTGGTGTGGACCGATCGCCTCACGGCCGCCGAGAAGTATCGCGCGAAATGCTACCGCGTCGATCCGGTGCCGGGCACGCCGGGCTCGTATTTCGCCTACATCGCCTATGACCTCGACCTGTTCGAGCCGGGTTCGATCGCGAACCTCTCGGCCTCGATCATCGGCAACGTGTTCGGCTTCAAGCCGCTCAAGGCGCTGCGTCTGGAAGACATGCGCTTCCCCGTCGCCTATGTGAAGACCTTCCAGGGACCGGCGACCGGCATCGTGGTCGAGCGCGAGCGGCTCGACAAGTTCGGTCGGCCGCTGCTGGGCGCGACGGTGAAGCCGAAGCTCGGGCTTTCGGGCCGCAACTACGGCCGCGTGGTCTACGAGGCGCTGAAGGGCGGTCTCGACTTCACCAAGGACGACGAGAACATCAACTCGCAGCCCTTCATGCACTGGCGCGATCGCTTCCTCTATTGCATGGAGGCCGTGAACCGCGCGCAGGCGGCCTCCGGCGAAGTGAAGGGCACCTACCTGAACATCACCGCGGGCACGATGGAGGACATGTACGAGCGTGCCGAGTTCGCCAAGGAGCTCGGGTCGTGCATCGTCATGATCGACCTCGTGATCGGCTACACCGCGATCCAGTCGATGGCCAAATGGGCGCGGCGCAACGACATGATTTTGCATCTGCACCGCGCCGGTCACTCGACCTATACGCGGCAGAAGAGCCACGGCGTGTCGTTCCGCGTCATCGCCAAGTGGATGCGGCTCGCGGGTGTCGACCACATCCATGCCGGCACGGTGGTCGGCAAGCTGGAAGGCGATCCCAACACCACGCGCGGCTATTACGACGTCTGCCGCGAGGACTTCAACCCGACCAAGCTGGAGCATGGCCTGTTCTTCGACCAGAACTGGGCGAGCCTGAACAAGATGATGCCGGTCGCCTCCGGCGGCATCCATGCCGGCCAGATGCATCAGCTGCTCGATCTCCTCGGCGAAGACGTCGTGCTGCAGTTCGGCGGCGGCACCATCGGCCATCCCATGGGCATCGCGGCCGGCGCGATCGCCAACCGCGTGGCGCTGGAGGCTATGATCCTCGCCCGTAACGAGGGGCGCGACTACGTCCACGAGGGCCCGGAGATCCTGGCCAGGGCGGCCGAGACCTGCACGCCGCTGAAGGCGGCGCTCGAGGTCTGGAAGGACGTGACCTTCAACTATCAATCCACCGACACGCCGGACTTCGTGCCGACCGCGCTCGAAACCGTTTGAGGAGACGCAGCATGAAACTCACTCAGGGTTGCTTTTCGTTCCTGCCCGATCTCACTGACGACCAGATCTACAAGCAGGTGCAATATTGTCTTGGAAACGGTTGGGCGGTGAATATCGAGTTCACCGATGATCCCCATCCCCGCAATACCTATTGGGAGATGTGGGGCCTGCCGATGTTCGACCTTCAGGACGCCGCCGGCGTGATGATGGAGCTCGCGGAGTGCCGCAGGGTGTACGGTAACAGCTACATCCGCATCTGCGGCTTCGATTCCAGCCACGGCTGGGAATCGGTGCGGATCTCCTTCCTCGTCAATCGGCCGCCGCATGAGGCGGAGTTCGAGCTGGTGCGGCAGGAAGTCGGTGGCCGCGCGATCCGTTACACCACCGTGCGCCGGCCGGCCGCGCACGCGCCAACTTAAGTCATCCGCTCCGCGCGGAGCTCTCCCTGCTCCGCATCCTTGGCGGACCACTGCTTCGCCGCTCCCCCGCGGCGAAGCTCCTTTCTTCGAGGTACCGATGCTGGATGTTCCCCACGCAACGACGACTGAGCCCGGCGAGACCCAATTCGATCTCCGCAAGGAAGCCGAAGCGGCCGGGATCACCGACACGCTGCAGCAGCTCGAGCGGGAGCTGATCGGATTGAAGCCGGTGAAGAACCGCGTGCGCCAGATCGCCTCGCTGCTGCTGATCGAGCGCATCCGGCAGCGCGCGGGCCTGGCCTCCGCGCCGCCGACGCTGCACATGTCGTTCACCGGCAACCCCGGCACCGGCAAGACCACCGTGGCGCTGCGCATGGCCAAGATCCTGCACGGCCTCGGCTTCGTGCGGCGCGGACAGGTGATCTCGGTGACGCGCGACGATCTCGTCGGCCAGTATATCGGCCACACCGCGCCGAAGACCAAAGAGATCTTGAAGAAGGCGATGGGCGGCGTGCTGTTCATCGACGAGGCCTATTATCTGCATCGCCCCGACAACGAGCGCGACTACGGTCAGGAGGCCATCGAGATCCTGCTCCAGGTGATGGAGAACCAGCGCGAGGACCTCGTCGTGATCCTCGCCGGCTATGGCGAGCGCATGACGAGCTTCTTCGCCTCCAATCCCGGCTTCCGCTCGCGCATCGCCCACCACATCGAATTTCCGGACTATGCGGAAGACGAGCTGCTCGTCATCGCCGAGCTGATGCTGAAGGAGCGGGGCTATCGCCTCTCGGCGGCGGCACGTGAGGCGTTCGAGAAGTACATCGCGCTACGCCGTACCCAGCCGTTCTTCTCCAATGCGCGCTCGATCCGCAACGCCGTCGACCGTATCCGCTTGCGGCAGGCCGATCGGCTGGTGTCCGATCTCGATCGCATGCTCGACGTCGACGACCTCGAAACCATCGACCCCATGGACGTTCTGGCGAGCCGTGTCTTCAGCGGCGGCGCCGACGCGCGGAGTGCAAAGCCATGACCAGAGAGATCATCATCGCTCCCTCGATCCTGGCCGCGGATTTCGCGCGCCTCGGCGAGGAGATCGCGGCAATCGACACGGCCGGCGCCGACTGGATCCATTGCGACGTCATGGACGGCCACTTCGTGCCGAACATCAGTTTCGGCGCCGATGTCATCAAGGCGATCCGGCCGATGACGAAGAAGATCTTCGACGTGCATCTCATGATTGCGCCTGTCGATCCCTATCTCGAGGCGTTCGCGAAGGCGGGGGCCGACGTCATCACGGTTCATGCCGAAGCCGGCCCGCATCTCGACCGTTCGCTTCAAGCCATCCGCGCGCTCGGCAAGAAAGCCGGTGTCAGCCTGTGTCCCGCCACGCCCGAGAGCGCGATCGCCTATGTGCTCGACCGCATCGATCTCGTGCTGGTGATGACGGTCAATCCGGGATTCGGCGGTCAGTCGTTCCTCGAATCCCAGCTTCCGAAAATCGAGCGGATCAAAGCCATGATCGGCGACCGGCCGATCCGGCTCGAGGTCGACGGCGGTGTCACGCGTGACAATGCCGCTGCCGTGGCCGCCGCGGGCGCCGATACGCTGGTGGCGGGTTCCGCGGTGTTTCGCGGCAAGAGCGATGCGGAGTATGCCGCAAATATCGAGGCCATTCGCGTCGCCGCCGAGACCGGCCGGGTTCCAAAGCTGCGGGATCATGCCGTGCAGCCGATGCGCCTCGGGGAAAGCGCGCGCACCCGGTAGATTACGGGCGGCATCACAAGGCTGATTGCGCCAAGGTAGCGAAGGTCTCAAGGCCCGGATTGTTCCCGGGATCTTACGGAGAATCCAGCGCGACTCGGCGATGATTTTCATGCCGGGGTAACCAACGGTGTCGAAGTACATGCGCGGTTAACGGCGACGCAATGCGCCGCTCCACAATCTGTGGTTCAAGAGCTGCAGAGAGCGTGGGATGCACATTCAATATCGTCACTGGAATGCTGCCCATGGCTGGCGCGGAGCGGATGCCCTGCGCGAGCCTCCTCAGCTCGTGCTCTATTTCGGCAGCCGCGAGCAACTGGTGGATGGCCAACGCTATCGCGAGCTGCGCGGCCTTTATCCCGACAGCCATATCGTCGGCTGCAGCACCGGCGGACAAATTCATGGCGACGACATCTGCGATGACGCAGTCATCGCTGTCGCCTTGCGTTTCGCCCATACGCAAGTGCGGTTGGTGCAGGAGCTCGTCGAAACCCGCGATGCGTCGCGGGCCTGCGGCGCGCGCCTTGCCCGCCAGGTGCTGGAGGCGGATCTGGCCGGTCTGTTTGTCCTGTCCGACGGATTGGCGGTGAACGGCGGCGAACTGCTTGCCGGAATCACCGAGGTTCTGGGACCGGATTTGCCCGTCACGGGCGGACTCGCCGGCGACGGCACCCGATTTGAACAGACGCTCGTCGGGGCCGACGCCGAGCCGACGCCGAACCGCGTCGCCGCGATCGCATTCTACGGCGCCTCGTTCCGTTTCGCGCATGGCTGTGCCGGCGGCTGGGATGTGTTCGGCCCGCGCCGCAGGGTGACGAAGTCGGAAGGATCCGTGGTCGTGGAACTCGACGGCGAGCCGCCGCTGGACCTCTACACCCGCTATCTCGGCGAAGAAGAGGCCGAAGCGATGCCGGGTTCGGGGCTGGCATTCCCCTTGGGCATTCACGACGAGGCCGAGCCGGACCGGCAGATCGTACGCTCGGTGTTCGCGGTGGACCGCAATGCCCGCACCCTGACGTTCGCCGCCGACATTCCGGAAGGATGCACCGCGCAATTGATGCGGGCCAATTTCGACAGTCTTGCCGCCGGTGCCGGCGAAGCCGGTCGGCAGGCGCGTAGCGCACTCGCGGAGGGCGTTGACGGCGACAAGCTTGCGATCCTGGTGAGCTGTACCGGCCGCCGCAGGGTGATGGGGCAGCGCACGCAGGACGAGCTGGATGCCGTCGCCACCGAGCTCGGCGAGGACGTCGTCCGGATCGGATTCTACTCCTACGGCGAGATCGCTCCGCCGGCCGGGTCCGGTCGCTGCGAGCTGCACAACCAGACCATGACCGTCACCGTCATCGCGGAGGCGGCGGCTTGACCATGCACCGGCTGCTCGCGAGACAGATTCGTCAGTCGACGGACGAGTCCGGACAGGTCGACCTGACCAAGCTCTGCGAGCTCGTCGGTGCGGCCTACGAGGAGGGCGATCGCGATCGCCGTCGCACCGACCGTGCGATCAGGCTGATGATCGAGGAACTCGAACAGACGCACAAGCGCGCCGAACAGGATCTGCGGCGGGCGCGTGAATTCCTCGACTGTATCATCGAGAACATCCCGATCGCGGTGTTCGCCAAGGATGCGAAGGATTCCCGCTACGTCCTGCTCAACCGCGCCGGCGAAGAGTATTACGGAATGCCGCGCGAGGCGATGCTGGGCAAGACTCCGCAACAGATCTTCCCGGACCATATCGCCCGCGTCGTGAACGAGCAGGATCGCCGCGTCGTCGACAGCGGCGGGCCGATGTTCCTGGAGGGGCATCTGCTCGAAGTCGGCGTGAAGGGCCGCGATCGTCTCGTCAATTCGCGCAAGCTGCTAGTCAGGGATGGCAGCGGTGCTCCGCAATACCTGGTCGGCGTGATCGAGGACGTCACCGAGAGGATTACGAACGAGGCGCGGATCAGCCATCTTGCGCATCATGATGCGTTGACCGACCTGCCGAACCGCAGCGCCTTCAACGCCGTGCTCGGCGAACGGTTGGAGCGGGCGCAGGAGGCGGCGACCAGTTTTGCCGTGCTCAGCCTCGATCTCGACCGCTTCAAGGAAGTCAACGACGTGTTCGGCCATCCTGTCGGCGATTTGCTGATGCGGGCGGCGGCGGACCGGCTTGCCGAGGAGGCCGACGGCGCCTTCGTCGCCCGTATCGGCGGCGACGAGTTCATGATCCTGATGCCCGACGACATCAGCCGCGATGACGTTCTGGCGCTCGCCGAACGCCTGGTCGAGACCATCGGCCAGGAGCTGGAGGTCGACGACTATCTCTCCCATGTCGGCCTCAGCGTCGGCATCGCGTTTTATCCGGACGACGGCGTGAATGCCGCCACGCTGCTCGCCAACGCCGACTCGGCGCTCTATCGCGCCAAGCGCGAGGGCAGGGGCCGGGTGCGCTTCTTCGAATCCGAGATGGACCAGGAGCTGCGCGACCGCAGGCTGTTGCAGCACGATCTGCGACAGGCGCTGGAGCAGAACCAGTTCCTGGTCTACTTCCAGCCGCAGGCGCGGGTGGATGGCGAGGTCATCGGCTTCGAGGCTCTGCTGCGCTGGAACCATCCGACGCGCGGCTTCGTGCCGCCGGACCAGTTCATTCCGCTCGCCGAGGAGAACGGGCTGATCGTCCAGATCGGCGAATGGGTCTTGCGCGAAGCGTGCCGTGAGGCGGCATCCTGGCCGCGGCCGCTGCAGGTCGCCGTCAATCTGTCACCGGTCCAGTTCCAGGCCGGCGATCTCGAACGTTCGATCCACCAGATCCTGCTGGAGACGGGGCTTACGCCGACGCGGCTCGAGGTCGAGATCACAGAGGGCGTGCTGATCGGCGATTTCACCCGCGCACTCAATCTGCTGCGGCGGCTGAAGGCGCTCGGCATCCGCATCGCGATGGACGATTTCGGCACCGGCTATTCCTCGCTGTCCTATCTCCAGTCGTTCCCGTTCGACAAGATCAAGATCGATCGCAGCTTCATCTCCAATCTCGAGGCGACGCCGCAATCGGCCGAGATTGTCCGCGCGGTCCTGAGCCTCGCGCACGCCCTGAATATCCCGGTCATTGCCGAGGGGGTGGAGACGGAAGCGCAGCGTGCCTTCCTGGCGCGGGAGGCCTGCGAGGAGATGCAGGGCTATCTGGTCGGCCGGCCCAACCTGATCGAGCGCTATCTCGACCTGGTCGGCGTGACCGTGGAGCGCCGGCTCTCCGCCTAGCGCTTGGCTCCGGTGGTGGGTTACCGAGTGCCCGTCTCACCGACGTTTGGAACCTCGGCCCGGATACGCGCTTCCCAAGAACGAGCCGAAGCCGGGCGCGCGACCGGCGCAGCAAATCTTTTGCACAACCGCCATCGGCCTGACGCAAATCGGGGCAATAAGCCTTGTGAATGCGAGGGAGGGTCTCATGGAGAACGTACGTCGCTACCGGGCGCTGGCGTCCCTCTGTCGTCAGCAGGCGGCCTACCGGCCGCTTCAGAACTGGGAACTCCTCGGCCAGGCCGAACATTTCGAATATCTCGCCGAGGTCGAGCTCAAGGCACATTTCGACGCGTGCAATGTGCAACACGACGAGGGCGCCGCAGCGCCCGCGACGTGGGAGACCCCGGTCGCGGCGTGACGGCGCCGGGGCCGGCCCGGCTCAATGCGACATCAGCGTCGGCACCGTCATGGCCTGCAGCATGGCGCGGGTGACGCCGCCGAGAACGCGCTCCTGCAACCGCGAATGGCCGTAGCCGCCCATCACCAGGAGATCGAGGCCTTCGTCCGCCGCCAGCGACAGGATGGTCGGCTGGATGTCGGCGCGCGTCGCCGACAGGCCGACCGTGCGGGTCGACAGTCCGCGCCGGCCGAGATGTCTTGCCAGACCGTTCGCTGACGCTTCGTCCGAGACCGCGTCGGCCTCGTTGATGGTGATGATCACGATCTCGTCGGCGCGGGCCAGGAACGGTGCGGCGTCGTGCACGGCGCGGGCTGCGAGGCGGCTGCCGTCCCAGCAGATGCCGATCCGCGCCGCCTTGAACGCTCCATGGAAGGTGTAGGGCAGGAACAGCACCGGGCCGCCCGCCTGGAACAGGATCTCGCGCGGCACGTCGTTGTCGAATGAGCCCTGCGCCGGATCAGGCTGGAGCACGACGCTGAGGTCGTGCAACCGCGCCATCTCGCCGAGCGAGCCGGCTGCATCCACCGGGATCGCGCCGAGCGCGCGGCAGCCGTAGGAGATGCCGGCGTTCGCCGCTTCGATGCCAAACACGGCGAGCGCGGCCTCGGCCCGCTCTACCGCGCGCTCGCGTTCCAGTTCGAACACGGCCGCGACCGCAGCGCCGCCCTCCATCACGTAGGCCGCACTGGTTGCGACATAGCCGATCGCGACTGCGTCGAGATGGGCGTTGAACTGCGCCGCGAGCGAAATCGAGCCTTCGATCGCGCAGCGCATGGGGCGTTCGGTGGGGATGTGGACGAGAATGTCTTTGTACATGGCGCGCCTCCGATGAACATCATCCGGTGGCCGCAGTTTTTCACCGCCCGAAGGACCCGCGTTGAGCTGCATCAAATGCGCAGGGACGATTTTCCCGCGAGGCCCGCGCGCATTCTTTGCCAAGATTTAATCGGATGGACGGGACGTCGTAAGGTGACGATGGCCATGTTGGAGGCAAGGCGACACCTTATCCAACATGGACATTTCGACATGAACGATCGCGTCAATTCCGACACCACGTCCCGCAAGATCCTGAGGCCGCGCCGGCTTGCGCTGCTCGGCACCGTGGCCGCGCTCGGCGTGGCCGTGCTGGCGGCTGCTCCCGGCTCTTCGCCGTTCGGTCCGAACTCCTTCATTGCCCCGGCCCAGGCCGCCGAATCCGCCGCGACGCCGCCGGGCTTTGGTGACCTCGTCAGAAAGGTCAAACCCGCCGTCATCTCGGTGCGGGTCAAGATCGACCAGGACAACGACAAGAGCGCGATGCTGCAGCAGAACCGGATGGATCAGGACGAGGACACCCCGTTCGACCAGTTCTCGCGGCAGTTCGGCTTCCGTGGCCCGGGCGGCATGAACGGCATGCCGCGCCAGCGCCATCAGATGATCACGGGCGAAGGCTCCGGCTTCTTCATCTCCGCCGACGGCTATGCCGTGACCAACAACCACGTCGTCGACCACGCCGAGTCGGTGCAGGTGACCATGGATGACGGCACGAGCTACACCGCCAAGGTCGTCGGCACCGATCCGAAGACCGATCTCGCGCTCATCAAGGTCGATGGCAAGAAGGACTTTCCGTTCGTCAAATTCTCCGACCAGAAGCCGCGCATCGGCGACTGGGTGGTTGCGGTCGGCAATCCCTTCGGCCTTGGCGGCACCGTGACCGCCGGCATCGTCTCGGCCAGTGGCCGCGACATCGGCAACGGCCCCTATGACGACTTCATCCAGATCGATGCGCCCATTAACAAGGGCAATTCCGGCGGCCCGGCCTTCGACATGAACGGCAACGTGATCGGCGTGAACACTGCGATCTTCTCGCCGTCCGGCGGTTCGGTCGGCATCGGCTTCGACATTCCGGCCTCGACTGCAAAGCTCGTCGTCGCGCAGCTGAAGGACAAGGGCGCGGTGACCCGTGGCTGGCTCGGCGTGCAAGTGCAGCCGGTCACCGCCGAGATTGCCGACAGCCTCGGGCTGAAGGAGGCGCGCGGTGCGATCGTCGACAGTCCGCAGGATGGCAGCCCGGCGGCCAAGGCCGGCGTCGAGGCGGGTGACGTCATCACCGCCGTCAACGGCACCGCGATCAAGGACTCCCGCGACCTCGCCCGCACCATCGCCACCCTGGCACCGGGCACGTCCGTGAAGCTCGATGTCTTCCACAAGGGCGACGGCAAAACGGTGACGCTGGCGCTCGGCGAGCTGCCGAACCAGCGGCAGGCCCAGGGAGACGGCAAGGCCGGCGAGGGCAAGGCGCAGCCGAACGCCGACACGCCGCGTCTCGGGCTCGGCCTGGCTCCGGCCGGTGAGGTCCAGGGTGCTGGCCAGAAGGGCGTTGTCGTCACCGAAGTCGATCCGCAAGGGCCGGCGGCGCAGCGCGGCATCCAAACCGGCGACGTCATCCTCAATGTCGGCGGCAAGGCCGTCGCCAATGTCGGCGACGTTCGCTCGGAGTTGGCGCAGGCCAAATCGTCCGGCAAGCGCAGCGTGTTGTTGCAGGTCAGAAGCGCGCAGGCGACCCGCTTCGTCGCGGTACCACTCGCCTGAGGCGAACGTCGATCGGCATAGATCAAGAAAGGCGGCCCTCGAGGCCGCCTTTTTCGTTTGCCTTCAGGACTCCCGGGAGGCGATCGATAACATTCTCGTCAACGGCAGCGACGATGACGCGGTTCGTCCGAAAAAGCCGTGTTCGCTCATCAAAGTTCCGAGTCGTGCAGATCGCCGGCGGCTACGTTGCCGCCGGGACGGGTTGCAAGCGTGGAACTTCGAACTTGCCGCCGCTTTGTGGAACTGGCCGCTGGTTCGCATTTGATCGGTGCCGACATGGATCGATTGAAGCTCTCGCTGAGGAGGGCGCTGCTGGTGGCGCCATTCGTGCTGTCGGCCGGAAACGCTCTCGGGCGGGACGATGGCCGCTACGCGGACTCACCCCTGAAGCCATGGTTCGACAGCCTGCGCAGCCACCTTGGTCCGTGCTGCTCGGATGCGGATGGTTTTGCCGTCGCCGATCCCGACTGGGAGTCGCATAACGGGCATTATCGCGTGCGTCTCGACGGCGAGTGGATCGAGGTGCCGGACGAAGCCGTCATCACCGAGCCGAACCGCGCCGGCCGCACCATGGTGTGGCCGGTCAAGACCGCGTTCGGCGTTTCGATCCGCTGCTTCATGCCGGGCAGCATGATCTGAGAGACAGATCAGCGTCAACGCTTGCTGGATTTGCGCTTCGACGATGTCTTGGTCGTCTTCTTCTTGGTCGTCCTCTTCTTGGACGTCTTCTTGGAGGTCTTCTTGGCAGCCTTCTTGGGGACCTTCTTGCCCTTCTTGCGTGCCTTCGACAGTCCGATCGCGATCGCCTGCTTGCGGCTCTTCACGCGTCCGCCGCGGCCTTTGCGACCGCTCTTTGCGGTGCCCTTCTTGTAGCGGCGCATCTCGCTCTCGACATCGCTGCCGGCGCTGCGTGAGTAGCGGCGCTTCTTTGCCTTGCGTGCCATGCATGTTCTCCCTTGGCCGGGGAGAACCTTTCGACCCGGGCATGGTTCCGAAGGACGCGCACAGCGTTCCAGACGCAGCCTAGAAGGAATTCGCCAGCTCGATCTCGGCTTCCAGCACCTGGATGCGCCGTGCCGCCTCGCTGAAGGACAGATCGCGCGCATATTGCGCGGGCTGATACGCTTCTTCACTCAGCCGTTTCAGCCTGAGCCCCTGCGTCCGGGTCATCTGCTCGGTGAGGAAAACCCTGGCGTCGTATTTGCCCTGAACCTGCATGCCGCTTCTCCGTCCTGAAATCGTGACTTGACTATATGTTCTTATTTTGTTCTAACAAGCCATGGACAACAGAATTAATGAAATTCGACGTAAAATCAGCGCCTTGAGGCTCGAAATGACCGGCGTCGAGGCCTCCGTGCGCGATCTCATCAACGGCGACCGCGATTGCGTCCAGCAGGCCCTGGCGCAGATGGATTTGCGCCGGAAGGTCAACCTGCTGATCGGCGAATGGAAGGTTGCCGGCGGCGGCGACGTCCTGCCTGACGTTCGCGACCGGGGGCGCCTTCGTCTCGTGAAGACAGAAGACAATCCCGAGCGCGCGAGCACGCGGCGCTGAAACCTTTTTGGGGGGCGCCGTGGAGGAAGACCCGGACACGTACCGGATCTTGAGGTTGCGCGCCGAGATTCTCGAATTGGGCTCTGCCATCCGGCAATTGCAGCGTGCGGGGCTCGATGATGCTGCGGCCCAACTTCTGATCGGACGCAAGCGGGCGCAACTCGAGCAACTCGTGAAGACGAAGGCCGCGGACCGCGGCCTTAACACCCCTGACATCCGACGCAGCTAAGCGTGCGCGCAAGCGACACGCTGGAGCTCGTCGATGCCGGATGCCGAGATGGTCTCGCTGTTGAGGACGGTTCTCGACGAGGTCTGCGCGGATGTTGCTCCGTCCGATACAGCGATACGGGAGCGCGTTGCCGCCAAGCTGCGCGAAGCCGCTCAAGCAGCGCCATGCTCCATCGAAGATTTGCGGCGCGCCGGCCGCATTGCGCTGACGCGCGCGCCGACGATGTGGCGCTAAAAGAACATGGTCCGGAAAAGCGCGCAGTGGTTTTCCGGAAGGAAACCCAAGGCGGATGACGACTCATCCCAACCGCATCGCGCTTTAAAGGAATTGCCGATCGAGCAAGGCAAAAGGCCCTGCGTCGCCGCGGGGCCTTATGTCATGTCGGCCTGAGCTCACTTGGTGTTGCTCATGCCCTTGCTGCTCTTGTTCGTCATGGTGCCGCCCTGGTCCGAGCCGGGACCAGAACCGCCCTGGCCGGAAGGATCCGCGCCCTTCGAGGCCTTGGTGTTGGCGCCGGTGGTCTGCGAGGACGACATCGATGATCCGTGTTTCGCCTTGTGCGACTTGGCCTGTGCGGCGAGTGGCGCGGCGGCGAGGCCGGTGGCCAACATTGCGGTGAGAACGAGCTTTGTCGTTGTCATGCGGGGGAACTCCCTGGGTTAAATTGACGCAGGCAGCCAACCGCTATTGTCCGAAGGAGTTCCTGACAAAACGCATCTGCCGCGTCGCACGCAGGCTTCAAGATTTCTTGTCCTCAACGATGATGAACACGGCCCCGGTGAGTGTCGCGCCGATCGCGAACGTCGTCACCAATGTGAGGGCGAAGACGATCGCGGCCTGGCTTCCGCCGTGATCGAGCAGGCTGGCGACGGCGGGATTGGACAGGATCAGCGTGAGGCTGAAGGCGAGGCCGAGGGCTGCGCCCATCATCGCATGCGTCATCAGCTTGATGAGGCCGGCGGGAGAGATCACGTCCGAAGACTTTTTTGCACGCATGGGAACTGCATCCCGAACTGGCATGCAAACGCGGGCTATATTCACCGGTTCCAAACGAATGAAGGAATTGTCATCACAGGCTTCATCCGACGTTCATGGCGGGGCTGCGAGGATGAGCGTCAGAAAAACGGGAACATTCGATATGGGTAAGGTTGTCTTTCTTTACCGCTCGCTGGCCTATCGCAACGCGGCTGCGGACATGCTGCGCAAGGCCCGCAAACTGCCGCGCGGCGCGGAGCGAAGTGCAGCCCGCCGGTACGCGAGGGCGCTACGCGATCTCGCTCAAACGGAAGCCTGGCTCGAAGGACGCCTCGCCGAGGAAGCGCGGCCGCCGCGGCAAACGAGGATGGCGGCGTCGGGCTAGCCTGAGGCGCGTTGTAATTCGGCGGAGCCGGGGGCGTCGAATTTTCCGGGTGTGGTCGTCGCCGTCTTGCGTGTCAGCGGCACCTCGAGGCGACACAACAGTCCTTCGGCTCGCCAATCGAATTGCGCCTGTCCACCGAGCTGGGACTCGACGCTCGCAAGCAGGCTCCGCGTGCCGAAGCCGCGAGATTTCGGGGTCATGACGAGTGGACCGCCGGATTCTTCCCAGCTCAGCGTCAGCAGCTGGTCCTCGACCTGCCAGCCGATCGTGAGCCGTCCCGACCTGGTCGAGAGTGCGCCATACTTGGCCGAGTTGGTGAAGAGCTCGTGCAACGCGAGCGCCAGCGTCTGAGCCGTCGCCGGCAGCAACTGGACCTTCGGACCCGCCAATACGATCTGGCCGCCGAGCGAATAGGGCGCAAGCTCCTCGTCGATCAGCCTGGAGAGCTCGGCGCCCTGCCAGCTCGACAGCGACAGGATGGTGTGCACGCGCGCCAGCGCATTGATGCGTCCCTCGACGGCGCTGACATAGGCCTTGACCTCGTCGGCACGGGTGAGGCGCACGATCGACTGGGCCAGTGCCAGCGCATTCTTGGCACGATGATCGACTTCCCGCGCCAGCAGGTTCTGCCGTTCCTCGGCTCGCTTGCGTTCGGTGATGTCCACGGTGACACCGCTCACGCGCACGACGCGACCGCTATCGTCGACGGTCGCGGCCGCCGTGCCGACGCACCAGCGCACCTCGCTGTCGGGCCGCACAATGCGGAACTCGGTCTCATAAGCCCGCGTGCCCTTGTTGAATTCGGCGATCGCCTTGCGCAACTGATCCACGTCGTCGGGATGCAACAGCGCCTGAACGTTGGCCGGATTGACCTCGAAGCTCTCCGGGCCGACGCCAAAGATGCGATATTGCCCCTCGTCCCACATCCAGTCGCCGCTGATCCAGTCCCAATCCCAGGAGCCCATCTTGCCGGCGGCGATGGCCATGCTGCGCCGCTGCTCGCTTTCGCGCAGCTTCGCGGTGGAGTTCTCCAGTTCCGCCGTGCGTGCGCGGACCCGATCCTCGAGCTCCTGGTTCAGCCGTTCCAGCTCGCGGGTCTTGCGGTAGAGCTCGGCAAACACCTTGATCTTGGCGCGCAGCACCTCCGGCACGACCGGTACCGGCACATAGTCGACCGCGCCCATCTCGTAGCCGCGCAACCGGTCGATGTCGCTGACTTGGATGGCGGAGATGAAGATCATCGCGGTCTTCTGGAAGCGCGGATGCTCGCGGATCATCGCAGCGAGCTCGAAGCCGTCGAGCTCGGGCATGCAGACGTCGACCAGGATCACCGCGATCTCGTTCTTGAGCAGCACCTCCAGCGCCTCGCGTCCAGACGAAGCGACCACGAGGTTCTCGCCGAGTTCCTTCAGGATCACCTCATAGGCGAGCAGCTTGGCCGGCTGGTCGTCGACGAGGAGGATGTTGACCTTTTCGTGGTCCATTCGCGGATCCAAACTCATCGGTGCAGCCACATGCGGATCGCAAGCAGCAATTGATCGGTGTTGACGGGTTTGGCGAGATAGTCGGACGCGCCGGCCTCCAGGCATTTTTCCCGGTCACCCTTCATCGCCTTGGCGGTCAGCGCGATGATCGGAAGGCGGGCGAAGGCCTGGTTTTCGCGGATGACGCCGATGGTCTGGTAGCCATCCATCTGCGGCATCATGATGTCCATCAGAACGATGGCGATCTCCGGATTGGATTCGACCAGGGTGACGGCTTCTCGGCCGGTCGTGGCCGTCAGCACCTTCATGCCGCGCCGTTCCAGCACGCTCGACAGCGCGAAGATGTTGCGGGCGTCGTCGTCGACAAGCAGTGCGGTCTTGCCGATCAGGTCCTCGTCGGAACTGTTCAGCTTCTCCAGCATGCGCTGCTTCTCGACCGGAAGTTCCGTGATCACGCGGTGCAGGAACAATGCGGTCTCGTCGAGCAGGCGCTCCGGCGATTCCACGCCCTTGACCACGATGCTGCGCGCCATGGTGTGGAGTTCCGCATCCTCCTCCGCCGAAAGCTCGCGGCCGGTGAAGACGACGACCGGAATGTTCGACAGCGCTTCGTCGTTGCGGATCTGGTCCAGCACCTCGAAGCCGCTCATGTCGGGCAGCCTGAGGTCGAGCACCACGCAGTCGCAGGGCGCCTCGCGCAGCGTCGAGAGCGCACCGGCGCCGGTGTCGGTGGTCACGATCTCGATGTCGTCGTGGTGCAGCAGCTCGCGGATCGAGAGCTGCTCGGCCTCGTTGTCCTCGACGATCAGGAGCCGCTTGCGCCGCGGCCGTGCATATTCCTTGATCTGCGTCAGCGCGGCCGAGACACCCTCGGTCGTCGTCGGCTTGTTGACGAACGAGAACGCGCCACGCGCCAGCGCATGCTGGCGGTCCTCGTCGAGCGTGATGATCTGCACGGGGATGTGGCGGGTCAGCGGATTGTGCTTGAGCTGGCTCAGCACGGTCCAGCCGAGCATATCGGGCAGGAACACGTCGAGCGAGACCGCTCTCGGCTGGTACTGCTTGGCAAGCTCCAGTGCCTCCGCACCGCGGGCGGCGACCAGAACCTTGAAGCCCTTGTCGCGCGCGAGATCGACCAGCACACGCGCGTAATGCGGGTCGTCCTCGACGATCAGGAGGATGCTGTCGCCAGGTTCGAGGTTGAGGCGGTCGTCGGGAAGCTGCTCGATGACGCGCTGCTGTTCCGGCGCGGCGGGCTGCAGCGCCGGCGGCTGATTGTGTTGCTGCGACGCAGGTGCGGCCCGCGGTGCGAGCGTCGGGCCGGAATATTTGAGCGGCAGATAGAGCGTGAACGAGGAGCCCTTGCCCGGCGAGCTGCGCAGATGAATTTCGCCGCCGAGCAGGCTTGCCAGTTCGCGGCTGATCGCAAGCCCAAGGCCGGTGCCGCCATATTTCCGGCTGGTGCCGGCATCGGCCTGCTGGAACGCCTCGAAGATCAGCTTCTGCTTTTCCACGGGAATGCCGATGCCGGTGTCGGACACTTCGAGCGCGATCACCGCTGGCGCGGAGTTCAGCACCGGATGATCCGTTCCCCAGCCGCCGACCGCGGCGGTGACATTCAGGCGCACCTCGCCTTCGGCGGTGAACTTGAAGGCGTTGGAGAGCAGGTTCTTCAGGACCTGTTGCAGGCGCTTGGAGTCGGTGACGATGCTGCGTGGGAGGTTCGGATCGACGTCGATCTTGAACGACAGATTGCGGTTGTCCGCCTCGTGCCGGAACGGCCGTCCGACAGTCTCCAGCAGGTTCGCAGTCAGGATTTCCTCGGCGTCCACCGTCACCGTGCCGGATTCGATCTTGGACAGATCCAGGATGTCACTGATGAGATTGAGCAGGTCGGTGCCGGCGCCGTGGATGGTGCGGGCGAACTCGACCTGCTTGGCCGAGAGGTTGCCGTCCGGATTGTCGGTGAGCTGCTGCCCCAGGATCAGGATCGAGTTCAGCGGCGTGCGCAGCTCGTGGCTCATATTGGCGAGGAATTCGGACTTGTACTTCGAGGTCAGCGCGAGCTCGGTCGCCTTTTCCTCCAGCGCGCGGCGGGCCTGCTCGATCTCCTGGTTCTTGCGCTCGACCTCGACGTTGCGCTCGGCGAGCTGCTGCGCCTTCTGCTCGAGCTGGTCGTTGGTCTGCTGCAATTCGCGCTGCTGGGTCTGGAGCTCGCCGGCAAGCTGCTGCGACTGCTTGAGCAGGCCTTCGGTCTGCATCGTCGCTTCGATCGAATTGAGCACGATGCCGATGGAGTCGGTGAGCTGCTCCAGGAACGTCATCTGCGAGGTCGTGAAGGAGACGAGCGAGGCGAGCTCGATCACGGCCTTGACCTGGCCCTCGAACAGCACCGGCAGCACGACGAGGTTCTTCGGCGCGACGCGGAACAGCGCCGAGTTGATCGGCACCACGTCGGACGGAATGTCCGCGACCACGCGCGGCCGCTTGTCGAGCGCGCACTGGCCGATCAGGCCGTCGCCGAACTGCAGCACGCGCTGATACGGATAGATGCCGTCGCTGGCGTAGGAGGCGAGCAGCAGGAGCTGCGGATTGTCCTCGCTCTCGATCTGATAGATCACGCCGGTATGGGCGTTCACCAGCGGCGACAATTCGGTGAGCAGCAGCCGGCCGACGGTGGTGAGGTCGCGCTGGCCCTGGAGCATGTTGGTGAATTTGGCGAGGTTGGTCTTCAGCCAGTCCTGCTCGGTGTTCACGTCCGTCGTGAGACGGAGATTCGTGATCATCGTGTTGATGTTGTCTTTCAGCTCGGCGACTTCGCCGCGGGCATCGACCTGGATCGACCGTGTCAGGTCGCCCTTGGTCACGGCGGTCGCGACTTCGGCGATCGCGCGCACCTGCGAGGTGAGGTTGGCCGCCAGGAGGTTCACGTTGCCGGTGAGGTCCTTCCAGGTGCCGGCCGCGCCCGGAACGTTGGCCTGACCGCCGAGCCGGCCTTCGACGCCGACCTCGCG
The DNA here is from genome assembly GCF_036247965.1 of Bradyrhizobium sp. TM233. Lineage (NCBI taxonomy): Bacteria > Pseudomonadati > Pseudomonadota > Alphaproteobacteria > Hyphomicrobiales > Nitrobacteraceae > Bradyrhizobium > Bradyrhizobium sp. TM233. Next base: position 135,935 of record NZ_BTIG01000010.1, on the reverse strand, counting down.
GGCCACCGACGTCACCTGGTCGGCGAAAGTCGCGAGCGTCTCGGTCATGTTGTTGATGGTGTCGGCGAGCGCAGCGACCTCGCCCTTCGATTTCACGGTGAGGTTCTGCTTGAGGTCGCCATTGGCGACCGCGGTCACCACCTTGACGATGCCGCGCACCTGCTCGGTCAGGTTTGCCGCCATGAAGTTGACGGTATCGGTGAGATCCTTCCAGGTACCGGCGACACCGGGCACTTGCGCCTGGCCGCCGAGCTTGCCCTCGGTGCCGACCTCGCGCGCCACGCGCGTCACTTCGCCGGCGAAGGCGTTGAGCTGGTCCACCATGGTGTTGATGGTGTTCTTGAGCTCGAGGATTTCGCCCTTCACGTCGACGGTGATCTTGCGCGACAAGTCGCCGCGCGCGACCGCCGTGGTCACTTCGGCGATGTTGCGGACCTGAGTGGTGAGGTTCGCGGCCAAGAGGTTGACGTTGTCGGTCAGATCCTTCCAGGTGCCGCCGACGCCGGGGACGACGGCCTGACCGCCGAGCCGGCCTTCGGTGCCGACCTCGCGCGCGACGCGCGTCACTTCGGCGGCGAAGGAGCGCAGCTGCTCGACCATGGTGTTCAAGGTGTCCTTGAGCAGCAGGATCTCGCCGCGCACGTCCACCGTGATCTTCTTCGAGAGGTCGCCGCCGGCGATCGCGGTCGCGACCTCGGCGATGTTGCGGACCTGGGCCGTCAGGTTCGAGGCCATGAAGTTGACGTTGTCGGTGAGGTCCTTCCAGGTGCCGGCAACGCCCGGCACCTCGGCCTGGCCGCCGAGCTTGCCTTCGGTGCCGACCTCGCGCGCGACGCGCGTCACTTCGCCCGCAAAGCCGTTGAGCTGGTCCACCATGGTGTTGATGGTGTTCTTGAGCTCGAGGATTTCGCCCTTCACGTCGACGGTGATCTTGCGCGACAAGTCGCCGCGCGCGACGGCGGTGGTCACTTCGGCGATGTTGCGGACCTGAGCGGTGAGGTTGCCCGCCATCGAGTTCACGCTGTCGGTGAGATCCTTCCAGGTGCCGGCGACGCCCGGCACGTTGGCCTGACCGCCGAGGCGGCCTTCGGTGCCGACCTCGCGCGCCACACGCGTCACCTCGCCGGCGAAGCGGTTGAGCTGGTCGACCATCGTGTTCAGCGTGTCCTTGAGCTGCAGGATCTCGCCGCGCACGTCCACGGTGATCTTGCGCGACAGGTCGCCGCCCGCGATCGCGGTCGCGACCTCGGCGATGTTGCGGACCTGGGCGGTGAGGTTGCCCGCCATCGAGTTCACGCTGTCGGTCAAGTCCTTCCAGGTCCCGGCGACGCCGGGCACGCCGGCCTGGCCGCCGAGCTTGCCGTCGGTGCCGACCTCGCGCGCGACGCGCGTGACTTCGCCGGCGAAGGCGTTGAGCTGGTCGACCATGGTGTTGAGCGTTTCCTTCAGCTGAAGGATTTCGCCCGACACGTTCACCGTGATCTTCTTCGACAAATCGCCCTTGGCGACCGCGGTCGCGACCTCGGCGATGTTGCGGACCTGGCCGGTGAGGTTCGAGGCCATCGAGTTGACGCTGTCGGTGAGATCCTTCCAGGTGCCGCCGACGCCGCGCACGACGGCCTGGCCGCCGAGCTTGCCTTCGGTGCCGACCTCGCGGGCGACGCGCGTGACTTCGCCGGCGAAGGCGTTGAGCTGGTCCACCATGGTGTTGATGGTGTCCTTCAGCTCCAGGATCTCGCCGCGCACGTCCACCGTGATCTTCTTCGACAGGTCGCCGCCGGCAACGGCAGTGGTCACCTCGGCGATGTTGCGGACCTGGGCGGTCAGGTTCGACGCCATCGAGTTGACGCTCTCGGTGAGGTCCTTCCAGGTGCCGGCGACGCCGAGCACGTTGGCCTGGCCGCCGAGCCGGCCCTCGGTACCGACTTCGCGCGCCACGCGCGTCACTTCGCCGGCAAACGCGTTGAGCTGGTCGACCATGGTGTTGAGCGTCTCCTTCAGCTGAAGGATTTCGCCCGAGACGTTCACCGTGATCTTCTTCGAGAGGTCGCCGCTCGCGATGGCGGTGGCGACGTCGGCGATGTTGCGGACCTGCGCCGTCAGGTTCGAGGCCATGAAGTTGACGTTGTCGGTGAGGTCCTTCCAGGTGCCGGCGACGCCGGGCACCTGGGCCTGGCCGCCGAGCTTGCCCTCGGTGCCGACCTCGCGCGCCACGCGCGTCACTTCCGAGGCGAACGAGTTGAGCTGGTCCACCATGGTGTTGATGGTGTCCTTCAGCTCCAGGATCTCGCCGCGCACGTCCACCGTGATCTTGCGCGACAGGTCGCCGCGCGCCACGGCGGTGGTGACGTTGGCGATGTTGCGGACCTGTGCGGTCAGGTTGCCGCACATCGCGTTGACGGAGTCCGTCAGGTCCTTCCAGGTGCCGGCGACGCCGGGCACGATCGCCTGGCCGCCGAGCTTGCCGTCGGTGCCGACCTCGCGCGCCACGCGCGTCACTTCGGAGGCGAAGGAGCGGAGCTGGTCCACCATCGTGTTGATGGCTTCCTTGAGCTGAAGGATCTCGCCGCGGACGTCGACCGTGATCTTCTTGGAGAGGTCGCCGTTGGCGACCGCGATCGTCACCTCGGCGATGTTGCGAACCTGGTTGGTCAGGTTGTTCGCCATCGAGTTGACGCTCTCGGTGAGGTCCTTCCAGACGCCGGTCACTTCCGGCACCTGGGCCTGGCCGCCGAGCTTGCCCTCGGTGCCGACCTCGCGCGCCACGCGCGTCACCTCGGAGGTGAACACGCCGAGCTGCTTGATCATGGTGTTGACGATGGTCGCCGACTGCAGGAATTCGCCCCGGAGCGGACGGCCGTCGACGTCGAGCTTGACGGTCTGGAGCAGGTCGCCTTGCGCCACCGCCGCGACCGCACGCGTCACCTCGCGGGTCGGCCACAGCAGGTCGTCGATCAGCGTGTTGACGGAGCCTTCCATGTCGGCCCAGGAGCCGCTGGCGAGGCCGAACTTCACGCGCTGGCGCGTTTTGCCTTCGCGGCCGACCACCTGGCCGACCAGCTCGAGCTGCTGCGCCATGCGCTGGTTGGCGGCGATGATTTCATTAAAAGTGTCGGCGATCTTGCCGTCGATGCCGAGATAGTCGCCGCTCATGCGGACGGAGAAATCGCCGCTGCGCATGGCCTGCAGGGCGAGCAGCAATTCGGCCCGGGAATCCGGATCCGATACACCGTTGGGCTTTGGCTTTGGGACGCGACGACCGGACCGTGATGCAGATCCGGGATCGAGGTCGCTCATACTGATTCCCCCGCAGGTGTCGGCCGAATCCAAGGCCCGACGCGATTGGTCAACATAGAGCGTCAGCCAAATTCGAAATCAAGCGCCAACGTTGCGGCGCCAGCAAATGGAACCTGCTTTGCTCAGCCCAACGCCAATAACCGCGAATCGCCGAATTGGTTCCATGTGGGTTGGGAAGAAATGGCACCCGGGGCCCGGCCGCTCGTTCGTCCCCGCCGTCCTTCGGATGGGTCGGCCTTGGCGCAGGGTGGAGCGCCCAGCGGCAGGCCGCGGGGCGGTGACCGGCGATCCCGCCGCGAGCTCCGCCAGCCCGAAGGCGGATACACCGACCACAGGGGCGGCCACCCGGTCGAATCCGAGCGGCAGTGGCACCTCATCTTCGGGCGGCAAGGATGACAATGGCGATGCGGGCCGGGACAGGATGCCGGAGAGCGACCGCACCGTGCGACCGCAGAGCCAGCAACATCATCCGAACGACAAATGAGGGCGGCTACTTGTCCGCCATGGTGCGTCCGGCGTCCTTGACCTGCGCGCGCAGCATCGGGAGCTGCTCGCGCGCGAACGTTGCGAGCGCCGCATTATCGGGCGCCTTCAGATAGCGCTCGAGCAGGTCGATGGCCGATTCATATTCGGGAATCTGCGAGGCATAGAAGCTTCGGACGTAAGTCGGTCCGTCGGACGTCTCGGGCTCGACCAGGCCCGCGCTGACCGACGTCGTCTTGCCGATGCGCGGCTCCGCGCCGATCGCCTCCTGGATCTGCTTCAGCGCCTTGTCGCGCTTGGCCGCTTCCTCGGCACGCAAGGCGGCGAGGTTCTTGACCTCGGCGTTGCCCTTCAGATCGGTGCTCTCCAGGAGGCCCTGCTGAAAGCGGCTGAAATCATAGAGGCCGCTGATGACGTCGGTTGCGCTCGGCGGGCGGTCGCCAAGTTTTCGTTCACCGGTGCTGTCGGCAAGCGCTGCGGTGCTGATGAATGCCAGGATGATCGCGACAAGAACTCGCATCGATATCAAACATCCAAGGGCGTGCGGAGTTCCCTGAACATTACGATCCGGCAAGCGGGTTGCGACCCGAGAGTTCCGTCCCCACGTCTTCAATATGAAACAGTCTGACATCTTCAGGGATAACGCCGACAACTGTCTTCAGCTCGCCGAGCGCGCCGAGGGACAACCCGCCCACAAGCGCTTTTCGCGCATGGCGGACGCCTGGACCGCGCTCGCTCACGAGCAGGATTGGCTCGACGGGGAAATTCCGCCTCTCGTGGTCCGTTTCCCTCAAAAGCAGGATGCGTGAGGGCTCTCCTTTTCCGCGTGTGAGACCGCTCACGGAATGCAAGCGACCAATCCAGGATGATCAGGGAACAGTCGATCGCGTTGGTTTTCGCTTCCAGAAGGAGGTTTTGTGATGGCTCCACGTCTGGCTCTTCTTTCACTCATTCTCGCCTTTGGTGTCTCGGTCGCGTTCGCGACGGTGACGACGGTGCGCCAGGTTCATCTGGGGAATGCATCGGCGGCGGTCCACGCGGCGCACAGCTAGCGCCTCGCCGGAACATTCGACGCCGCAGTGCGTAAGCGCTTCGACACATCAGGAGAGGCGAAAACACATCATGGCCCATTCCGACCACGGCATCGTCAAGGACGAACGGGCGGAGGAACAGCCGCGCGACAAGCAGCGCGCGCAGTCCGTGCACAAGACGGATCCGCAAAATGCTGGTTCGAAAGGTTCGCCGTCGCGGGAGGCGACGCGCGATCCCAAGCTCAACGACAACAGCAAGACGCCGGGCTCCGGCATGACGCCGGACGATTCCGGCGACGCGCCGAGCGGCTAGACGCAACGGATCAGCGCGAGGAACGAATCCTCGCGCGACGAGTCGACAGGTTGCTTCCGGTTGTCATGCCCCCGGTGCGCCGGAAGCAATCTCCAAGACGGCCCTGGCACGCCCCGTGCCGGGGTCGTTTGCTTATGAATGGCTGCTGTGGGTCAACCCCCGGTGCCGTTCTCGGGATCTTCCTGCGTATGCCCGTCGGGCCCGCGGCCGAGCACGCCGAAGCTGCTCGACTTCACACCCGCAGTCGCGTCGACGCCGACGGCGGCCAATCCGAACTTGAGCAGTTCGCGGACCGCCGCCGCCCGCGTCGGCATGCGATGTTTGAACCGGAAATCGTCAACGGCGGCCAACTCTTCCGGCGTGAGCATGACCTGGAGGCGCTCGGCGCGAAGGTCGTTCATGGTCGATCACACAAATTGAGCAGGTTGAGTAGGTTACTCAACGAACCAACTTGGCCGGAGTTCCATAAGAGTCCAAAATGGCACCAAATGAGTAAGAAAATATAACAAAATCAATTAGTTATATTGAAACGACTCTCGTGATGGCGCATTCTCATTGGAAAGGGAGAGAAGCCATGACGGACGAAGTCAGGTTGCCTCGTAAGCTTTCCGAAGAGCCGGAAGCCCCCAAGCCGGTGCGTCCCAGCCACCAGAAGGTCATCGAACAAGTCGAGCGCTGGGCCAACAGCCCGGGGCTGCAGCCACCGAGGACGGAAGATGCGAAGACGATCTGAGCCACATACATTCGAACAGCGTCTCAGGGCGCAGAAGCTGCGGCTCGAGCATCAACTGGCGGGCCTGCCCGACGGCCGCCAGCGCGAGATTGTTCTTGCGCGCATCGATCAGCTTCAGACGGCCGCCGAGATGTATGGCTTTCTGATGCTACGGGAAGAGGCCGCGGCCCCTCGCTGATGGCCCCATGCGTTCGGTCTGCACGGTCCTCGAGGTGATGCGAAGCTTTCGCCGCAGCCACCAAGCCGACACCGACACCGCCGCCCATACCAGGATGGCGGCGACGAATGCGCCGATCACGGTTGTCGAAACCACGATGTAAAAGACTGCAGCGAACGCTGCGAGACCGATGCTTCCCAAGCCGGCACCGGCAGCATCGAGCGCTGCGACCTGCTGCCCGCGTCGCCGTCCGCTGAGGCCGGCCTTTTCCTTGGCGCGACGCTCATGGCTTTCGATCAGCGTTGCACTGGCGCAGAAGATGGCAGGCAGGGCGAGGAAGAGCCCACCGACGGCGACGCCGAAATGAGAGCTCACAGCCCCCGCGAGGACCGTCGCCAGTCCGCCGAGCAGAAAGCGGATACCATACTCGTGCCACCGCGTCTGCTTGAGTGCCGATGAAGACAGCTTGACCAGCATCAGGCAGCACCTCCGAAACCCGCGAGCAGAGCGAAGGCGACGACGAGCCATGCGGCAAAAGCGAGGATGGTGGCTGGCAGCGCGGTGAAATGAAACCTCATCAGGAGATGGCAGACGACGATGCTGTAGCAGCCGAGTGCGATGGCACCGTAGATCATCGTCCAGCTTTCGGCGGCGACATATTGCGGGCCGTGCTGGACGACGGCGATGCTGAGGGTGGCCAGCGCGACCGACGGCGCCGCGCCGAGCAGTCCGGCAAAGCTCTTCGGTCGCAGCATGTCGCCCAGAATCGAGAAGGCAGAGACGATCAGGCCGCCGGCGATGAAGCGCAGGAGATATTCGGTCATGGCCGTATCCGTGAGGCCTTAGGCCGCCGCTTCGTCAGCGTGAACGGCCTGAGCAGTCGCTCGACGACGACGCCGAGCGTGAAACCGGCCACCACGTCGCTGGCCCAATGCGCCAGCACCACGACGCGCGTCAACGACAGCGCCACGGCAACGAAGCGGACCGCCCGACGCCGGGCAGGCGGCAACAGGCCGGCCGCCGAGGCGAGCGCCCCCATATGCACGGCGTGACCGGAGGGAAATGCGTCGCGTGATCGCCCCGAGAAGGGCACGCCGCGCCAATGGCCGACGACTGTCAGCCGGTCCGGTCTGGTCTGGTCGAACACGGATTTCAGAACATGCGGCAGCACGGCTGTCGCCAGCGAGACCATCAGAATGTGATCTGCAACGGGCCGCTGCTGCGGTCGCCGCAGCCGGGTGTAGAGCCATCCCGCGGCGGCCAGCGCGATGAGCACATGCTCGTCGGCGCCCCAGGTCAATGTCTGGGCGGCATGCTCGAGGCCGGAGTTGGTGTGGTGCGCGATCTCGTTTGCGATCGCCGTATCGATCCGGGTGGGTTTGACTGTTACGAGCACCATCGGTCCGCAGGCGAGATGTTCTTCATGACAAATTTGTAAAGCCCGGAATCAACGAAGGTTCCTGAGTTCGGCCGCGTCGGCACCAGGCCCGCGGGACGCCGGCCACGCCGACGTCCTCGTTCAACGTTTACTTCGCCTGGCCGACGCTCGGCGCCTTGCCGAGTTCCTTGGCCATGTCGAGATGGTGCTTGAGCGCCGGCAGGGTCTTGCCGGCCCAATCCTTCAGCGCGGAATTGTCGCCGCCCTTGGCGTAGCGCTCGAACAGCGACACGGCATCCTCGTGGGCGCTCACCTGGTAGGAATTGTAGTCCGAGCTGAAGTCTTTGCCATTCGCGTTCTTGAGCTTGTCGAGCTTGCTCTGGTGCGAGCTGTCGAGCGCCGTCGGCAGGGTCGCCTGCACCTTGCCGTCACCGACGAGACCCTTGAGCTCGGTGCTCGTCTTGGTGTGGTCGGTCACCATCTGCTGCGCGAAGCTCTTCTCCTGCGCGTTGCCCTTCTGCTGGGCGAGCTTGCCCGACTCGATCTCGAACATGTCGCTGATGGCGACCTCCTTGACGAAGTCGGCGGTCGCGGGCGCGACGCCCAGCGCCGAATTGACGCCGGTCTTCTCACCCAGTGACTGGGCGAGCGCGGGCCCTGCGAGAAGCACGCAGGCAAGGGCAATGACGGTCCGTCTCATGTCTGGTCCCTCCGAGTGGGCGCGCAGCCTCTTGCCGCGCGGTGTTGCGCCGACCAACACGTCGCATGCGCCGGGGTTCCTAACGACTAATCCGCCGGATTCCGCCCGGTGCGCGGATTGATGGGATCGGTCGGTTTGCGTCGCAGTCGCTCGGGCAGAAACGGCTCATTGGGGACGGCCGTGGCGTCGGCACGTACATCGGCATGGCGCTGCGCGCGCTCGTGCGGCGTCTTGTTGTCGTTGAAGTGGCGTTTCACGTCGACGCCGTCGACGGGATCGTTGACGCCGTGCTGGATGTCGCGAAAATCGCTCATGGTTGACCTCATTGCTTTCCGGGCAGAATCGTTTCGAGCACCTGCCGTGCTGCTCCCCTGATCATTCCGCTTTCGTTCGGGTCGCCCTTCAAGAGGGCGAGCGAGAAGTTCTTGGCCTGCTGAAGCGTGATATGCGGCGGCAGCGGCGGCACTTCGGGATCGGTCTTGACCTCCAGCACGACGGGCATCTCGCTTCCCAGCGCCTGCTCCCAGGCCGAGCCGAGCAGCTGAGGGCTGTCGACGAAGATGCCGCGCAGGCCGATGAGTTCGGCGAAGCGGGAATAGGAAACGTCGGGAATGCGTTGCGAGGCCTCGAACTTGGGGTCGCCGTTGATGATGCGCTGCTCCCAGGTCACCTGGTTGAGGTCCTCGTTGTTGAAGACGCAGACGATGAAGCGCGGGTCGCGCCAGGAGCGCCAGTATTTCACGGCGGTGATCAGTTCGGCCATGTTGTTCATCTGCATTGCGCCGTCGCCGACCAGGGCGATCACCGGACGGTCCGGATGGGCGTATTTCGCGGCAAGCGCATAGGGCACCGCGGCGCCCATCGAGGCGAGGCCGCCGGAGAGCGAGGCGATCATACCACGCCGCATCTTCAGGTCACGGGCGAACCAATTGGCGCAGGAGCCGGAATCACTGGTGATGATCGCGCGGTCGGGCAGGCGCGGGGATAGTTCCCAGGCGACGAGTTGCGGATTGATTGGCTCCGCCGGCTGATGTGCCCGGCCATCCAGCGTCTTCCACCATGTCGCGACGTCAGCTTCGATACTCTGGCGCCAGGCACTGTCGCTCCTGGGTTTCAGTCGGGGCAACAGAGCACGCAGCGTCTCGGCGGCATCACCCACGAGGCCGACCTCCATGGGAAAGCGGATCGACATCATGCCGGCGTCGATGTCGATCTGCACGCCGCGTGCCGCGCCTTCCTTCGGCAGGAACTCGGCATAGGGGAAGGCAGAGCCGACCATCAGCAGCGTGTCGCATTCCATCATCATGTTGTAGCTGGGCTCGGTGCCGAGCAGGCCGATCGAGCCGGTCACCCACGGCAGGTCGTCGGGCAGCGCTGCCTTTCCGAGCAGCGCCTTGGCGCAGCCGGCCGAGAGCCGGTCAGCGACGGCGATCACCTCGTCGGTGGCGCCAAGTGCGCCGGCGCCGACGAGCACGGCGACCTTCTTGCCGGCATTCAGCACTTCCGCGGCGCGATCGAGATCGGCCTCGCGCGGCATGATGCTGGGTGCGCTGTAGCCGATGCCGGAATGCAGCGTGCCGTGGGCACGTGGCGGGTTCTCGTAAGGCTCTTCCTGCAGGTCGTTGGGCAGGATGATCACGGTCGGGGCCCGTCGCGCCAGCGCGATCCGCACGGCTCGGTCGATCAAATGTCGCACCTGCGCAGGCGAGGAGGCCTGCATGACGTAGGCACCGGCGACGTCCTTGAACATGGAGAGAAGGTCGATCTCCTGCTGATAATGCCCGCCGAGGGCGTTGCGGGCCTGCTGACCGACAATCGCCAGCACCGGCTGGTGATCGAGTAGCGCATCGTAGAGCCCGGTGATGAGATGCGAGGCGCCCGGGCCCGAGGTCGCGATGCAAACGCCGAGCTCCCCAGAGAATTTTGCGTAAGCGGTCGCCATGAATGCCGCCATCTCCTCGTGCCGCGCCTGCACGAAGCCGATCTTGCCTTCGGCGCGGTTCATCGCGCCGAACACGCCGTTGATGCCGTCGCCGGGATAGCCGAAGATGTGGCGCACGCCCCATTGATGCAGACGCTGGACGATGAAGTCGGAGACGGTCTGGGACATCGCAGCGGCCTCGGCTGTGCATGAGCCTCGGAAAACGGCTCCTTCGCCGTGATGTTCCTCGATCGCTGCCGGAACATCGGCGCCGGAACGATCGCTTATCTGTCCGGTTGATTCACATTGGCTGAGTGGAGGAGCGAGATGCTGAATCAAGGCGAGCTGGGCCGCAGCGAGATGGGACGGCTGATCGGCAGCGACAAGGTCGAGGGAACGTCGGTCTACGGCGCCGACCGCAATCGGATCGGTTCGATCGAACGCGTGATGATCGACAAGGTCAGCGGCAGGGTGTCTTATGCCGTGCTCGGCTTCGGCGGATTCCTGGGCCTCGGCAACGATCACTACCCGTTGCCCTGGCAGTCGCTGAAATACGACACGGAGCTTGGCGGGTACGTCACCGGCATCACCACCAAGGAACTGGAAGGGGCGCCAAAATATGGCGAACGAAGCGACTGGAACTGGGGTGATGACGCCGCGGTACGCGGTATCAACTCCTATTACGGCGTTCCCTTCGCTTGATGTTCACGGAGAGAGATCGATGAGCAAGGAACGGCCCAACGACGATCCCCGGCAGCAGAACGACTGGGGTTCGCACCGACAGACGGACAAGCCCTGGAAGGGCAATCCGGAGAAGGAGCAGGGATCGGACGAGGAGAAGCCCGATCTCGAGAAATGGCACGAGACGAAGACGCACTGAGACAGGCGCGCTTCCCGTGAGACGTCAGAGACAAGCGCGGCACACACTGTGCCGCGCTTCTTTTTGAGAAGGCGTTCACGACTGGCAGCGGGGCTCTCACGAGGTGTGGGCCTCGCGGACCCATGAAATGGAGATCCCCCTTCGGAGAGAAATGGTGACCGCGGCGCAGAAGTCCGGCTAGACTGAACCCAACTTAAGCAGATTCCGGGAGGTATTTTAGTGAAGACCGCGATCACCGAACTGTTCGGCATCGAGCACCCCATCATCCAGGGCGGCATGCATTTCGTCGGCTTTGCCGAACTGGCTGCTGCCGTTTCCAATGCCGGCGGGCTCGGCATCATCACCGGCCTTACGCAGAAGACGCCGGAATTGCTCGCCAAGGAGATCGCGCGCTGCCGCGACATGACGGACAAGCCGTTCGGCGTGAACCTCACCTTCCTGCCGACCTTCGCCGCGCCGCCTTATCCGGAATACATTGCGGCCATCGTCGAGGGTGGCATCAAGGCGGTGGAGACGGCGGGCCGCAGTCCCGAACAATACATGCCGGCGCTGAAGGCGGCGGGCATCAAGGTCATCCACAAATGCACCTCGGTGCGTCACTCACTCAAGGCCGAGCGGATCGGCTGCGACGCCGTCAGCGTCGACGGCTTCGAGTGCGGCGGTCATCCCGGCGAGGACGACATTCCCAACATGATCCTGCTGCCGCGCGCGGCGGAGGAGTTGAAGATCCCGTTCGTCGCCTCCGGCGGCATGGCCGACGGGCGCAGCCTCGTCGCGGCATTGTCGCTGGGTGCCGCCGGCATGAACATGGGCACGCGCTTCATCGCCACCAAGGAGGCGCCGGTGCATCAGAACGTGAAGAATGCGCTGGTCGCCGCAACCGAGCTCGATACCCGCCTGATCATGCGCAGCCTGCGCAACACCGAGCGCGTGCTGAGGAACGCCAATGTCGATCGCCTGATCGAGATCGAGCGCGAGAAGGGCGACAAGCTGAAGATCGACGACATCCACGACCAGGTCGCGGGCGTCTATCCCAAGATCATGCTGGAGGGCCAGATGGACGCCGGCGCCTGGAGCTGCGGCATGGTCGCCGGGTTGATCCATGACATCCCCTCCTGCAAGGAACTCGTCGATCGGATCATGGCCGAGGCGGAACAGATCATCCGCAGCCGTCTGATGGGGTTCCTGGAGGGGACAGGGGCGACGCGAAAGGTCGCCTGAGACCGCCAAACTTCTTAACCACGGCGGCAAATGGCCGCTGGAATTGGCCGCGACGCCTCCTAAATAAGGATAAAATACCCCTTTCAAAATCAATTTCAGGAGGCGTCCGTGGTCCTGAAAAGCGTTCCTTTAGCAGTTGCCGTTGCCCTCGTGATCGCATGGGGCGGCTTCGCGCGCGCTGACGACTACAAGCCAGACGAATATCTCGGCCTCGATCTCTCCAAGGCCGTGCTGTCGCCGAAACGTCTCGGGCCCGAGACGCACTTCGCTCCGGTTGCGCTGGAAGCGCGCGGCGGCAATGAGGCGCAGGCCCGCGCCGCACCCGTCGACGCGCCGAAGAAGGTTGCGGCCGAACGCGTCCGTGCGACCGAGCCGAAGGTTGCGCACGCCAGGCCCGCCCAGCCGCGCGGCGCAGCCCGGACCAAACTCGCGCATCGCCACGGCAATCCGCTGGATGCGCAGGCGAGGGATACCCGCATCCAGACCTGGCCGTGCCGCTCCGGCGGCATCTGCAACTGGCAGCGTTAACCCGGTCTGAGCGCGTCATCGGCGCGTCGCAAAACTGTAGGCGCGGAGTCAAGAAACCGTAAGGGTAGGAGTCAAGGAGCGCAGGCACCTTCCGTCGCGATTCGACGAAGGTTTCCTGAATGGTATCGCTCCGCGCTTCGCGCGCATGGACCCGGCGGCAATTCCTGGTCCGCTCGACCTCCAGCCTCGCCCTCGCCTCGCTCGGCACGCTCGCCGCGCCACACCTCAGCCGCGCCGCCGACCGGCCCCAGATCGCGGGCGGTATTCAATCCGGCGATGTCTCTGGCGACTCCGCCGTGATCTGGGCGCGCGCCGACCGGCCCGCGCGGATGCAGGTGGAATGCTCGACCGTCGAGAGTTTCAAGACCATCATTGCGTCAGCTTCGCGCGACGCTCTGCCCGACACGGATTTCACCTCGAAGCTGCTGCTCAACGATCTGCCGCCCGGCCAGGATATCTTCTACCGCGTGCGCTTCGACGACATCGCGGCCGGCATTGCCGGCGAAAGCCGCGTCGGCCATTTCCGCACCGCGCCCGCCGCTGGCCGCTCGATCTCGTTCGTGTGGTCCGGCGATGTCGCGGGGCAGGGCTGGGGCATCGACATTTCGCGCGGCGGCTATCGCAGCTATCGTACCATGCTCGACAACCACCCGGATTTCTTCATCCACTCCGGCGATCACATCTACGCCGACTGCACGGTTCCTTCCGAGCAGAAGCTGCCGAACGGCGAGATGTGGCGCAACCTCGTGACCGAGGAAAAGTCCGAGGTCGCGCACACGCTGGCGCAGTTTCGCGGCAATTACAGATACAACCATCTCGACGAGAATTTTCGCGCCTTCCACGCCGAGGTGCCGATGTTCGCGCAATGGGACGACCACGAGGTCACCAACGACTGGTCGCCGGCCGGCAGCCATGACGAGGCCGGTTATGAGGACGACGGCACCCCGCGCCTGGTTGCACGCGCCCGCCGCGCCTTCTTCGACTTCATGCCGATCCGCGACATCGGCGCGCGGCAGGGCCGGGTCTATCGCAAGATCGCTTACGGCCCGCTGCTCGACGTCTTCATGATCGACATGCGCAGTTATCGCGACGACAGCTGGAACAAGGGCGGCGATCACCGCGGCTGGATTTTGGGTGCCGAGCAGCTCGCCTGGCTGAAGCGGGAGCTCGCCGCCTCGCGCGCGACCTGGAAGGTGATCGCGGCCGACCTGCCGATCGGCCTGGTCAGCCTGGACGCCGTCGCGCTCGGCGATGGGCCGCCCGAACGGCGCGAGCACGAGATCGCCGACCTTCTGGCGTCCATCAAGCGCGCCGGCGTGCGCAATATCGTTTGGCTTACCGCCGACATGCATTACACCGCCGCGCATTATTACGATCCCGGCAAGGCGCAGTTTCAAGACTTCGAGCCGTTCTGGGAGTTCGTCTCCGGCCCGCTGCACGCCGGCACCTGGGGCCCGGGCGAGCTCGACAACACCTTCGGTCCGGTCGCGATGTACCAGAACGGCTGCACCGCGGCGCAAGGCGAGAATCTGGCGCCGTGTTTCGGACTGCAATTCTTCGGCCGCGTCGACATCGACGGTGCCAGCGGCGTGATGACTGTAACGCTGAAAGACGTCGACAATCGCCACCTCTGGTCAGTCGACATCGTGCCCCAGCCGCAGGCGCGGCCGGCCGTGGTCGCGCAGCATTCGTGAGGGGCGGCTCCCTTAACCTCTCCCGCTTGCGGGAGAGATCGGCGCGAAGCGCCGGGTGAGGGCTTTCTCCTCTAGGGGATTGTCCCGTTGCGGATGCACCCTCTCCCCAGCCCTCTCCCGCAAGCGGGAGAGGGGGTCGACCTCGCCCGAGGCGACAGTCAAGCCCAATCCCACCTAACCCGATCTTGATTGGCCGCCTCCCGCCGCTCTCGCTAAACTCACCGCTCCCGCCATCTCTTTTCCATCACCGAAGAGTCTGCTCACGCGGCAAGCCGCGTGCATCCAGCGGGTTGAACGACGTCAGGAGCCTGTTTCATGGACAATCTGAAGACACAGGGCATCAGCATGCCCAAGCTCGGCCTCGGCACCTTTCGCATGCAGGGCGATGCCTGCCGCGCCGCGGTCGAGAGCGCGCTGTCGATCGGCTATCGCCACATCGACACCGCCGAGATGTACGCCAACGAAGAATCCATCGGCGATGCCCTTGCCGCGGCTCGCCTGCCGCGCGGCGAGTTGCACCTCACGACCAAGGTCTGGCATGAGAACCTCAGCCCCGACGCGATCCGCCGTGCCTTCGATGCCAGCCTGAACAAGCTCAGGCTCGATCATGTCGATCTCTATCTGGTGCACTGGCCGTCGAAGGCTGCGAACTGGGGTGCGGTGTTCGAGACCCTGATGAGGCTGAAGCAGGAGGGCCGCACGCGGGCGATTGGCGTTGCCAATTTCACCACGGCGCTGCTCAAGACCGTGGTCGAGGACATCAGGGCTCCGATCGCCTGCAACCAGATCGAATATCACGCGATGCTCGATCAATCGAAGGTGCTGGCCTATCTCGCCGCGAAGTCGATCCCGCTGGTGGCTTATTGCCCGCTGGCGCAGGGGCGCGTTGCCTCGGAGCCGGTGCTGGCCGAGATCGGCGCCAGGCACAACGCAACCGCCGCGCAAGTGGCGCTGAAATGGCTGCTCGACCAGGACGGCGTCGCCGCGATTCCGAAGGCCTCGCGCCGGGAGAGCCAGCAAGCCAATCTCGACGCGCTGAAGATCACGCTCGACGATGCCGACCGCCAGAAGATCGCCGCGCTGCCGAAGGACAGGCGCTGCGTCAATCCCGGCTTCGCGCCGGCATGGGATTAGCTTCGGAAGGGCTTTCGATGCGCAAGAGAAATGGCCCCGTGAGGGGCCATTTCCATATTGCGCTCTGCATTAGTCCCAGTGGTGGTGGCGATGGTTGCGCTTGATCACCACGACCCTGTCGCCGCGATGGTGCCAGCCGCGATGCCAGCCGTGGTCGCGATGCTCGCGGAATTCCGCGCGAGCGCCGTACGGGCCGTGATGATGACCGCGCTTGATCACCACCGTCTCCGCGCTCGCCAGCGTCGGCGCCGCGATCACGAGCGCACCCAGAGCCGCAACCACATAACCAAGCTTCTTCATGATGTCCTCCTCCAATCGAATGCACAATTAAACCGCGCATTCGCGCGAACGTTCCGGAGGAGGCGCGGGAGAATTCTGAACAGCTGTTCAGGTGACTAATCGCAGCGTTGCTGCGCCGGCGTCGGCGCGCCGGTGGCGACGTACTTGCCGTCCCTGATCGTGTACGCGCCGCGCTCGCTGCGATTGTAGATCGCGCGCAGGCTGCCGTCCTTGGCCAGCAGCAGGCCGAACTCACGCGTCTGGTGCAGCGATGGGAAGTACACCATCACATTGAGCAGGCCCTCGGCGCCGACCCTGGCCGACACCACTTCGTTCTCGTCCTTGGCCTCGCCGAAATTGCGCCGGTACATCACCCGGCCGTCCTTCCGGATTTCGTAAGTCAGGAGCGCGCCCTTGTCGCGGTCGGGCCGGACCGCGCAATCCACCGCCCACGAGCCGAGCAGGCCGTATTGCTCGACCGTCGTGGTCAACGTCTCGGCACCTGCCGTGGAGGTGATCGCCACCCACAGCATCGCAGCCGCGATTCCGCGGCTCAAACAACGCGTCATGTCCTGAAGAAACCCCGCCTCGAAGAATTCCAAAGTGTAGCATCCCGCCGGCGTCCGTCCATGGCCGCCGCCGATCGCTCGCGAATTTGATCCGCGTCAATGAGGCCGGTCTTTTCCGGGGTAGGATGGCGTTTCCCGAAGGCGAACCTGGATAGACCAATGCTGAATCAAGTCATGGATTTTGCGGGCGAAGTGCTGCCGGGGAGCTGTGCCGTGCCGCCATATTCGGAGACCGCGTTTCTGACGGAGCTGGGCGATCGCTTGAGGTCCTCGCGCATGCGCTGCGACCTGTCGCGCCGCGAACTGGCCCGCCGTTCCGGGATTTCCGAGCGTTATATCGCCCAGATCGAGGCCGGCAAGGGCAACGTCTCGATCGTCCTCTTGCTGCGGCTGGCCTCCGCGATCCACGGCAGCCAGCCACAGGCGGCCTGACGCTTCGAGGTGACCGCCATGGGGCAGCTCGTACTCGCGGCCAAGGTCACCCACGTTCCATCGTTGATGCTGTCGGAGGCGCCCGGCAGCTTGCTGCGCGCCGCGCGCGAGCCGGCGGTCAGGTCTTTGCGCGAGCTCGGTCGACGGGCGAAAGAGCGCGGCGTCACCTGCTTCGTGGTGTTCGACACCCACTGGCTCTCCAATTTCGGCTACCACATCAATGCCAATGCGCGGCATCGCGGCTCGTTCACGAGCCACGAGGCGCCGCAGATGATCCAGGATCTGCGCTACGACCTGCCGGGTGACACGCGCCTGGCCGAAGCCATCGCTGATAGGGCCGGGGACGCCGGCCTGAACGTGATCGCCCATCAGGTGGCCAGCCTCGGGCTCGAATACGGCACCGTCGTGCCAATGCACTACCTGAACTTGGACGGCTTCGCGAAGGTCGTCTCGGTCGCTTCGCCGCTCTTCACCTCATTCGAGGAGAGCCGGATCCTCGGTGAAGCGACCCGCCGCGCGATCGACGAGTCCGGTGAACGGGTCGCCGTCCTCGCCAGCGGTTCGCTCTCGCATCGGCTCTGGCCGAACAAGAAGCTGGGCCCGGAGGCGTGGACGTCGGTGGCCAGCGAGTTCAACCGCCAGGTCGACCTGCGCGTGCTCGAGCTATGGCAGAGCCGCCGCTATCGCGAATTCCTCGACATGCTTCCGGACTACGCCACCAAGTGCAACGGCGAAGGCGGCATGGCCGACACCATCATGCTGTTCGCCGCGCTCGGCTGGTACGACTATTGCGGCGCCGCCGAGCAGCTCTGCGACTATTTTCCGTCCTCCGGCTCCGGCCAGGTCAACGTGGAGTTTCACGTCGAGGCGTGAGGCCGCGGCCTCAGGCCCGTTTCTCCACATTCGCACTCCGGGCCGGCACGCCGAACTCCTTGCGGCAGACCTCGGCGAGCACGGCGACGCCCTCGCGGATCTGCTGATGCGTCGGACTCGCAAAACACAGCCGTAAGCGCGAGCTGGAATGGCTCTTGCTGGTCGACCATTCCGGTCCCGGATTGATCGAGACGCCCGCGGCGAGTGCGGCCTGATACAGTTTAAGCGTATCGACCTGGTCGGGCAGCTTCACCCAGAGGAAGATGCCGCCCTTGGGCTCCTCGAATTCCGCTGCCGTCCCGAACTGCTCGTTCAGCGCTTCCATCAGCGTGTCGAGCTTGGTGCGCAGCGCCTTGGTCAGCGCCGGCACGTGGCTTGCGAAATGCGGCTTGCAATAGGCGGCGAGCACCATCTGCTCGAGCGCACCGGAGCCGGCATCCGTCTTCAGCGCCAGCATCCGCGACATCACCTCCCAGGGCGCCACGATGAAGCCGACGCGCAGCGCCGGCGCGATCGACTTGGAGAACGAGCCAATATGGATCACGCCGCCGTTCGGGCTCATCGCATGGATCGCCGGCGGCCGCTGGCCCGACCACACGAGGTCGGCATAGCAATCGTCCTCGAAAATGGGCACGCCATATTCGGTCGCGAGCCGCACCAGCTCGGTGCGGCGGCTCTCGGGCATGATGCTGCCGGTCGGGTTCTGCACGGTCGGGATGGTGTAGATGTATTTGGGCCGGATGCCACGGCTCTTCAGGTCAGCCAGCGTTGCTGCCAGCACGTCCATGCGCATGCCGTCCTTGTCGAGGGGGATGCCGACCACATTGACGCCGAGCCGCGCCAGGCGGGTCAGCGAGCCCTGATAGCTGTCCTGCTCGAAGATCACGGTGTCGCCGCGCGTCAGCAGCGTCGCGTTGACGAGGTCGAGCGCCTGGAGTGAGCCGGAGACGATCAGGAGATCGTCGACGGTGCAGTTGATGCCGGCATCGCGCTTGAGTTTGGTCACCAGGAATTCGCGCAAGGGCAGGTAGCCCTGCGGCCCATGCGCCAGCCCGTAAGTGGCGAGCGACCGGCCCTCTCGCCGCAGCACCGTGTTGGTCGCTTCGATCAACTCGTCGAGCGGCACCTGTTCGGAATCGTTGTTGCCGCCGACGAAGCTGTATTTGGCAAGGCCGGTCCAGCGCGCAGAAGGGGCCGGCAGCCCTGCCGGAAACAGGGGGGCGAAATCGAAGCTGGACGTCATGGGTGTTCCTCGTTTTGTTCTTGTTGAGCCAGCCGGCGTTGCGCCGGCCAGCCTTGTGTCTTGCCGGCCGTCCGGGTCGGACGGCCTTACTTCTTGCCAGCCGTCCGGGTCGGACGGACTCACTTCTTTGTGGCCGTCCTAGTCGGACGGCCCTGGCTGATGAAAGCGTAATGCGCATTGGCGACGCCGCCAACCATCAGGGCCTCGACCACGGGCTCGGCGATCTCGCCTGTCGCGGCCCAGTCGACCAGGAAATTGGCCCCGGTCCCGCCGCGCACGTCGTCGGTCGGAATGAAGATCGAGACGGTGGCCAGCGGCCTCACGGCCACCGGCGCCTTCAGATAACTCTCGACCTGCTTGCCTGCGGTGTCGAAATAGGCGATGCGTTTGATCACCAGCGGCTGGGTCTCGGAGGCGTTGTGAACACTCAAGGTCACCGAGAAGTCGACGCGCAGCTTGCCCTGGCTCATTGCGACGCTGGAATAGGCAGGCACGTAGAATCCACCGGAGATTGCGAGCTCCTCCTTCGGCAGCGCGGTGAGGGAATCGGCAAAGTTCTGTTCAATATTGACCTTGGATTGTGCAGCGGCGGGCACGGCAAAGGCGAGGGGGCATAGCAGCATTGCTGCGAACAGCCCTTTTCGCATGTGACGAATTGCTCGCTTGCCGCGCCGCAACCCGTCTCTAGGGTGCGGCAAAACGGACCAATTTGGCATGCACGAGCTCATTCGCGACATCACTCTCTGTATTCTGTTTGCCTGGATGCTGGGCCTGCTCGCCCATTTCTCCCGGCAGCCGCTCATTCTGGCCTATCTTATCGCCGGCTTTTGCATAGGTCCATTCGGCGCCGGCTGGGTCCACTCGCAGGAATCGATCAGCGTCATCTCCGAGCTCGGCCTGATCTTCATGCTGTTCATGATTGGCCTCGAGATCGACCTGAAGAAGATCGTGCGGGCGGGAAAGGTGATCCTGTTCGCGGCGGGCGGCCAGCTCCTTGGCGGCTGCCTGCTCGGGGTCCTGTTCTTCGTCGGCATCGGCCTGTCACTCGGGGGCGGGCACTTCGATGCGGTCTATCTCTGCGTCGCCTGCGCGCTGTCGAGCACCGTGATCATCGTCAAGGTGCTCTACGAGAAACGCGAGCTCGACACGCTGCCGGGGCGCATCACGCTCGGCGTGCTGGTGCTTCAGGACATCTTCGCCATCCTGTTCCTGGCGGTGCAGCCGAGCCTTGCCAATCTGCAGGCCAGCGTCATCCTGCTCTCGATCGGCCGTGTCGCGGTGCTGGTCGCCGCAGCTCTGCTGGTCAGCCGCTACGTGCTGCCGCGGCTGTTCCACCAGATCGCCCGGCGACCCGAGCTGATCCTGCTCGGCGCGCTGGCCTGGTGCTTTCTCGTCGCCGAGACCGCCGAGCGGCTGTCGCTGTCGCGCGAGATGGGCGCCCTGATCGCCGGCGTCTCGCTCTCGACCTTTCCCTACGCGCTCGACGTCACCGCCAAGGTCACCACGCTCCGTGACTTCTTCATCACCCTGTTCTTCGTCGCGCTCGGCATGACCATTCCCGTGCCCGGCCTCTCCGTGATCGGGCTGGCGCTGATGATCGCGGCTTTCACGGTCGTGAGCCGCCTCGTCACCACCTTCACGCCGCTCTATCTGATGAAGCAGGGCCTGCGCGCCAGCCTGTTGCCGGCGCTGAACCTCGCGCAGATCTCCGAGTTCTCGCTGGTGGTGATCCAGACCGGCGTCGCCGACCACCACATCGCAGCCGAGACGGCGAATGCCGCCTCCTTCGCCTTCGTGGTGCTCGCGGTGCTCTCGACCTTCGCGATGAGCCGCAGCGACGAGATCACCCGCTGGGCGATCGGCCCCCTGAAGCGGATCGGCCTGCGCGATCTCGACCACGGCAACGGCCATGCGGAGGAGGGGCACGAGGGCGGCCATGGCGAGGCCCGCCGTATCGTCATCCTCGGCTTTTTCCGTGCGGCGAGCGCGCTGCTGGCCGAGATCGAACGGCAGGCGCCGGTGCTGCTGGAGCAGATCACCGTGGTCGATTTCAACCCCAATGTGTACCAGACGTTGCTGTCGCGCGGCCTGCACGTGATCTATGGCGACATCAGCAGCGCGGATACGCTGCTCCATGCCGGCGTCGGCAAGTCCGAGATGATCATCCTCAGCGTGCCGGATGCGCTACTGAAGGGCGCCAGCAACGAGAAGCTGGTCCGCCACGTCCGCACCCTGAATCCGACCGCCATGATCGTTGCCACCGCCGATCTCCTGTCGGACGTGGAGGAGCTCTATGCGGCCGGCGCCAGCTACGTCACCGTAACCCGGCTCAGCGACGCTCATGAGCTGTTTACCGTGATCGAGGCCGCGCAGGCCGGCCTGCTCTCCGACAAGCGCGCCGAGCTCGATCAGCGGCTCGGCGAGCGCCGCGAAGTGCTGCCCTGACGGCGTCCGGCCGCCTTCCGCTCCGGCCGTCTGCGCCTATATCCCTGGTATCTTCGGTGCAAGGCCGGCCTCCGATGGCCCGCTGCCCGGAATATGCGGTTGCGTCCAGGACACTAGCGCCCCGGCCCAAGTCCGGCTAAGCCTCCCGCTCGTAACCGATAGAGATTGGGACATGCCCGATAGCGTTCAGGAAGTCTTGCAGGCCTTTGCCCGGGGTGAGCTCGTTGTCGTCACCGACGACGAGGACCGTGAGGGTGAGGGCGATCTGATCGTCGCCGCCTCGCTCTGCACCGCCGAGAAGATGGCGTTCATCATCCGCCATACGTCAGGCATCGTCTGCGCGCCGGTGACCACCGAGGACGCGCGCCGCCTGCGGCTCGATCCGATGGTGGCCCACAACGATTCCGCGCACACCACCGCCTTCACGGTGTCGATAGACTACAAGCCCGATGGCGGCACCGGCATCTCCGCCGAGGAACGCGCCTCCTGCTGCCGCGCGCTGTCCAATCCCAATGTCGGCGCCAATGATTTCGCCCGGCCCGGCCACATCTTCCCGCTGATCGCCAAGGATGGCGGCGTGCTGCTGCGCTCGGGCCATACCGAGGCCGCCGTCGATCTCTGCAAGCTCTCCGGCCTGCCGCCGGTCGGCGTCATCAGCGAGTTGATGAACGACGACGGCAGCGTGATGAAGGGCGAGCAGGTCGCCCGCTTCGCCGCCCAGCACAAGCTGAAGCATGTCACCATCGCGGACATGATTGCCTACCGCCAGGCGCGCGAGAAGCTGATCGAGCGGGTCTCGACCTTCGTCACCGAAAGCCCGATCGGACCCTTGCAAGGCTATGCCTACCGTTCGCCGTTCGATTCCATCGCCCACGTCGCTTTCGTCTATAACGGCGTCGGCGACGGCAAGAACGTGCTGACGCGCTTTCACAAGCCGAACATCGTCAAGGACATCTTCACCGGGCACAAGCGCATGGCCGCCGTGCTCGAGCATTTCAAGAAATCCGGCCGAGGGGTGCTGGTTTACTTGCGCGACGGCGCGGCCGGTGTCCCCGTGGCGGCGCTGCCGGACGAGTCGGCGACGGAAGCCGACCGCAACCGCCAGTGGCGCGAGGTCGGCGTCGGTGCGCAGATCTTGCGCGACCTCGGCGTCACCTCGATCCGGCATCTCACCTCCTCGGTGCACGACTACAAGGGCCTGTCGGGCTTCGGCATCGAGATCGTCGCCAACGAACAGCTCGAGAACTGACGACGCCGTTGCTGGGTTCGCGCCGTTGCGCGACCCGGAATGACCGAACCAGGATGCAATTGCACTTGTTGCCGCGGCGCTTTAGTTTGTCGGGCAATTTCTGACGGAACCAGACGAAAGGACGTTTCATGAGCGTGCGCCCTCAGGCCAAGGACAAGCCGGCTGCGGCTTCTTTCCAATGGGACGATCCGTTCCTGCTCGACGAGCAGCTCACCGAAGACGAGCGCATGGTGCGAGACACTGCCCGCGCCTATGCCCAGGACAAGCTGCTGCCGCGCGTCTCCAAGGCCTATCTCGAAGAGACGACCGATCGCGAGATCTTCAACGAAATGGGCGAGCTCGGCCTGATCGGCATCACGCTGCCGGAGGAATATGGCTGCGCCAATGCGAGCTACGTCGCCTATGGCCTCGTCGCGCGCGAGATCGAGCGGGTCGATTCCGGCTATCGCTCGATGAACTCGGTGCAGTCCTCGCTGGTGATGTACCCGATCTACGCCTATGGCGACGAGAACCAGCGCAAGAAGTACCTGCCGAAGCTCGCCAGCGGCGAGTGGGTCGGCTGCTTCGGCCTGACCGAGCCTGATGCCGGCTCCGATCCGGCCGGCATGAAGACCCGCGCCGAGAAGGTCGCGGACGGCTACCGCCTCACCGGCAGCAAGATGTGGATCTCGAACGCGCCGATCGCCGACGTGTTCGTGGTGTGGGCCAAATCGGCCGCGCACGACAACCAGATCCGCGGCTTCGTGCTGGAAAAGGGCATGAAGGGCCTCTCCGCGCCGAAGATCGGCGGCAAGCTGTCGCTTCGCGCCTCCATCACCGGCGAGGTCGTGATGGACGGTGTCGTGGTTCCGGAAGACGCGCTGCTGCCCAACGTCTCCGGCCTGAAGGGGCCGTTCGGCTGCCTCAACCGCGCCCGCTACGGCATCTCCTGGGGCGCGCTCGGCGCGGCCGAGGACTGCATGCATCGCGCGCGCCAGTACACGCTCGACCGCAAGCAGTTCGGCAAGCCGCTCGCCGCGACCCAGCTCGTGCAGAAAAAGCTCGCCGACATGGAGACCGAGATCGCGCTCGGCCTTCAGGGCTCGCTTCGCGTCGGCCGCCTGATGGACGAGGGCAAGTTCGCGCCCGAGATGATCTCGATCATGAAGCGCAACAATTGCGGCAAGGCCCTCGACATCGCCCGTGTCGCGCGCGACATGCACGGCGGCAACGGCATCTCGATCGAGTATCATGTGATGCGCCACGTCCATAACCTCGAGACGGTCAACACCTACGAGGGCACGCACGACGTCCACGCCCTGATCCTCGGCCGCGCCATCACGGGCATCCAGGCGTTCTTCTGAGCTCGCAAGGTTACGCGGCGGGAAACTCTTCGACGTCATGGCCGGGCAAAAGCGCGAAGCGCGTCTTCGCGCCAGATGACCCGGCCATCTACGTCTTAGGCGCGCGAAGAACGGGGATGCCCGGCACAAGGCCGGGCATGACGAAGTCAGCAAGGTATGAGCAAGCCATGTCCGACAACGACGACGTCCCGTTCAACCGCAACTTTCCGCTGAAGCCGGGCGTCGTCGAGGAAGTCCGACCCGGCGTGCGCCGCGTGCTCTGTAACAATCCGAGCCCGTTCACCTTCACCGGCACGGTCAGCTACATCGTAGGCCGCGGCAATGTCGCGATCATCGATCCCGGTCCGGACGATGCGGCGCATGCGGCTGCGCTGCTCGATGCCGTGCGCGGCGAGACGGTGAGCCATATCTTCGTCACCCACACCCATCGCGACCATTCGCCGAACACCGCGCGGATCAAGCAGGCGACCGGTGCACCGGTCTACGCCGAAGGCCCGCACCGGGCCTCGCGCCCGCGTTTCGAGAGTGAGAAGCACAATCCGGAATCCGGCGCCGACCGCGATTTCGTACCGGACGTCAGCGTCGCCCATGGCGACGTCGTCGAAGGTGACGGCTGGCGGCTCGAGGCCGTGGCGACGCCGGGCCACACCGCCAATCATCTGGCATTCGCCTGGCCGGAGCGAAAGTTCAACTTCGTCGGCGATCACGTGATGGGCTGGTCCACCTCGATCGTGGCGCCGCCCGACGGCTCGATGATCGACTACATGGACTCGCTCGACCGGCTCGCCGCACGCGAGGAGGATCTCTATTTCTCCGGCCATGGCCCGGAGATCCCCGACGGCCAGCGCTTCGTGCGCTTCCTGATCCGCCACCGCAAGGCGCGCGAGGCCTCGATCCTGCACCGCCTCGCCAAGGGCGAGGCCGACATCCCGACCATGGTCCGCGCGATCTATATCGGCATCGATCCCAGGCTGACGACCGCCGCCGGCTATTCCGTGCTGGCGCATCTGGAAGACCTGGTCGCCCGCGGCGTGGTCGCGACCGAGGGCGATCCCGTGATTGGCGGGACGTATCGGATGGCGAACGCGTAGCTCTCCGCCGTCATTCCGGGGCGATGCGCAGCATCGAGCCCGGAATCCATTCATCCACCAACGCTGCGGCTCGATGGATTCCGGGTTCGCGCTATTGCGCGCCCCGGAATGACTGCGGGGCTACTTCTTCACCGTCTTTGCCGGCGTCTTCGGCGGCGCCACCGGGGTCTTCTTCACCGGCTTGAGCGCGTCGGCATCGGCGGCGGTGTTGAGGTCGTCGATGAATTTCTTGACGCGCGCGGCGTTGCTGCCGAGATCGCTGTCGAAATTGCGCGAGGCCGAGCGGATGTCGACGCGGGAATCATCGCCGTCCGCCACGAACCTCATCGAAATGTCCTCACGGAAACCCATGATCGGCGTGCGCGCCACCGCCTCGATGCGGCCGACGCGGCGCGGCGGCTGCGGTGCGCGCTCGTCGATGACGATCCATTTGCGCTTGTTGACGAGCTGCAGCGCGATCGCATAGGCGCGGTCGACGGAAATCTCGAGCTCGACGGGCTCGATATCAGGATAGAAGTGGCGCTGCTGCTCCGCCGAATAGAGGCCGGCATAGACCGCGGTGTTGGTGCCCTCGCCGGTGCGCAGCCGCGCCAGCGCCTCGAAACGCGGCGGATCGATCGGATCGGTGGTGATGTCGTAGATCGCCGGCAGCTTGCGATATTGCAAGGCCAGATAGGCGGGATAGGCGAGGATCGCTCCGTCGATCAGGAAAGCGAGCAGGATGCGCGCCATGCCGCGCGAGCCGTTCTGCCAGATCGCGGCAAAGCCGGCGAGCCCGAACAGGATCGACAGGCCTGATATCGCGAGCCCGCCGAAGAAGGTCGCAAGCGCCGGCTTCGGCTCCAGGAAATCGAAGCGGACGATGATGATCGACACCACCACCGCCACCACCGCGAACACGGCCAAATTGCGTGCCCAGCTCGCGAGGCTGGACACGGGCTCCGACTGATAGGGAGCGGAAAACCTGCGGGCCATCGAGTGAGCTCTGCCGGGGCTTTTGGAGACGTGCCGGCCGACGCGGCGCGACGATGAGCCGTTGAGACCACGGCCCGGGGGCAAATTCAAGGGTGGGGGCTGCTACTCCCCGTCATTCCGGGGCGGCTCAAAGAGCCGAACCCGGAATCTCGAGATTCTCAGATGCGCAAGTGCGCACCATAGTTCGATGCTTCGCATCGCCCCGGAATGACGTTCGAGCGATGGCCTTACGCCGCCGCGTTCGGGAAGCGATAATCCTTGAACTGGTCGCGCAGCGCCGTCTTCAGGATCTTGCCGGTGGCGGTGTGCGGAATACCGTCGACGAAAGCGATGTCGTCGGGCATCCACCATTTGGCGATCTTGCCGTCCATGTATTTCAGGATCTCCTCGCGGGTGGCCTGCTGACCCTGCTTGAGCTGCACGATCAGGAGCGGTCGCTCGTCCCATTTGGGGTGGAACACGCCGATCACGGCGGCTTCCGCCACGGCCGGATGACCGACCGCGAGGTTTTCGAGGTCGATCGAGGAGATCCACTCGCCGCCGGACTTGATCACGTCCTTGGAGCGGTCGGTGATCCGCATGTAGCCGTCCTCGTCGATGGTCGAGACGTCGCCGGTATCGAAGAAGCCGTCCTCGTCGAGGATGTTGCTGTCGACGCGGTAATAGGCCTTGGCGACGGCAGGGCCGGAGACCTTGAGGCGGCCGAAGGTCTTGCCGTCCCAGGGCAGCTCCTTGCCGGCATCGTCGGTGATCTTCATCTCGACCGCGAAGGGCGCGTAGCCCTGCATCTGCAGCACGTCGAGCCGCTCGTCGCCGGTGGCGTTCTGGAACGGCGGCTTCAGCGCCGCGACGCTGCCGATCGGGCTCATCTCGGTCATGCCCCAGGCGTGACGCACGTTCGAGCCCATGTCGAGGAAGGCCTTGATCATCGAGCGCGGCATCGCCGAGCCGCCGCAGATCACCATCTTCAGGTCCGGTAGCCTGAGATTATTGGCGGTCATGTGCTGGAGCAGCATCAGCCACACCGTCGGCACGCCGGCGGTGTGGGTCACCTTCTCGGTCGAGAGCAACTCGTAGACCGAGGCGCCGTCGAGCTTGGCGCCGGGCATGACCAGCTTGGTGCCCTGCGAGGGCGCGGAGAAGGCAATGCCCCAGCTGTTGGCATGGAATAGCGGAACCACCGGCAGCATCGTCTCGGACGCACTGGTGCCGAGCGCGTCGACATTGTTGGCCATCAGCGCGTGCAGCACGTTGGAGCGATGCGAATACAGCACACCCTTCGGGTCGCCTGTCGTGCCCGACGTGTAGCACATCGCGGCTGCCGTGTTCTCGTCAAAGTCCTTCCATTTGAATTTGCCGTCGGCCTCCGCAATCCAGTCCTCGTAGGCGACCACATTCTTCAGCGTCGTCTGCGGCATGTGCGCCTTGTCGGTCAGCACGACGTAGCGTTCCACGCTCGTCAGCTTGTCGGCGATCTTCTCCAGGACCGGAACGAAGGTGATGTCGGTCATCACGATGCGGTCCTGCGCATGGTTGATGATCCAGGCGATCTGCTCGGGGAAAAGGCGGGGATTGACGGTATGGCAGATGGCGCCGATCCCCATGATGCCGTACCACACCTCGAGATGGCGCCAGGTGTTCCAGGCGATCGTCGCGACACGGTCGCCGAGCTTGATGTCGTCGCGCTCCAGCATCTGCGAGACCTTGAGCGCGCGCTTGTGGATCTCGGCGTAAGTGGTGCGATGGATCGGTCCCTCGACCGAGCGTGTGACCACCTCCTGCTTGCCATGAATCCTGGCGGCGTGTTCGATGATCCGGTGGCAGAGCAGGGGCCAATCTTGCATCAAACCAAGCATTCCGACGTTCCTCCGAGAAGTCGCTGGGCGCGTTGTCGCTCTCAGCGTTGGGCCAAAGATTGCCATGAGTTTTAGCCTGCCGGACTTTCGCCGCAAATGGTCTTGTCGCGGCTATATGTCCGCTGGCGCGGCAATGGTTACCGCTGCGCTCGGGCTGTCGCTCGTGCTCGCCGAGAGGGCAGAGGCGCGAAAATCGACATTCCCGCTGGATATCTTCGGTATCGCTGCACCACGGCCGCGCCACGCGGTTCATTCCGCCAGGATCCCGCTGCCGAGACCGCGCCCCGAGGAGGCGCCCAAGGCATCGGACGAGGCCCCGCCGGAGGCTGACGGCAAGCCTTCTTCGGACAAGCCTTCTCCGGACAAGCCCGCCGAGGCTGCGGCACCACCCCAGAAGCCGGTCTCCGCCTGCCGTCTCGCGCTGACCGAGGAGATCGCAATCGCGCCCTCAATTCCGGACATCCGCGGCCCCGGGGCCTGCGGCGGCGAGGATCTGGTGCGGCTGGAAGCCGTCGTGCTGCCGGACAAGCGCAAGGTGGCGGTCAAGCCGGCGGCGATCCTTCGCTGCACCATGGCCTCAGCAATCGCCGATTGGCTGCGCAAGGACATGGCGCCGCTGGCCACCAGCCTCGGTTCGACCATTGGCGAACTCGATAATTTCGACAGCTTTGAGTGCCGGGGACGCAACCGCGTCGCCGGCGCGCTGCTGTCCGAGCACGGCAAGGCCAACGCCCTCGATGTCCGGGGCATCAAGCTGGCCAACGGGCAGTCGATCGGCCTTACCGATCGCAGCATGTCGCGCGACGTGCGCGAGCGCGTGCTGCATTCGGTCTGCACGCGGTTTTCCACCGTGCTCGGCCCGGGCTCGGACTGGTACCATGAGGACCATATCCATCTTGATCTGGCGCAGCGGCGCAACGACTACCGGATCTGCCAGTGGAACGTCTGGGATCCGCTGCCGCAAGTCGCCCCGCTGCTGCCGGCGGAACGCCCCGAGGAGGCGCCGCCGCGCGAGGTCGCGGCCAAGCCCGAGGCCAAACCTGAAGAAAAGGATGGAGCTGACGACGAGGCGGTGGAGAAGTCTCCAGCGCCCGCGGAGAATCCGGGGCCCGGTGCCGGCAAGTCCCAGCCGCACAAGCCGGCAACAAAAAAGCGCCGGTAAAACCGGCGCTTTTGAATTTCAGAGATCGGAAAGCGATCAGTAGCTGCCCGCCTGGCCGGTCTGGCTGCTGCCGAGCGCCAGCCGCGAATTGTAGGGAGAGTCGCCGTGCTTCGGCTCGAGCACGACCACGATCGTGCCGACCTTGACGCGATCATAGAGATCAATCGCGTCCTCGTTGGTCAGGCGGATGCAGCCTGACGAGATGGAGGCGCCGATATATTCCGGCTGGTTGGTGCCGTGGATGCGGAACAATGTGTCTTTCCCGCCGGAATAGAGGTAAATCGCGCGAGAGCCCATCGGATTGTCCGGGCCGGGTGCGACATAGGTCGGCACGCCCAGGCGCGAAATTTCGCCGGGGGTGGGGTGCCAGGCCGGCCACTCGGTCTTGCTGCCCACCTTGGCGATGCCCGACCAGGCCATGGCCTCTTCGCCGACGGTGATGCCGTAGCGGATCGCCTTGCCGCCATCCTGCACGTAATAGAGATAGTGATTGTCCGAATCGACCACGATCGAGCCCGGCGATTCCTTGCGGTGGTACTCGACGATGGCGCGCCGGAACGGCTCCGCAACCGGGGTGTTCTCGTACCGGACCTTGGCGAGCAGTTCCTTGTCCTTCGGCTTGAAGGCTTTGGTGTCGGTCGCCTCGAAATGCGTAGCCTGCATGCAGCCCGACAGCATCAGGCCGGCGGCCAGAATTCCCAACTTAACTTTCAGCGACGACATGATTTGGTTCCAATCAAAACAATACCGTGCGGAAGGCCTGAGCTTACCGCCCAAGTTCCTCGACTCCGTTAATCCCATTATCGTTGAAATCTGCCACAATTCCAGCATTGAAGGCATTATCCCGCGCTGCAAGACCCGAGCTGTGGCTTTTCTGCCGCAAGTTTTACGGTCCCGTGAAGATTTTGGGGCCGCGGGGCGCCGGACTGTCGATTCCGTGCCACAGTTGAGCCATGGCACCGCCACAAATGCAAACGCTCCGTTAATGTGGTTGTCATCGTGAACTTGTCAGAATCGCGCTAAGGGCTGTCATTCTGTCGCAGGTTCTCTGGAGTCGCGCATGTTTTCGGTGTTTGTTCCCTCCGAGTCCGTCCTGAAGAAGGTTGTCATCGAAGATCTCACCGCGTTGCCCGAAAGCGCGGTCTGGATTGACCTCGTCAACCCGAGCGCGGCCGAGGACAAGGCAGTGGAGCGGCTCGCCGGCATCGCCATCCCGACCCGGGAAGACATGCAGGAGATCGAGATCTCCAGCCGCCTCTATATCGAGAACGGCGCGCGCTACATGACCGCGACGCTAATGTGCCACTCCGATACCGACATGCCCCGGACCACGGCGGTGACCTTCATCCTCGGCGACCACCGCCTGGTGACGGTACGCTACGACCTGCCGAAGCCCTTCGCCCTGGTCGAGGCCAAGCTCGCCCGCTCCTGCACGCCCGCCATCACCGGCGAGATGGTGCTGATGGAACTGCTGGACGCCGTGATCGACCGCTGCGCCGACATCCTGGAGCGCTGCGGCGCCGAGATCGACCAGGTCAGCCACGACATCTTCGAGCCCGAGAGCGAGCGCCACGGCCACGCCAAGCAGTATTCCCAGATCCTGATCTCGATCGGCCGCAAGGGCGATCTGACCTCCAAGGTTCGCGAGAGCCTGGTGTCAATCGGCCGCGTCGTC
Organism: Bradyrhizobium sp. TM233; assembly: GCF_036247965.1. Classification (NCBI taxonomy): domain Bacteria; kingdom Pseudomonadati; phylum Pseudomonadota; class Alphaproteobacteria; order Hyphomicrobiales; family Nitrobacteraceae; genus Bradyrhizobium; species Bradyrhizobium sp. TM233. The sequence goes on along the minus strand of NZ_BTIG01000010.1, from coordinate 105,273 downwards.
GCCTTCCTTTCGGCGGTGGTGGAGGGGGTGAAGTGGTCGAAGGACATGCGTGAGCAGCTCAAGACCATGCAGCGCGACGTCGTCTCGCTGACCGACCACGCCTCCTATCTCTCCAGCAAGATCACCTTCGTGCTCGACGCCATGCTCGGCGTCGTCAATCTCGAGCAGAACAACATCATCAAGCTGTTCTCGGTCATGGCCGTCGTCCTGATGCCGCCGACGCTGATCGCCTCGATCTACGGCATGAACTTCAAGATGATGCCGGAACTCGAATGGGCGCACGGCTATCCGATGGCGCTGGTGATGATGCTTGTCGCCGCGATTCTTCCGTACTGGCTCTTCAAGTGGAAGAAGTGGCTCTGATCTCGTCGCGCTCGGAAAATAGCTACCGAGACCTTACGCCGGTCGCACAGACACGGTGAATCGTGTCGCAGAATAGATCGGGATTGAGGCCGCGCGGTGATGGGTGCGCAGTGCCGCAATTCCTCCGGTAAAATTTGAGCGGTGGGCTGAACGTTTGCGCGAAACTTGTCTGCGATAAGTAGTGCGTAGCCGCGAGGAACAACCATGGTTGAAAAACACATAACGTCGCCCCGCAACGTCATCGACCTGGCGAACTATCGTCAGGTCCTGGCGAGCGGTAAGGCGTCGTCGATGTCGGCACGCATGTGCCGGCACTGTGGTGCTCCGCTGCTCGACGGTGAGAATGACGACGACTGCTCGACCGCGTTCAGCACGGCCGCTCCGCGGCCGCGCGACAGGTCACGTCGGATTCGAATCGATTGAGGAACGGAAGGCGAGGGCGATCCAGGTCTTGCGGCGGCGTTGTCTGGATCGCCTTGCTTCCCTTGAGCGGCTAACAACCCAGTCATTGCGAGGAGCTCGCGACAAAATTGCCTGGCAATTTTGCGCTGAAGCGACGAAGCAATCCAGACTGTCTCCGCGGAGGCAGTCTGGATTGCTTCGCTACGTTCGAATAACGATGTGGCGATATCGTGCGCCACATTCCACTCTCGTGCCCCGGACGCAGCGCAGCGTCACTTCGACGGTGCGCAGCAGAGCCGGGGCCCATCTCTCCACGCGCGCCGCGTCGTAATCTGGGTCCCGGCTCTGCGCAGCAACGCTTCGCGTTGCAGCGCGTCCGGGACACGAGCGCGAAGTTGTGGCAATTGCTCCGTCACTGCCGCGCGATGACGCGAACGGATCAAACGTGCTGACCGCCGTTGATGTGGATCTCGGCGCCGTTGACGTAGGACGAGGTGTCCGTGCACAGCACGTAGATGATTTTTGCCACTTCGTCGGGCGTGCCGAGCCGGTGCATCGGGATCTGCTGTTCGACGATCTTCTCGGTGCCCGGCGACAGGATCGAGGTGTCGATCTCGCCCGGTGCGATCGCGTTGACGCGCACGCCGACGCGGCCGAAGTCGGAGGCCATCTCGCGCGTCAGCGAAGCAAGCGCGGCTTTGGAGGTGGCGTAGGCGGCGCCTGCGAAGGGGTGCACGCGCGAGCCCGCGATCGAGGTGACGTTCACCACCGAGCCCTTGGCCGCCTTCAATTCCTCGATCAGCCCGCGGGCAATCATGATCGGTGCGAAGAAGTTGACATGGAAGACGTGCGTCCAGGTGTCGAGATCGGTGTCGACCGAGCCGAGCCTGGAGCCGCCCGCGCCCTTCGGCGAGATCGCGGCATTGTTGACCAGCGCATGCAGCGTGCCGCCTTCGAGCCGGTTGCGGATGTCGGAAATCGCGCGCGTGGTATCCGCGGGGTTGGCGAGGTCCACCTGGATGTGGTCCTCGGGCCCCGCGTCCCACGGGCAGTCCTCCGGAAACGGATGCCGCGAGCAGGTGATGACGCGCCAGCCCGCCGAGGAGAAGCGGATCACGGTGGCGTGGCCGATGCCGCGGCTGGCTCCGGTCAGGAGCAGTGTGCGGCGCGGCGCATTGGACGAATGCGGCATGGACATCTTTCAGGTCGGCCCAATCTTACGGATACATCCGCGTCTTGGACCATGGTTGGCCGGCCGCGTCACGGCGAAATTCAATGCGGTCATGCAAGCGGAACGGGCGGTCGTGCCAGAACTCGATCCGCGAGGGGGTGATGCGCCAGCCACTCCAGCCCGGCGGCCGCGGCACTTCGCCGATGACGTATCTGGCCGCGACCTTCGCGATGGCTTGTTCGAAGGCGAAGCGGCTCTCCAGCTGTTGCGACTGCTTGCTCGCCCAGGCGCCGATCTGGGCCTGCTTGGGCCGGGTGGCGAAATAGGCGTCGGCCTCGGCCTCGGTCACCGGCGTCACGTTGCCGCGGATGCGGACCTGACGGCGCAGCGACTTCCAGTGGAAAAGTAAAGCTGCCTTAGGATTTGCGGCGAGTTCGCGGCCCTTCTGGCTGGCGATGTGGCTGTAGAAGACAAAACCCTCGGTATCGAAGCCTTTCATCAGCACCATGCGCACGTCAGGCAGGCCGTCGGGGTCGACGGTTGCGAGCGCCATGGCGTTCGGATCGTTCGGCTCGCTCTTGATCGCCTCGTTCAGCCAGGCCTCGAACAGCGCAAATGGCTCGTCGGCGGCGGTGAAATCACCGGATGTTAAGGGTGTCTGGTGTTTCATCGAGGTCGTGTCGGTCATGTCTGGAGTCCGAGTTGCGTCCCGCGGCCCAAAACGCGTTGTCGTCCGCTACCGCCCTATATAGGGCATGGGGACGCGTTGGCCTATCGGCGATCCGGCCGTCCGGCTTTGTCATGACGATCATTCTCATCGGGCTCGGCGCCGGAGGATGCAGCTTTTCCCGCAATGACAAGAGTGCCTACGCCAAGGCCGACGACAGCGACCTCACCGGTTCGATCGCGCGGCCGGCGAAGGACGCCCCGCCGTCCGAGACCGATCTCGCCTTTGCCCGCAACGCCGCCTCCGACGTCCTCAGCAAGGGCGACAGGGATTCCAGCCAGCATTGGGAGAATCCGGAGACCGGCGCGCGCGGTTCGGTGACGCCGATCGCGCAGTCCTATGCCGCCGAGGACGGCCGCAAATGCCGCGATTTCCTGGCGAGCTACGTCAACGGGGCGACCGAAAGCTGGCTCCAGGGCGCCGGCTGCCAAAGCACCCGTGGCCGTTGGGAGATTCATACGCTAAAGCCGTGGCGGAGCTAGGATTCGGCGCGCGCCCCTAGTTGCAAAAATGCCACTCTCTCCCCACATGGATCGCAGGTGGGGCGGGGAGCCCTTTGAACAATTCGATTTCTTGAAGGAGACGTGACGGATGCGCGACCCCTATGAGGTCTTGGGGGTGCCGCGGAGCGCCAGCGCTGCCGCGATCAAGAGCGCCTATCGCAAGCTTGCCAAGAAGCATCATCCCGACAGCAACAAGGACGACCCGAAAGCCGCCGAGCGCTTCTCCGAGATCAACTCGGCGAACGAAATCATCGGCGACGAGGACAAGCGCAAGCAGTTCGACCGCGGCGAGATCGACGCCGACGGCAAGCCGCGCTTCCAGGGTTTTCCGGGCGGCGGCGGGCCGCGCGGCCGTGCCGGCCCCGGCGGGTTCGAAAGCTATTCGTTCCGCTCCGGCGGCGGCCCCGGCCAGGGCGGCGGCGCGTTCGAGGATATCCTCAACAGCATGTTCGGCGGCGGGATGCGCGGCGCCCGGCCTGGGGCCGGCGGCGCCGGGCAGTTCGAATTCGACACCGGCGGCGTCGGGCTCGATCTCGACGTGAACGTTGCCATGTCCGTCTCGCTGGAAGAGTCGGTCAAGGGCGGCGAGAAGCGCGTCCGGCTGCCGACGGGCAAGGAGCTCAACGTCAAGATTCCGGCCGGCGTCACCGAAGGCCAGCAGATCCGGCTTCGGGGGCAGGGCGAGTCCGCGCAGGGCCATCCGCCCGGAGATCTCCTGATCACCATCGGCATCGCGCCGCACGCCTACTTCAAGGTCGAGGGCGCCGACTTGCGGATCGATCTGCCGGTGACGCTCTATGAGGCCGTGCTCGGCGGTAAGGTCCGCGTGCCCACCCTCGGCAATGCCGTGGAGCTTTCGGTTCCAAAAAACACCTCCAGCGGCCGAACCTTCCGCCTCAAGGGCAAGGGCTTGCCGAAAACTGGCGGAACCGGGGATCTCTTTGTCACTATCAGGATTATGCTACCGGACGGGAACGACGCCGAGCTTGAAGCATTGATGGAGAAGTGGCGGGACCAACACCCCTACAATCCACGTAGCGGGCTTGGCTAGGCGTTCGAACTGAAGGGGTTCTCCTAAAGGTCTAGGGCATCGTCCTGGAGATGATGCTCATCATAAGCCTGAGGCGTGGTAGCGCTTCATGAACTCTACGTGTCGGCTGTCCGGCGGGGCAGCCGATAAAAAGGTGCGGCCTCGAGAGGGGGACCAGCGCGGTACCAAAAACCCCAATCGAGGCCGCCCGCGTCGATCGGCGGATCGAACGCTGCTCATTTTCGCGTGATCATCCGGTGCGATAATGAGACGCGCCGATGTCTTCATTCCAAATTTTCAATGACGGAATCTGGGCACCGCCCTCGAACGGCTGTCTAGGTGCCGTTTTTCTCGGCCTGATCATAGACCGCTTGCGCCACCCGGGTCAGCCGGTCGCGATCACCGCCACCGCTGACAACGTAGCCGACGCCGCGCTCGGCCCAGAACAATGCGCCGTCCTTGTCCGTCCTGGCGTAGCGCATTTGCGTCGCACCATTCTCGGTCTTGGCGGTGTAGATCGTGTAGCGTTCGCCCGAGGCGCCCTCATACATCAGGAACGAGGCTGGACCGTTCGGACCCGGCAAGAGCCGGCCGCCGACGAGCTTCAGCCCGCTCGCCTCCAGGTTCGGCGCGAACACGGTCCAGCCGCAGCGCCGGGTCAGCCAGGCCTGGAGGTGGTCGCGCTCGTTGCCGCCGACCTCGACGGGGTGGCGGACCTCGACGACATAGAGGCGGTGGGCGTCGAGCGCGTCCGCCGTAAAGCTCTGGAAGGTCGAGGGCGCGCTGGCGGCGCCATGCGCGACCCAGCCGGCCGTGCCGCCGGCGACGAAAGCAACCAGCACGGCCGCGGCGGCGCCATAGAGCCATTGCCGCGGGCGGCGCTCCAGCCGCTCGAGCTCCAGCCGTGCCGGCACCGGCTCCTGGGCGACGGCGTCGTAGCGGGCGTGCAGCATCTCCGCCATGGCCCGCCAGGACTGCACGCGCTCGGCCTCTTCAGGATGAGCGGCGAGCCAGGCCTCGACGTCGGCGCGGCGCTCGGCCGGCAGCTCGCCGTCGACATAGGCGTGCAGTTCGTCCTCGGTCACTGGGATATTGCGGTCGTTCATATCAATCGTCTCTGGCTCTGGGGCCTTAAATGTCGTTCAAAGCTCGACTTCGCGCAGCTCATCGGCATGCTGCGGGCGGACGACGCGCGATGCATCAACCCTGCCATCATTTCACCCGCCTGAGCGTCGGGCGCTCGCCCTCCAGCGAGGCCTTGACGTGGGCGCGGGCGCGGGCCAGGCGCGACATCACGGTGCCGATCGGCACGCCCTGGATGTCGGCGACCTCGCGGTAGCTCATGCCTTCCAGCATGACCAGGAGCAACACCGAGCGTTGCTCTTCGACGAGCGTCGCCAGCGCCCTCTCGATGTCGCGCCCTTCGGCTTCGGTGCCGCTGGCATCCGGGTTGTTCTCCGTCAGCTGCATGAACTGCGGCCGCCTCGCCAGCGAGCGCCGCCGGTTCTTGTTGAGATTGGTCAGGATCGTGTAGAGCCAGCTCCTGACGTCGCCTCCGAGAAACAATCGCTCCGAACGCAGTGCCCGCACCAGCGTGTCCTGCACCAGATCGTCGGCCGCGTCCGCGTCGCGCGTGAGCGCGCGGGCGTAGCGGCGCAACGCCGGGATCATGGCTTCCACACTCTGGCGAAACGCACTCATTGCGGTCTTGACGTCCTGGTATCAGGCGCGAGCGCCTATAGCGATCATAACACCCGAACGGAACGGCTATTCCGGCGCTCGAAACAGCGTTAACGCGGCGTAATAGGGCTGTACCGCAGGGGAGGGCTGGTGTACCTCCAGACCTCACCAAGAGTTCGACGGGACGTTCAAAAATGGCGCAGAATTCGGGTCTGATGCAAGGAAAGCGCGGAGTGGTCCTCGGCGTTGCCAACAACCGCTCGATCGCCTGGGGCATCGCCAAGGCATGCCACGCCGCCGGCGCCGAGCTCGCCTTCACTTACCAGGGCGATGCGCTGAAGAAGCGCGTCGAGCCGCTCGCCGCCGAGATCGGTGGTCTCGTGCTCGGCCATTGCGACGTCACGGATGCCGCGACCATCGATGCCGCGTTCGCTGTGCTGAAGGAGAAGTGGGGCAAGATCGACTTCCTGGTGCACGCGATCGCCTATGGCGAGCAGCTCGACGGCCGCTATGTCGACACCACGCAGGAGAATTTCTCCAAGTCGATGCTGATCTCCTGCTACTCGTTCACGGCCGTGGCGCAGCGCGCCGAGAAGCTGATGACCGACGGCGGCTCGCTGATCACGCTCAGCTATTACGGCGCCGAGAAGTGGATGCCGCATTACAACGTGATGGGCGTCGCCAAGGCGGCGCTGGAGGCCAGCGTGCGCTATCTCGCCGCCGACCTCGGCGAGAAGAACATCCGAGTCAATGCGATCTCGGCAGGTCCGATCAAGACGCTCGCGGCGTCCGGCATCGGCGACTTCCGCTATATCCTGAAGTGGAACGAGGCCAACGCGCCGATGCGACGCAACGTGTCGACCGAGGACGTCGGCGGCAGTGCGCTGTATTTCCTCTCCGACCTCTCGCGCGGCGTCACCGGCGAGGTGCATCACGTCGATTCCGGCTATCACGTGCTCGGCATGAAGCGCCCGGACGCGCCGGACATCTCGTTCGGCGGCAAGGACTAGCCTCAAATCCGGAATGCCCGTGCCCACGATCTATTATCTTCGCCATGGTGAGACCGAGTGGAATGCGCTCGGGAGGCTTCAGGGCACCAAGGACGTTCCGCTGAACGCGCGTGGACGCGGTCAGGCCGTGCAGGCCGGCAGCATTCTCGCCGATCTCTTCAAGCGCGATGGCCGCGACAAGGCGGCGTTGCCCTATGTGTCGAGCCCGCTCGGCCGGGCGCGCCAAACCATGGAACTCGCGCGCGCCAAGCTCGAACTGCCGGTGGCGGACTATTCGCTCGATGATCGTCTGCGCGAGATCGGCTACGGCAGCTGGGAGGGGCTGACGCTGGCCGAGAGTGAGGCGACCGATCCCGATATCTATGCGAGGCGGCTCGCCGACAAATGGACGGTGGGCCCTGCCGGCGGGGAGACCTACGCCGATGTGCAGGTCCGTGTGCGCGCCTGGTACGACCAGCTCCGGACCGACATCGTCGCGGTCGCCCATGGGGGGACCTGCCGGGCCCTGATGGTTTCGCTCGGCCTGGAAACGCCGGCCAGCGCCGCCGAGCTCTATATCCAGCAGGGCGCCGTCTACGTGTTCCACGACGGCCGGCTGGAGAAATTCAGTTAAGCCCACCCTTCGTCATTCCGGGCGCCCGCAGGGCGAACTCCGGTGCGCCCTTGCGCACCTGAGAATCTCGAGATTCCGGGTTCGATGCTCCGCATCGCCCCGGAATGACGGAACAGGGTTGAATGCGGTGTTTCCGGGCGCTACCACAAGTTAGAACCGACTTACGAGCTAGAGACGGATGTCCTTCAACACCTTCGGCCACATGTTCCGCGTCACCACCTTCGGCGAGAGCCATGGGGTGGCGATCGGCTGCGTGGTCGATGGCTGCCCACCCATGATCCCGCTCACCGAGGCCGACATCCAGGGCGACCTCGACCGCCGCCGGCCGGGCCAGTCGCGCTTCACCACCCAGCGCCAGGAGCCGGACCAGGTCAAAATCCTCTCCGGCGTGATGGCGCATCCGGAGACCGGCGTGCAGGTGACGACGGGCACGCCGATCGGGCTCCTGATCGAGAACACCGACCAACGCTCCAAGGACTATTCCGAGATCAAGGACAAGTTTCGCCCGGGTCACGCCGACTTCACCTATGAAGCCAAATACGGCCTGCGCGATTATCGCGGCGGCGGCCGCTCCTCGGCGCGCGAGACCGCGACGCGCGTTGCCGCCGGCGCCATCGCGCGCAAAGTGCTGCCCGACGTCAAGGTGCGCGGCGCGCTGGTGCAGATCGGGCCGCACAAGATCGACCGCGCCAAATGGGACTGGGACGAGATCGCAAGAAATCCGTTCTTCTGCCCGGACAAGGACAAGGCCGCGTTCTTCGAGACCTATCTCGATGGCATCCGCAAGAGCGGCTCCTCGATCGGCGCGGTGATCGAGCTGGTCGCCGAAGGCGTGCCGGCCGGCCTTGGCGCGCCGATCTACGCCAAGCTCGATTCCGATCTGGCGGGCGCCATGATGACCATCAACGCGGTGAAGGGTGTCGAGATCGGCGCCGGTTTCGGCGCCGCCGAGCTGACCGGCGAGGAGAACGCCGACGAGATGCGCACCGGCAATGACGGCACGCGCTTTTTGTCCAACCATGCCGGCGGCGTGCTGGGCGGGATCTCCACGGGGCAGCCGGTGGTGGTGCGTTTCGCGGTGAAGCCGACCTCGTCGATCCTGCAGCCGCGTCTCACCGTCGATCGCAAGGGCGCCGACACCGAGATCTTCACCAAGGGCCGTCACGACCCCTGCGTCGGCATCCGCGCCGTCCCCGTCGGCGAAGCCATGATGGCCTGCGTGCTCGCCGACCACTTTTTGCGCGATCGCGGGCAGGTGGGGCGTTGATGTCGCGGTACTAGCCCACCGCGCAGCTTGACGATCCCACAACTTCGTCCGCAAATGCGGACATGGAAAGCTCCGAGCTCCAGCGCATCACCAACTGGCTGATCGACGGCGCGCGGTCGTCGGGCACCCCGGCCGAGATGATCTCGGACGTCTGCGAACATCTGGTCGAAGCAGGCCTGCCGCTGTGGCGGTTCGGCATTTTCATCCGCACGCTGCATCCGGAGATCTTCGGCCGCAACTTCATCTGGCGGCAGGGCGAGGAGGTCGAGATCGGCACCGTCGATTTCGAGATCCTCGACACGCCCGAATTCGCCGCGAGCCCGCTCCGCATCGTGTTCGAGCAGGGGATCGAGGTCAGGGGGCGCATTGGAGATCCCGACAACAAGCGGTTTCCGATCCTCGACGACCTGCGCGCCGAAGGGGCGACCGACTATGTCGCCGTGCCGATGCCGTTTCTCGACGGCTCGGTCCACGCGACGAGCTGGGTGACACGGCATCCCGGCGGCTTCACCGACGACCACATCGCGGCGATCCGCTCCATCGTGACGCCGCTGGCGCGCGTCAGCGAGATCATCAGCCTGCGCCGCACCGCCGAGATGCTGCTCGACACCTATGTCGGCAACCGCGCTGGCGCGCGCATCCTGGGCGGCCAGATCCGCCGCGGCCACAACGACACCATGCAGGCCGCGATCTGGCTCTCGGACCTTCGCGGCTTCACCGCGCTCTCAGACCGGCTGCCCGCCGAGACCGTGGTCGAGATCCTGAACCATTATTTCGACTGCCAAGTCGCCGCGATCCGCGGCCATGGCGGCGAGGTGCTGAAGTTCATGGGCGACGGCCTGCTCGCGGTGTTCCCGATCGACGAATATGTTGGCGATGCCGCCCATGTCTGCACGCGGGTGCTGGAAGCGGCGCGCGAGTCCCGCGCCAGCGTCGAGGCGCTGGCCTTTCCAGTCGGCGACGCCGTCGAGCGCTTTCGCTTCGGCGTCGCGCTGCATGTCGGCAACATCCTCTACGGCAATATCGGCGGCGGCAACCGGCTCGACTTCACCTGCATTGGTCCTGCCGTCAACCTTGCCGCAAGGCTCGAGAAGATCACGGGCCGCCTGGGGCGGACCGTCGTCGCCTCGGAAGGCTTTGCCAACGTCTGTCGCCACGACTGGCAAGAGCTCGGCGAATTTCCGATCGCGGGATTTTCCAAGGCGCAGCGCGTGTATGGGCTCGGCGAGGAGACACCGGTTGTGATGGCCTAGTGGACGGCACCGTCGGCGGAACTAGTCAGCGCGCACATATGACTGCCTCAGCCCAAGCGTCAGGATCGTCAGAGTGATCCACAGCCGCAGCATGGCAAAGCTGAAGATGAATACGAAATAGATCAGGTTCTTGCTGAACTGGGTCGCCGACGAGGTCTGCCAGAAATTCCAGATCGCGCTGCGCACCGCTTCCTGTCCATAGGCGAGGGCGACGTTGATGCTGCCGAGGACGATGACGGCGGCGCCGAGCCACAGTCCGTGCCGCGCGAATTCGCCGATGGCGGCAAACAGGGCGACCTTGCCGTCGTCGCGCTCGGCACGGACGATCATGAGCAGCACGAGTGCGGCGATCCATGCGCTCCAGAATCGACCGGGATGGGTGAACTGGTCGAGTGCCATGCCGTCGAGGCCTGCCATCAGATGATACGAAGCCTCATAGCCGATCGCGGCGGCGCTGAGCGCCGCCGCGATCATCACGAGCATGATCCGCCACAGGATCGAGAAGGAGAGCTTGAACTGCTCGCCCAATGTCAGCGTGCCGAGCGAGGATTGGCCGCCGGCCGCCTCGATCGATTGTCGTGCCGTCGCAAAGAACGCCAGCAGCACCGAAATGTCGGAAACGATGATGGCCGGCAGTGCCACGGCGCCGCCGCCGAACGCGATCACGCGCATTGCAGCCGCCAGGATCAGCCAGGGCAGGGCATGCAGGAGCTTGAACGGACCGAACGAGGTATCGGGGCGGGCGGGCTCGAGCGCGAGCTGTTTGCGCAGTGCGACTGTCATCGCGTTGTGGTGACACAGGAGATTGAACCTGCGGTAGCGCGGATCGCTAAAATTGACCCGAAGCGGGCAGATCGCGCCGCTACTCCTCCGGCTCCGTCGTGAACAGCAGCGGATAGCCCTTGGCGCGGCCGGCGTCGGTGGCGCGGGTGGCCTTGGTCTCGGCGACGTCCCTGGTGAACACGGCGACGACGCAGGCGCCGAGCTTGTGAGCGGTGATCATCACCTTGTAGGCCTGATCCTCGGTCATGCGGAATTCGGCCTTCAGGATCATGGTGACGAATTCGCGCGGCGTGTAGTCGTCGTTGATCAGGATGACCTTGTGCAGCTTCGGCCGCTCGACCTTGGTCTTCGTCCGCGTCTTCGGCTTGGTGACAGTGTTGTTCATTCCGCCTCCCGGACACGGCGGGCTCGGGTTCCCTGCCGCAGCGATCAGCTTACGGCCTTCGCACCATATTGCAGGACCTGCACCTTCTCCAAGGTGATCAGACCGCTCGACATCATGCCGTCCAGGATGGGCAGGAATGCGTTGATGTTGTCCTCGCTGTCGACGATCTCAATCAGCAGCGGCAGGTCTTCCGAAAGCCGCAATATCTTCGACGTATGCAGCCGGCTCGATTTGCCGAAGCCCATGGGGCCGCGCAGCACGGTGGCGCCGGCGAGATGCCGCTCGCGCGCCGTCATCACGATCGCTTCATAGAGTGGCTTGCCGTCGAAATGGTCGCTCTCGCCGATGAAGATCCGGAGTGAAACTGCCTGATTGGGGATTTGCATGGTCAGCTCCTTGTCAAGCGGTTGTAGCGGCTCGCCATCATATGGCCGATCCATACCGACACCAGCCAGCAGATGACGGACGCCGCGATATAGGCGAGCGCGGTGTATTTCATGCCGCCGTGGAACAGGCGGAAGGTCTCCAGGCTGAAGGTCGAAAAAGTGGTGTAGCCGCCGCAAAACCCGGTCATGACGAATTGCCGGTGCTCGGGCCGTGCCAGCATGCGGCCGTCGGGGCCGGTCAGCGTCGCGTAGAAGCCGATGATCAGCGAGCCCGTGGCGTTGATGAACAGCGTCGCCAAGGGAAAGCCCGGTCCGGTGTCGAGCGCGAGCCCGACGAGATAGCGCGTCAGCCCGCCGACGATGCTGCCGGCGGCAACCCAGCCGTAAAGCATCGCAGTGCGCCAGCGCTCGGCGGAAGGGGAGTTCATCGGCCTCTAGCCTCCCAAGCCGTCCGCAAGGAGGAAACCGCAGCTGACGGCGGCAAGGCAGAGCCCGACCGAGAACACGACATTGCCGAGCGCATGCATCGGTTCGCCGCTCCGCACGAGCGTCAGCGTCTGCAGGCTGAACGAGGACACCGTGGTGTAGCAGCCGAGAAATCCCGTGACCGCGAACAGCCACGGATTGGGCGCGGCGAAGGCCGAGCCGGGATGGGTCGCCAGCGCGCCGAAAATGCCGATCAGGAAGGCACCGGTGACGTTGATGGTCATGGTGCCCCACGGAAACGTCTCGCCCAGCCGCCGCGCGATCACGCCGGAAACGAAATAGCGCGCGCAGCCGCCGAGCACGCTGCCGACCATGATCGCGATTGCTCCGCTCAGCACGACGAACGACCTCTCATCCTCATTTGTCTTCCGCTGCCAGACCGTTGCCGACGGCCAATAGTCCCACGAGCGAGACCAGCGCGAAGCCGAGCCCCGCAAAGAACGTTCCTGCCGGACCATAGGCGTCCCACAGCGCGCCGGCGATGACGCTCGCGGCGAGCATGGCAAGGCCGGTGAACAGGTTGAAATAGCCGAACGCGGTGCCGCGCAGGCTCGGTGGCGCGGCGTCGGCGACGAGGGCCGAGAGCAGGCCTTGCGTCAGTCCCATATGCAGCCCCCACAGTACGACGCCGAGCGCGAGGCCGCCGAGGCTCGGCAGCAGCGCCAGCGCGAGATCGGCACACGCGAGGAAGACGAGCCCGACCGCGAGCAAGCCGGTCCGGTTGATCCGGTCCGAGAGCACGCCGGCCGGATAGGCCGACAGCGCGTAGACGACGTTCATCAGCACCAGCACCGCCGGCACCCACATCGCATTGAGCCCGATATTCTGTGCCCGCAGGATCAAAAAGGCCTCGCTGAAGCGCGCGAGGGTGAAGACGACGCCGACAGCCACGACGCGCCAATAGACCGCGCCGAGCTGCCGCATCGCGGCGAGATTGAGCGGATTCCCTGCAGGCTCCCGGCTCGGATCCGGCTCCGGCTCGCTCACCGCGAACGTGATCAGGCCGAAGGACAGGAATGCCGGCAGCACGGCGAACCAGAAGACGAGGGCGAAATTGTCCGCCGTCCACCACATCAGGCCGATCGCCATAAGCGGCCCGACGAAGGCGCCGATGGTATCGAGCGACTGCCGCAGGCCGAAGCTCGCGCCGCGCTGGCCGACGGGGACGATATCGGCGATCAGCGCATCGCGAGGCGCGCCGCGAATGCCCTTGCCGACGCGATCGATGAAGCGCGCGCCAATCAGCCATCCGACGCTGGGCGCAAGCGGGAACAGCGGCTTGGTGAAGGCGGCAAGGCCATAGCCAAGGGCGGCCAGCAGCTTGCGCCGCCCGAGCCAGTCCGACAGCGCGCCGGAAAAGATCTTGGTGATCGAAGCCGTCGCTTCCGCCATGCCCTCGATGAAGCCGACGGTCAGCGTCGAAGCGCCCAGCACCGTGACGAGATAGACCGGCAGCAGCGCGTGGATCATCTCGGAGGAGATGTCCATCAGCATCGAGACGAAGCCGAGCACCCAGATCCCCCTGGGCAGCGCGCTACGTGCAGTACTTGGTGTCGTCGTCGTCACGTCTTCGCCTTCTCCCGGCTTTCGTCGCCAGACAACAAAAAACCCGCCACCGGCGGGTTTGTCCATGCTCCCGCCGAAGGCAGAGGCTCAAAGATTGCCCCTCCTCAAGCAGAAGTCATCAGCCCACCACGGTCATCGACCGGCGGGCGGTTATCGGGGGACTCCATCCCCATCTGTGTGGCCAACCTAGCATGGAAATCGTGCCGGACAAGTAGGCGGGACGCTCTGTCCCGCGGCTCGTCGTTCCGGCTTCGCGCATCGTGAGCCCGATGATGCGGGCAATCTGGCGCGTTCCAGCGGCGCGAGCGCGGCAACACGGCGGCAGCTCTGCGCAAGGGCGTGCATAGTCCCAACCCGCAGCTTCCTAACTTGAATGTGAAGCGCAAGCGATCTTCGCCCTTTGCGGCTCGGCGATTGCATGTCACCATCGCGTCATACGACGGGAGACTGCGATGCGTTTGCTGTTCTCGATCGGGGCTGTGCTGGTTGCCGGCATGTTTGCCGGAGGCGACGTCGCGGGCATCGCGGCACCAGGACCAAAATTTGAGCCAAAGAACCAGCCGCAGCGGTTTGCGGCCGACAGGGACGCGCAGACGGTCGACGTCGAGCTGATCCTTGCGGTCGACGTATCCTACTCCATGGACATGGACGAGCTCGCGATCCAGCGCGAAGGCTATGCGCAGGCGATCCAGTCGAAGGAATTTCTTCAGGCGCTGAAGCTCGGACCGAACGGCCGGATCGCGGTGACCTATTTCGAGTGGGCCGCCTCGAGCGACCAGAAGATCATCATTCCCTGGCGGCTGATCGACGGCCCGGAGACGGCGGATGCAGTCGCCGCCGAGATCATGAAGACGCCGATCCGGCGCGCCTCGCGCACCTCGATCTCCGGTGCGATAACTTTCGCGATGCCGCTGTTCGACGAGGATCCCTATCGGGGCCTGCGCCGGGTGATCGACATTTCCGGCGACGGCCCCAACAACAATGGCGGCCCGGTCACGGTGGCGCGCGACGCCGCGCTGGAGAAGGGCGTCGTCATCAACGGCCTGCCGATCATGGTCAAGGAGCCGTCCTATTCGACCATGGATATCGACAATCTCGATTTCTACTACGAGGACTGCGTCATCGGCGGTCCGGGCTCCTTCGTCATCACGATCAAGGACCGCGACAAGTTCAAGGAGGCGATCCGCACCAAGCTGCTGATGGAGGTCGCCGGCCGCACGCCGGAGCGCCCCGTGATGCGGGTCGCCGACAAGGAGCCGCGCGTCAACTGCCTGATTGGCGAAAAGATCTGGTCGGACCGCTGGGGGCGCTGAAGCCCCCGGCTGAGACCTTTTGCCCATCCAGCCGGCAGTTGAGTTTAACGGCTCGTTAACCGGCGCGTGTCCCTAATCGCATGATTTCTGTCCGTTTCCAGCCGGCATCCTGACATTGCTGGGGCTAACGAAAGCGGGTTTGTCAGACCTGTCTCCGAGCAGTCCAATGGCCACCGTCACATCGAGCACCAACCAGATTTCGCCCGCCAACGAGCGGCTGTATCACCAGAGTGCTCTGGTCGGCGACTGGAAGGGCAATTGGGTGGGCAACAACCAGCCCGTCGGTTTCAAGGTCGTGAACATCCGCGGCGCCCGGGCGCAGGTCGAGTACACCCATAACGGGCACACCGAGCGCGGCTTTGCCGAGGTTCAGGGCACACTTATCACTTTTGGCGGGGTCACGGTCGGCACCAAGGACGGCAAGAACATGGTGATGCTGTTCTCTTTCGGGGGCGCTGGCAAGCAGACCGCGAATCTCGAGAAGCAGGCCCCGCCGGCTTCCGACAGTCGCCTCATGGGAAGCTGGGGCGGCTATTCCAGCGCCAACGGCAAGAGCGCGAGCTTCAAGGTGCTCGCGGTCAATGGCAAGGAAGCGCAGGTCAGCGTCACCACCGACGGCGTCACGCGCCAGGGCACCGGCTACGTCTACAAGAACGTCATCATGTTCGGGCAGACGCAGATCGCGACCGATGACGGGCAGAACGGCAAGGTCATCTACCAGGTCGGCACGAAATCCTTCATGGTGCCGGTGACAAAATATCCGCCGGCCGACACGTCGTCCTCCGTCGACAGGACCGCCTGAGCGCGCGGCGCCCCGATACGCGCGGGGCCTGCCGTCCTCACCATTTCGGCGCCCGCTTCTCCACGAACGCCCTCAAGCCCTCCTGCGCCTCATCCGACGTCGCGACGTTGCAGAAATCGTCCACGGCGCTTGCAATGCTGCGGCGATAGTCGAGATCGATCTGGCGCATGAAGGCCGCGCGGCCCATGCGCAGCACCGCGGCTGATTTGCCGGTGAACTGCGCAGCGAGCTTCGCGACCTCGGCCTCGAGCTCCGCATCCGCGATGACGCGATTCACCACGCCGAGCTCGCGTGCTTCCATGGCGCTGAAGACCCGGCCGGTGAACAGCAGCTCGAAGGCACGGTGGCGTCCGACGATTCGCGGCAGATGCGCGTAGTGGATCGCGGGAATGACGCCGACGTCGATCTCGGGATAGCCGAACGTCGCGCTCTCGGATGCCAGCACCACGTCGCAGGACACCGCCATGGTCATGCCACCACCGCGTGCCGCGCCGCCGACTGCGGCGATCGAAGGTTTTCCGAGCCCGTACTGGGCATCGTAAAGGTCGATATAGAGCGCCTGGAGGAATTCCCGGATCTCGGCGCCGGACCTGCCAAGCAGGATGTCGAGGTCGAGGCCTGCCGAAAAACGTTTTGCAATTGCGCTCGCCAGCACGACTACGCGCGCGCCGTCGTCGTCCGCAGCGCGGCGGAAGGCGGCGACAACCGCGCGGATCATCTCGAGGCTCAGCGCATTGACGGGCGGGTGGCGCAGCGTGATGCGGGCGATGTCGTCGAGACGTTCGTATACGACCGGATCGTCAGATGTCACCGAGCTCTCCATGCTGTCATCGGACAGCACCTTCAACTGCCGCTCGACCTTGCGCAAGACTTCGCACGCGACCGCAAGGGCGCCACCGCCGATCAGCCGCCGGACATCGTCAGTCCGTTCCGCCAGATGCGGGATCGTCAGCGGCAAGAGCGCGGCTTCGTGACCAGCTTACGTTGCGGCGCGACCCGTGCAAGACCTCGGGCGCGCATGCTAGGCTGCATGCGGGAGATTGCTCGCGACTTGGAGAGCACAGATGACCGACGAACATCCCATGATGGCCGGCTCCGCCACCGTTTTCGTCGTCTCCGACATCGCCGCGAGCCTCGCCTATTACCGCGACGTGCTCGGGTTCGAGGTCACCTTCGAATATGGTGCGCCCTTGTCCTATGCCTGCCTCTGCCGCGACGTGGTCGCTCTGCATCTGCTTGCAGCGGCCAGGACGAAACGATTGCCCGGGCAGGGCGGCCTCTGCATTTTCGTACGCGACGTCGACCAGCTCTATGCCGAATTGTCGGGCCGTGGCGCCAGGCCCATCAACCAGCCGGAGGATCGCGATTACGGCATGCGCGATTTCGACATCGTTGATGCCGACGGCAATCAGCTCACCTTCGGCATGGGTATCCCGGAACCTGGGTGAGGCGATGCCGGCGCAGCCTCGCTGGCATTCCTCAGCGCCGGAGGGTATAATTTGCGAGGTTTTCGAAGGTTACCTGAATGTCCCGCCTTGCAGCTTCATGCGGTCTTGCAGCTATCTTCGCCGTGCTCTGCCTCGGCGGAACGTCCGTTGATGCGCAAGTTGCACCGCTGAGATATGTCATACCGGGCGGACCGTTTGGCTTTGGCGGCAGCGATGGCCAGGGCTCCGATCCTTACGGCAATTTTTCGAGCTTCAATGCCGGTGACGCAGGCGGGCGCACTAATTTTGCGAACGGCTTCTTCGTCGGCAGCCAGCGCGGCAACCTCAATTGGAGCGGGATCAGTCAGACCGGGCTCGCCGGCAATTTCAGCGCGCTCTCCTATGACAGCACGCAGTTCGGCTACACCACCAAGACAGCTGGCGGCTTGCCCGTGACGTTCTTTGCCGGTTTCGACACGTTGAAATATGGCAATGGCATCGGCAGCTCGGTGGCGCCGCTGACGTCGGGCGCGGCTCCCGGCACCAGCGCGTTTGCGGGCGTCGAGTTCAAACCGACCTCCAACCTCAGTCTGTCGTTCGGCGCCGGTTTCATCCAGCAGGACTCGGGTCGCATGGACAGCGATATCAGATCGAACATGCTGCCCGGCGAGTCGCCGGCCCTGGGCGGCCTTCGGCGTTAGGATCGCATCACCAGCTCCGGCGGACGCCGCAGCGATTTCGGCAGGTCCGGGCCGTACCCGAAACGCATCACGATATCGGGACGCCGTGCGCCCAGTCCGATTGAGGCCGCGAATTGCGGCCTCAGCGCCGCCACCTCGACCGGCTGGTTGACGAAGGAATATTTGAGCCCGAGCGCGGTCGCCTGCAAACCGAAGCGCTGGCAGGCGCGGCCGACCGCAATCCAGTGCGATTTGTCGCTGCGCTCGGCCGCGAGCACGACGATGCCCGCAGAGCTGGCGAGCTGTTCGCGGTACTTCTTGTTTTCCCCGCTCTCCGTGAAGAAGAGTTTCAGAAGCGGCCGGGCCAGCCATGACGGCAAAGAGGGATTCCCCGAGGCGGGTGAGAACAATCCGTCCATGGTCGCGAGCGCCTCTGCCTCGTTGAAGCGAATCCAGCTCACGAGCTCGCGCATGAAGGCCTTGTCGCGCATTTGCGCGGAGTTGCCTTCGAGCACATAGTCGGTGACCCCGGCGATCGCGGTGCGCTCGGTCATCAGGATGGCCGCGACATCAGGTTCGCGGCAGGCGCTTTCGAGCTGGCGCAAGGTCTCGGTTGCGGCCGGCCTGCCGTCGAACGCCGCGCGGGTGCATTGCCTGACCGGAATCGCGGCCGCCAACGCTGATGCGGCGGGCGGGGCCTGCTCGAGCGCGATCACGATCCTGTCGCCGTCGATGACCGGATCGGCGCGCCAGCCCAGCTTGGTTGCGGCGAGGATGAGGTTTTCTGCGGCGCAGCCGAGACTGACGAAGAGGTGATGATCGTCCGGGTCGACGGCCGGACAGCGGCGCGTGAAGTCCGGTGCAATCGCGATCTCGTTGCCGCGAGCGGAGAAGATCCACGGCTGGGTGTTGTGGCTGTTGGCGGCGAGGGTGGCAAAGCGCACGAGTTCGCGATCCCTCGGCACGGCCTGCAGCGGAGCCCGAGACGTCGTCACTGCCTCGTCATAGGTCATCGTTGCTGCTGCGGCGGGGAAGCCGCCGATCGCGGCCGCTGACGACCCGAGCGCGGTTGCGATGAACTGTCGCCGGTCAACCACAAACGTCCGCTCCATGCCCTTGCACAGCAAGCCTCTAGCACCAACGGGCGGCAGAACGATTGAGCGGAATCAAGATCGGATGGCGGGTCCAGGCAATCCTGGCTTGAGCATCACGACAGGCCCGCCACCAGCGGGCGCTGCAGGTGCTTGGCCATCAGCTCCGCCGCTTCGGCGTAACGCCCGGTTTCCAGAACGTCGAGCAGGCGCAAATGCTCGCGCACGTGCCGCCGCATGCCGTCGCGGTCGGCGAAGCTGCGATAGGCGAACAGCCGTCTGATCGAGTTCACGCGCCTGAGGGCTTCGAGGAAGAAGGGGTTGCCGGCGCCGCGGATGATCTCCTCATGGAATTCGCAGCCGGAGTGAAAGACCTCGCCGATCGTCATCTTCTCGAGCTCGCCTTCGAACACGCGCTGCTGGCGCTCGCGCAGCCGTACGATCACCTCTTGCGGCAGGGCAAAACCCGGCTGCGCGATCGCCGCCGGCTCGATCACGGCACGAAACGCCTTGGCTTGCGCTTGGGCTTCGGGACTCGAGACCGTCTCCGCAAAGCGCCAGCCATAGCCCGGCAGGCGTGCGATCCAGCCCTCGGCAGCGATCCGGTCGAGCAGCCGCTGCAACTCGGCCCGGCTGAGGCCATAGCGACGCATCAGCTCAGCCTCGGTGACGTCGGCCGTCAACCGGCTTGCAAGCACGTCGCCTGCGATGGTCGCATAAACCTGCTCGCTGCGCCTGACTGCCGCGAGGGCCGGTTGGGCTGCGCTGCTGGTGGGATTCTTGGCCAGCACAAAGCCGCGATGTGGCTCGCCGCGCGCCAAACCCGCGGCTTCCAGAGCCTTGAGGCCGAGCCGGATCGGCGCGCGTGAAAGGTCCAGCGCATCGGCAAGCCTCTGTTCGATCAAGCGGTCGCCGGCCTTCATGCCGTCGCGCCGGGCGAGCGCCATGATCAGTCCGGCGAGGTGCTCGGCGCGTTCGGAACCGTTCTTGTCGCTGCGTTGTCGGGAACTGTCGGATGCGCTCATTGCAGTGCACGCAAGTTTTAGGGCTTGACAGACTGTCCCATGGATTGTTCTTTTAGGCAACAATATACAATCGATCAGGGAGAGAGCCCGATGGCGGCAGCGCCCGATGTCCACATTTGCGAGGTTGCTCCCCGCGATGGCCTGCAGAACCTGGACATCTTCGTTCCGACAGAAGCCAAATGCGCGCTGATCGACACGATCGCAGCTTCCGGCGTGCCAGAGATCGACGCCGGATCTTTCGTGCCGCCAAAGGTCGTGCCGCAGTTTGCCGACGTCGACGCGGTGATGGCGCATGCGCTGACGCACAAATCGACGACCATCGGCGCGCTTGTGCCGAACCCGAAGGGCGCCGAGCGCGCGATCGCGGCCGGCGTCAATGCGGTCTATTTCGTCATCTCGGCGAGCGAGACGCACAACCAGGCCAACGTCCGCCGCACGGTCAATGAGCAGATCGAGGGATTTCGCGCGGTGCGCGCCGCGATCGACGCGCGGCCCGTGGGCCAGCGGCCGCAATTGATGGGTGCGATCTCCACCTCGTTCGGCTGCTCGCTGGAAGGCGAGGTGAGCGAAGCAGCCGTGTGCCGCGTGGCGCGCGCCTTTGCCGAAGCGCGTGCCGACGAGATCGGGCTGGCGGACACCGTCGGGTATGCGACGCCCAAATCGATCGGCAAGATCGTCGCGGCGGTACGGCAAGAGGTCGGATCGAAAATGACGCTGCGGCTGCATCTGCACGACACGCTCGGTGCGGGCCTTGCCAATGCCGTCGCCGGCCTCGAAGCCGGCATCCGCCGCTTCGATGCCGCGGTGTCCGGCCTCGGCGGCTGTCCCTTCGCGCCCGGTGCGCGCGGCAACATCGTCACCGAGGACCTCGTGTTCATGCTGGAGCGCATGGGGCTCTCCACCGGCATTGATCTCGATCGCCTGATGCAAACGCGTGAAATCCTCGCGCGCCATATCCCGGCGAAACACCTGACGGGGCATCTGCACGAGGCCGGCATTCCCAAAGTCCTGCGGAGCGCGGCATGACCACGGTCGCGCGCGCGACGGCATCGGAGCTTCGTCCGCTGGCCGGCCTTCGGGTGATCGAGTTCAGCCAGATGGTGATGGGGCCGAGCTGCGGCTTGATCCTCGCCGATCTCGGTGCCGACGTGATCAAGGTCGAGCCGCCCAAGGGCGACCGCACCCGCTATTTCAAGGGTCCCGCCGCCGGTTTCTTCGCCACCTACAGCCGTAACAAGCGCAGCATCGCGCTCGATACGTCGACCGCGGAAGGCCAGAAGGTCGCGCGCAGGCTGATCGAGAGCAGCGACGTCATGATCGAGAATTTCAGGCCGGGCTTGTTGAAGCGGATCGGCCTCGACTACGAGAGCGTTGCGGCTTTTGCGCCGCGCCTGATCTATTGCTCGCTCAAGGGCTATCTGCCTGGGCCTTACGAGAACCGCCTTGCGCTCGACGAGGTGGTGCAGATGATGGGGGGCCTTGCCTACATGACCGGCCTGCCTGACCGCCCGATGCGTGCCGGGGCCTCGGTCAACGATGTCATGGGCGGCATGTTCGGCGTGATCGCGATCCAGGCTGCGCTGGCCGAGCGGCAGCGGACCGGCCGGGGGCGCTACATCCAGAGTGCGCTGTACGAGAACAACGTGTTCCTGATGGCGCAGGCCATGATGTGTGAGGTGGTCAGCGGCCAGCCGTCGATCCCGTATTCGATCAAGGACAGCCCATGGCCGGTCTACGATCTCTTCGACACCAGGGACGGCTCGAAGCTGTTCGTCACCATCGTCGGTGAAGAGCAATGGGAGGCGTTCTGTCGCGCCTTCGATCGTGAAGCCTGGCTCGTCGATCCGCGCTTTGCGACGAGCAACGACCGCGTCGATCATCGCGGCTGGCTGATCCCCGAGATCGCGAAGATCTTCAAGCAGTGGGACAAGGCCGATCTTGCCGCGCGCCTCGAGCAGCTCGATCTTCCCTATGCGCCGGTCAACAAGCCCGGCGATCTCTTCGATGATCCGCATCTCAACCAGTCCGGCGGCCTGACCGCCATTCGGCTGCCCGACGGTAACGAGGCCAAGACGCCGTTGTTGCCGATTTCCATGGACGGAAGGCGTCTGCCCAACCGCTACGATCCCCCCCAGATCGGGGAGCACAGCGGCGAGATCCTGAGCGAGATCGGCATGTCTTCGGACGAGATCGACACGCTGCGACAAGCAGGGACGATCAAGGTCGCGCCGACCTGACCGGTCGACGTATCGGACAAGAAACAAGGGAGGAGGAGCACATGAGCATTACCAGGCGCCAGGCGCTGATCGCGGGCTCCGCATGGGCGGGAGCATCGCTGTTGCCGGGACGATTGCACGCGGAAGCCAAGCAGGTCTCGCTTGCGTTCGGGCCGGTATCGCCGGTCTACGCCATCGGCATGATTGCGGAGCTGAAGGGGTACTTCAAGGACGAGGGGCTCGATTCAAAGCTCATCACCGGCAATGCCGGCACATTCGGTCGCCAGACGCTGGCGGCAGGGCAGGCACTGTTCGCACATGGCGATGCCAGCCACCCGCTTCAGCTCGGGGCGCGCGGCAAGCCCTGCAAGATCCTGCTCGCCACCGAGATGGTGTGCTCCTACGCCAACATCATGGTCCGGCACGACCTCTACGACAGCGGCATCAATTCGGTCGAGAAGCTCGCCGGCTACAAGCGGGCGGACGGCGCCAAGCCGATCGTTGCCGCGACCGCCATCGGCTCCGGCACCTGGGTGTTCGGCACCTATGTGTTCGAAGCGCGCGGGCTCGGCGACAAGGTGAATTGGGTCGCGGGCGGTGGGCCCAACACGATGTTCCCCTCGCTCCAGACCAAGCAGTTCGACGCCATCATGGCGCCGCCGAGCTGGATCGTCGAGGTCGAGAAGAAGGGCTTTGGCAGGACGATTTACGACACGTCCAAGCCGGGCGTGTTCGAGAAGGATTTCGGCGGCGCGCTGCCCGTGCTCGTGATCTACACGCTCCAGGATACGGTCGAGCAGGACAAGGCGTTGGTGCAGGCCTACGTCAATGCGATCTACCGCGCGATGGCGTTCGTGAAGGCGACGCCGCTCGCGGAGGTGCAGGCGCTGGTCACGCCGAAATATTTCTCCGGCATCGACCCCGATGCGGTCAGTGCCGAGCTCGGCTTCGACAAGTCGACCTGGGCCTATGACGGCGCCATCGACAAGCCCGCGTTCGAACGCGGCGCCAAGCCCTGGTACCGCAAGGGCACGGATATTCCCGAGACCAAATACGAGGATGTCGTCGACATGAGCTTCCTCCAGGCGGCCAGGGCGAAGTACAAATGATCGCCGCGCCGGGCCAGGGCTTCGCGCTCGCGCGCGGCGAGGATGAAGCGACAGCGGCACGCACCCGCATCGCCGTGCAGGGGCTTGCCAAGCGCTTCAACGCGTCCGGCCGCGAGTTCGTGGCGGTGGATGACGTCTCCTTCGATGTCAAGCAGGGCGAGTTCGTCGCGCTGCTCGGCCCGTCCGGTTGCGGCAAGAGCACCATCCTCAACATGGTGGCGGGGCTGTTGCCGCGCTCTGGCGGACGCATCCTGATCGATCAGGACACCGTCGAGACCGGCAAGGTCAACCCCAGGGTCGGTTATGTCTTCCAGCGCGATACGCTGTTTCCCTGGCGAACCGTGGAGCAGAACATCGGCTATGGGCTGGAGATCGCGGGATTGCCGAAGACCGAGCGCGCCGGCCGCGTCGCTTCGGCGGTCGAGAAGGCCGGGCTCTCGGGCTTTGGGCAGAGCTTTCCGCGCATGCTGTCCGGCGGCATGCGCCAGCGCGTCGCCTTGATGCGCACGCTGATCCTCGAGCCCGAGATCCTGCTGATGGACGAGCCGTTCGGCGCGCTCGACACCCACACCAAGCTGGAGATGCACAAGACGCTGCTGGAGATCTGGGAGCGCGAGCGGCAGACCGTGCTGTTCGTGACGCACGATCTCGGCGAGGCCTTGACGCTGGCGAGCCGTATCATCCTGCTTTCGGCACGGCCAGGGCGCCTGAAGGAGGACTTCGACGTCGCCATCCCGCGGCCACGCGATCCCGTTTCCGTGCGCGAGAGCGCCGAATTCGGCCGCCTCTATTCTCACATCTGGCACTCCCTCGGCGAAGAATTCCGCCGCACCAGGGCCGACTGACCATGTCCAACAGCCGCATCGTGATCCTGTTCTGGCAATTGGCCATTCTCGCAGCCGTTCTCGTCATCTGGCAGTGGGGCTTCGAATGGAGCAAGGCGCTGTTGCCGAGGGCTTACGTGCCCAAAATCCTCGATCCCTATTTCGTCGCCAAGCCGTCGTTGATCTGGCAAAGTTTCCTGCGGCTCGGCTGCTTCGCTGATGCCGGCGGCTTTGCCGCCTGCATCAAGGGCAACGACAACAATCTGTGGCTCGCCACGCTCGTCACGCTGAAGAATACCTGGTGGGGCTTTCTGTTCGGCTCAGCGAGCGGCATCGCCGCCGGCCTGATTCTCGGACGTTCGGACTTCCTCGCCCGCGTGTTCGGGCCCTACATCGTGGCGCTCAACTCGATACCGCGCATTGCGCTGGTGCCGCTCGTCATCCTGATCTTCGGCCTCGGCGACCTCTCCAAGATCGCGACCGCATGGCTCGTCGTTTTCTTCGTGGTGTTCTTCAACACGTTCGAGGGAACGCGGGCGGTCGACCGCGACCAGATCGCGGCCGCCCGTCTGCTCGGCGCCAGCGAATTCACCGTGCTGCGGACCGTCGTGATCCCGTCCGCGCTCGCCTGGGTGTTCGCTTCGCTCTTGCCGGCCGTGTCTTTTGCGCTGATCGGTGTCATCGTCGGCGAGTTCATCGGCGCCGAGCGCGGTCTCGGCAAGCTCATCATCGAAGCGGAGGCGCGGGCCAATGCCAGCGAGATGATGGTCGCGATCTTCGTCATGATGTTCGTCGGCATCCTGCTGGCGATCGCGGTGCGCTCGCTGCAGTCCTATTTGTTGCGATGGCAGCCGCAATTCGAGCCGTCAGCATAGCGGCCCGGACGAGGGTGAGCGGGCGCGTGCAACGTCACCGGCTGAACCGCGCCACCAGCTCGACATGCGGCGTGTGCCGGAACTGATCGACAGGCACCACCGCCTCCAGCCGGTAGCCGCCGTCGATCAGCAGCCGCGCGTCGCGGGCAAAGGTTGCGACGTTGCAGGACACCGCGACCACGACGGGCACTTTGCTCGCGGCGAGCTTCAGCGCCTGCGCCTGCGCGCCCTGGCGCGGCGGGTCGAATACCACAGCGTCGAAGTCGCGCAGCTCCGGCGGCACCAGGGGGCGGCGGAACAGATCGCGCGGCTCGGCCTTGATCGGCTTCAGGCCCGGCGTGCGCGCGGCTTTTGCCAGCGCTGCGACAGCGCCGGCGTCGTTGTCATAGGCGGTGACGCGCGCTTTTTCGGCGAGCCGCAAGGCGAACGGCCCGACGCCGCAGAAGAGGTCGAGAACCTCCTTGGCCTTGCCAATGCGTTCCGCGACGAGCGCTGCCAGCGTCTCTTCGCCCGCGACGGTTGCCTGCAGGAACGAGCCCGGCGGCAGCGCCACCTCTGCGCGGCCCATCTTTATTGTCGGCGCCAGGCGTTGCAGCACCAATTCGCCATGCCGCGTCAGCCGCGCCAGGCGGTGCTGCTCGGCGACGCGCGAGAGCGCGGTGACGAGCGGCGTCGGCAGCGGGCCGGAGCCGCGCACGTCGACATCGAGGCCGTTGGCGGTGGCGGTGACCTGGATGTCCAGCGGCTTGGTCACCGGCATTTTGGACGTCAGCGGCTCCGCCAGCGCCCAGGCGGCATCGAGCGCGCCGTCGAGTGCAGGATCGAGGATCGGGCAGCGATGGATCGGGATGACGTCGTGTGAGCTCGTCGCGGAGAAACCGACCTTGAGGATATCATGCGTGCCGAAGCGGCCGTGCAGCGTGACGCGCCGGCGGCCGGCGCCATGAGCATCGACCAGCGGCGCGACTTCGCAATCGATGCCGGCCTGCGCCAGCGTCTCCACCACGATGCCGCGCTTCCAGGCGTGGTACGGCTCGGCCGACCAGTGCTGGATGGCGCAGCCGCCGCAAACGCCGAAATGCGGACAGAACGGGTCGATACGCTCCAGGCTCGCGACGTCGACCGCGAGCAGCTTGCGACGGTCGGGATGGTTGCCTACGACGTGATCGACCTCGACGGTCTCACCGCCCAGCGTGTAGGGCACGTAGATCGCTTCGCCGGCGTCGAGGCAGACGCCGTCGCCGCGATGGCCGACATGGTCGATGGTGAGACGCTCAACCACGGCGCGCGCCCAGGAAGAATTCGATATTGCCGTCGCCGCCCGTGATCGGCGAGGGGAATATCTCGATGTCGCTGCAGCCGAGCGAAGCGGCAAAGGCGGCAATGTCGTCGCAGATCTCCCGGTGCACGGCGGCGTCGCGGACGATGCCCTTCTTGTTGTGCTTCCTGTCAGCCTCGAATTGCGGCTTGATCAGCGCCAGCAGGCTCATCGGCGCGGCGGCCAGCGACAGCGCCACCGGCAGCACCGTCTTCAGCGAGATGAAGCTGACGTCGATGACGACGACATCGGGCCGTGCCGGCAGCCGTTTGCCCTCATAGCTGCGAATGTCGGTCTCCTCCATCGACACGATCTTGGGATGGTCGCGCAGCGAGGCATGCAGCTGGCTGGTGCCGACATCGATGGCGAACACCAGGCTCGCGCCGTTCGCCAGCAGCACCTCGGTGAAGCCGCCGGTGGAGGCGCCGACGTCGAGGCAGACATGATCCTCGATCTCGATGGGATACCGCTCCAGCGCACCGGCGAGCTTGACGCCGCCGCGGGAGACGTAGGGGTGCGCGGGTTCGGCCTGGATCACCGCATCCTCGGCGATCGTCTCCGACGGTTTGGCGACCGGCTTGTCGTCGGCCGTGACGAGGCCGGCCTCGATCGCCGCGCGCGCCCGCGCCCGGCTCTCGAACAGGCCGCGCTCGACCAGCAATACATCTGCGCGCTTGCGGGCAGGGGACATCACGCTCTCATGCGACGATTCTTTGGGACGACTGACGTGCTTATGTAGCGATCAATCGCGCGGCCGCCATCCGGACGCAAGCCTCGAACGCAGCCAGATCGTGCCAGACGTCGATCGGCATCGCGGCCGGCGTCACCAGCGGACAGCCGTGCAGCTCCAGGGCATGGATCATCATGAGGTTGTCGACGAGGCCGAAATCCTCGACCGTCAGTCCCTGCGCGTCGACCAGCCGCCCGTCCTCGGACCTGACGTCCATGAAGCGGCCGAGGCGGTCGGCATAGGCGGCGCCGTCGTTGGAATAGGCCAGGCAGAATTTGCGGCGGCCGGCCATGTAGCCGAGCTCGTAGACGGTGCCGGGATCGGCGCCGGCGCCGCGGAACGGGGTGAGGTTGGCAATGATGACGTCGGCCGCGTCCATCATCGCCTCGTTGCCGCAAAAGATCTGCCGCGCGGCGTCGGGCGCGGTGAGGTCGATGGCGTTGTCGAGGGGATAGAGGCCGGTGAGCCCGTAGCGACCACAGATCGCGACCTTCTGCCGGCCGATCTCAACCGCATCCGGCAGGAACACGTCGGGGCCTGCCAGATAGATTTTCATGGGAGCCGAGCCGAAGAATTTGAACCGAGATGCGAGCTGCGGTGCGTGCTCTGCTCCCTGCTCCGCCTGCGGGGGAGGGTTGGGGAGAGGGTGTCTCCGTAACCGAGAACCCCCGAGAGGTGAGAGCCCCCATCCGGATCGCGCCGGACGATGCTTCGCATCGCCGAGGCGATCCGACCTCTCCCGCAAGCGGGAGAGGTGAAGACAACGGCCGTTAGGCCAGCTTGACCGTCTCGGCCTTCACGTCCTTGCCGAGCGCCTCGAACACCTTGGCGACGATGCCCTTGGCGTCGAGACCGGCGCGGCCGTACATCGCGGCCGGGGTGTCGTGGTCCTGGAACACGTCGGGCAGCACCATCGAGCGGAACTTGACCATGCCGGTGTCGAGCACGCCCTGATCGGTCAGGTACTGCGCGACATGCGAGCCGAAACCGCCGACCGAGCCTTCCTCAATCGTGATCAGGATCTCGTGGTCGCGGGCAAGCTTGAGCACCAGCTCGGTATCCAGCGGCTTCATGAAGCGCGCATCGGCGATCGTGGTCGACAGGCCATGGGCTGCGAGCTCATCGGCCGCCTTCTCGCACTCGGCGAGGCGCGTGCCGAAGGAGAGCAGGGCGATCTTGCTGCCCTGGCGGATCACGCGGCCCTTGCCGACCTCGAGCGGAATGCCGACCTCGGGCATCTCGATGCCGCGGCCTTCGCCGCGCGGATAGCGCAGCGAGCTCGGACGGTCGTCGATCGCGACCTGGGTCGCCACCATGTGCACGAGCTCGGCTTCGTCGGCCGCCGCCATGATCACCATGTTGGGCAGGCAGCCGAGATAGGCGTTGTCGAACGAGCCGGCATGCGTGGCGCCGTCGGCGCCGACGAGGCCGGCACGGTCGATGGCGAAGCGGACGGGCAGGTTCTGGATCGCGACGTCATGGACGATCTGGTCATAGCCGCGCTGCAGGAAGGTCGAATAGATCGCGCAGAACGGCTTGTAGCCTTCGCTGGCAAGGCCGGCGGCGAAGGTCACCGCGTGCTGCTCGGCGATGCCGACGTCGAAGGTGCGGTCGGGGAAGGCCTTGTTGAAGATGTCGACACCGGTGCCGGACGGCATCGCCGCGGTGATGGCGACGATCTTGTCGTCCTTCTGTGCTTCCTTGACGAGGCTCTGGCCGAACACGTTCTGGTAGGCCGGTGCATTCGGCTTGGCCTTGGCCTGGGTGCCGGTCGCGACGTCGAACTTGACGACGGCGTGGTACTTGTCGGCGGACGCTTCCGCCGGGCCGTAGCCCTTGCCCTTCTGCGTCACGACGTGGACCAGGATCGGTCCGGTCTCCATGTCGCGCACGTTCTTCAGCACGGGCAGCAGATGGTCGAGATTGTGGCCGTCGATCGGGCCGACATAGTAGAAGCCGAGCTCCTCGAACAGCGTGCCGCCGTCCATCATGAAGCCGCGGGAATATTCCTCGACGCGGTTGGCGCGGTTGGCGATGATCTTGGGCAGGCGCTTGTTGATCTGCTTGGCCGCATCGCGCAGCGTGCGATAGGTCTTGCCGGAGTACAGCCGGGACAGATAGGCGCTCATGGCGCCGACCGGCGGCGCGATCGACATGTCGTTGTCGTTGAGGATCACGATCAGGCGCGAGTTCATCGCACCCGCATTGTTCATGGCCTCATAGGCCATGCCGGCCGACATCGCGCCGTCACCGATCACGGCGATAACGTTGTTCTTGCCGCCGGAGAGGTCGCGCGCCACCGCCATGCCGAGGCCGGCGGAGATCGAGGTCGAGGAATGCGCCGCGCCGAACGGATCGTAATCGCTCTCGCTGCGCTTGGTGAAGCCGGACAGTCCGCCGCCGGTGCGCAAGGTGCGGATGCGGTCGCGCCGGCCGGTGAGGATCTTGTGCGGATAGGCCTGATGGCCGACGTCCCAGATCAGCCGGTCGCGCGGCGTGTCGAAGACGTAATGGATCGCGGTGGTGAGCTCGACCACGCCGAGGCCCGCGCCGAAGTGACCGCCGGTCACCGAGACGGCATCGATGGTCTCCTGCCGCAGCTCGTCGGCGACCTGGCGAACCTGCTCGATCTTGAGCTTGCGCAGATCGTCCGGTGTCCGGATGGTGTCGAGAAGCGGCGTTTTACTGTATGCGTTCACGGCGATTTCCAATTTGTCAGCGCCGGAAGGTCATTCCGGTGCGCGATGGGTTTGCACAATATCGGCGCAGCGCGAGTCCTCAAACCGTCGGAGCCACCTGCATGGGGCAAGGCCCCGTCTTCAAGCTTAGGTAAGCTTAAGTGCGCTCCGGTTCAGTCTCTGTGATCCCTGTCACTTAGATCGGCTTCGTCCGTCCCAGCCAATTTCATTAGCAGTTTGAAGCGCTTGTCGTCGGAATTCTCTGCCCACGCAAGGCTTGCAAAAAGCCACACTCCGCGCAGCTTTACACCAAAGCTTGGGCCAAAGCCAACCCGCCGGACCGATTAGGGGTATGCAGATGCAACCGGCGGGCCAGAGTGGTTAACTGTGGCTCAGGACAAGGGGTTCCAGCCTTGGCGGGTTCCCTGGCAGGCTTTTTCGCCTGAATGAGATCTTTTTTGGTCCTGAGGGACGAATTTCCGGAGCGGATGGCATCGATGCGCCTGCACGGACCCCGCTGCCTGGCGGGACAGCGCCGTGCAATCATGAAATCGATGCGGGCGGCCACGCTCCTGTGATGAGTTTCGCGGGGCCTGCCATCAGGGGAAACTGAGGGGGAAGCTCGGCCTTCCTTACTGCACGTCCAGCGGCGCGGTGCCGGTGGCCTGGCCGCTGGCATCAGTGGTGATCTTGTCGACGCGCGCCTCGGCCTGGCGCAGCAATTCCTCGCAGCGGCGCTTCAGCGCCTCGCCACGCTCGTAGATCGTCACGGATTCCTCGAGCGGCACCTTGCCGTCCTCGAGCCGCTTCACGATCGTTTCGAGTTCCTCGATCGCGCGCTCGAAGGTGAGCCTGGAGACGTCGACTTGAGTATTTTCGGCCATATCCGTTTCCGATTGCCCGATTCGCTTTCCTTGCAGTGAAGGCGGGTTTTGCGGGCTTAATGTGGCGGGCTTGTCAGGCGCCCATCAGGGCGCCGACATGCGCCGTAACAGATTCTTTCAGTCCTTGCAGGTCATAGCCGCCCTCGAGCACCGAAACAACGCGCCCCCCCGCGGACTTGTCGGCGAGATCCATCAGCTTGCGCGTCACCCAGGCATAATCCTCCGCGCGCAAATTCAGCGAGGCCAGCGGATCGCGATAATGCGCATCGAAGCCGGCGGAGATGACGACAAGCTCGGGGCTGAATTTTTCGAGCTGCGGCAGGATCAAATTCTCGAACGCGGAGCGGAATTCCGGCCCGCCGTCCTCGGAGGCGAGCGGCGCGTTGACGATGGTGTCGTGGTCGCCGCGCTCGCCCGTGGCGCCGGTGCCGGGAAACAGCGGCATCTGGTGCGTCGAGCAATACATCACGGTCGGGTCCGACCAGAAGATGTCCTGCGTGCCGTTGCCGTGATGCACGTCGAAATCGACGATGGCAGCACGCTTGATGCCGTATTTGCGCTGGGCGTGGCGGGCGGCGATGGCGACGTTGTCGAAGAAGCAGAAGCCCATCGGCTTGCCGATCTCGGCGTGATGGCCGGGCGGGCGCACCGCGACGAAGGCGTTGCGATGCTCGCCCGCCATCACCGCTTCGGTCGCCGCCACCGCGCCGCCGACGCCGCGCATCACCGCTTCCCACGTGCCCGGCGACATCGAGGTGTCGCCGTCGATATAGACCTGCCCGCTGCTCGGTGCGATGTGGCGCAGCTCGGTGACGTAGTGCTCGTTGTGGCACAGCGTGACGAGATCGAGATCGCCCTCCGGCGCCTGGTCGCGCACCAGGAACTGGAAGCGCTCATGCGACAGCGCTTCCTCCACCGCACGCAGGCGATCCGGCCTTTCAGGATGTCCCGGCGGGGTGACATGGTCGAGGCAGGCCTTGTGGGAAAGGAGAAGCGTGCTCATCAGGTCGGCCTCATGGATGCGGGCTTTCGACGTCGCTTGGCGCATCCGGCGCCAAAACGCAATGCAAAACCCAATCTATGCGCTTGAACGGGAATGGCAAAGGGTTGTCCCGTTCTGGCCCGTTTGATTCGGATCAATTCACGCGCAGGATGCGGCTCAGCGGCAGCGGGCCGATCGGTCCGTGTGCCCGGAAGAACGCGAACAGCGCGTCCGCGTCGTAGCCGCCATATTGCGGCGCCGTGCCTTGTTTGGCGACGGTAAAACCATCGCCGCCGACCGCGAGGTAATCGTTGAGGGTGACGCGGTAGCCGCTGGCTTGCTCGATCGGCCTGCCGTTGAGCATCATCTTGTCGGCGATCACGCGCTCGCCGAATGGCTTCGACGCATCCCAGGCATAGCTGAACCCGTTCGACACCTGGAGAATCCGCGGCCGCTTCGGGTCTAGCCATTGCTGCTCGAGCATGTCCTTGAGCTGACTGCCCGTCAGCGTCATCGTAACGAGGCGGTTGCGGAATGGCTGGCTGGCGAAAACATCGCCGAAGGATATCGCGCCGTTCTCCCTCGGGACGATGTCGGTCCGGATGCCGCCCGGATTGGTGAGCGCGATGACAGCGCTGCCATCCTGGGCCGCCCGGGTCGCGGCGAGCTGCGCGTCCGCGATGACGTCGCCGAGTGCGCTTTCGCCGGCCTCGTTCGGCACGCGCGACAGCGTCTGCGTCACCGATCCGGCCGGCCGGTTGGCGATCGGCGCCGAGAGCCTGTCATAGGCCTCGATCAGCGCGGTCTGCTCGGCGTCCTTCGCCAGCGAGGCATTGGCGACGATGACGTTCTCGGCTTTGGCGCTGACGATGTCGCGGGTTACAGGATCGAGCTTGAGATCGATCGCGGTGACCAGCGTGCCGTATTTGTCGCCGCTGGTGACGAGCCGCCCGTCGATGTCGCAGACATAGGCGCGGTGGGTGTGGCCGCTGACGACGACGTCGACGGCGCGGTCGAATTTTTTGACGATATCGACGATCGGCCCCGTGATGGCGGGGCATTCATTGTAGTCGCCGGCGGGCTCGCCGCCCTGGTGGATCAGCACCACGATCGCCTCGACGCCGCGCGCCTTCAGCTGCGGCACCAGCGCGTTCACCGTCGCGGCTTCGTCGCGGAATTCGAGTCCGGCAATGCCGGACGGTGAGACGATGCCCGCGGTCTCCTTCAAGGTGAGCCCGATGAAGGCGACGGGGATGCCCTCGAATTCCCGGATCTCGGTGGGAGGCAGCACGCTGTTGCCCGTCGCGGTATCGATGGTGGACGCGGCGAGATAACGGAATTTGGCACCCGTGAACGGATGCGGCCCCTGGCAGCCGTCGACCGGATGGCAGCCGCCGTTCTGCATCCTGAGCAGCTCGGTCATGCCCTCGTCGAACTCGTGATTGCCGACCGAACTGATCGCAAGGCCCATCAGCGAAAGCGCCTCCACCGAAGGCTCGTCGTGAAACATCGCCGACAGGAACGGGCTCGCGCCGATCAGGTCGCCGGCGGCGACGAAGATCGTGTTCTTGTGCCCTTCGCGCAGCTGCTTCACCAGCGTCGCCATGTATTCGGCGCCGCCGGCCGCCACCATCACCTTCCTGGCTCCGTCCTCGGGATCGGCGATGCGGATGCCGCCGGGCGGCGGGCGCAGATTGCCGTGGAAATCGTTGATCGCAAGGATGCGCAGCTCGACCGGCGCGGCGGTTTGGGCCGAGGCGGGGAGGGCGGAGGCGAGAGTGAGGGCGGCGAGGATGGATCGGTATCGCATGGAACAAGATTAGTCGTTCCGCGCGAAGATTTCACGAAAGTTCTCGCTGTCATTCCGGAGCGCGCGAGGCGCGAGCCCGGAATCCATTGTGCGGCAGAGCTGGTGGATGAATGGATTCCGGGCTCGCGACTTTGTCGCGCCCCGGAATGACGACCATTGAGCTGATCGCACCCTACCGCTTCTTCCGGTTCGCAAACGCATCGAACGCCGCCACCGCTTCATCCGACTTGAGCCGCTCGCCGAACAAATGGCCTTCTTGGTCGATGCGGCGGGTGAGATCTTCGGCCGGAGCGCGCAGCAATTTGCGGGAGGTTGCGACCGCCTCGGCCGGCAGCCGGCAGATCTCGCGCGCCACCTTGCGCGCCTCGACCTCGGTATGTCCCGGCGATACCACGGTGTTGACGAAGCCTGCCGCGTGCGCCTCCGCGGCGGAAAAGGTCCGCCCCATCACCAGCATCGCGAAGGCGCGCTGATATCCCATCGTGTTCGGCATCAAGAGGCTGGCGGCGCCGACCGGCACCAGCCCGAGATGGATGTAGGGCGCGGAAAAGGTCGCAGCGTTCGAGGCCAGCACGTAGTCGCAGTGAAACAGCATCACGGTGCCCATGCCGATCGAGGCGCCGTCGACGGCGGCGATGATCGGCTTGACGTTGAGGGCGAGCGAATAGAGAAACTTGGCACCCTCCGACAGCGTCTCGGGGCGCGAGGTGTCGGCGTGCATGAAATCGTCGATGTCGTCGCCGGCGGTGAACACGCCGGAGCCGCCGGTGATGATCATGCAGCGGATATCAGGGTTGTTCTGCGCGGTGTCGATCGCGCGGCTCATCTCCCGATACATGTCCTGGGTGATCGCGTTCTTCTTGCCCGGACGGCGCAGGGTGATCACGCGCGTTCCGCGCTCCTCGGTGAGGACGATGTTGCCGTTCGGCATGAGAACCCCCTGCGCTCGCCGCTCGCGAGACTTGCAAGCATCAGCCTACATCATCCCGCAGGCGTGCCAATGCGCTCGCTCAACCTTTTCGGCGTCGAATTCCCGTAAGGCCGGCGCGTGGCCCCGCGCCGCAACAATTGGCTACAATGTTTCATTTGAAAAACCGGTGGTTGTGGTGCACGATCCCGCGCGGTTCCATTTGGCTTGATTGCCCGATTGATGATTGCCGCAACCCGCGTCGACGAATCCTCGTTGCACTACCGCGGCTGGCGCGTCGTGCTGGCCTGCTTCCTGATGGCCTTCTTCATGTTCGGCTTCGGCCTGTACGGCCAGGGCGTCTATCTCGCCGAGCTGCAGCGCGCCCATGGCTGGCCGGGCACGCTGGTCTCCGCGGCCAGCACCTTCTCGTTTCTCCTGACCTCCGTCCTCGTCATCTTCACCGACGATCTGCTCGCCCGCATCGGCTTGCGGTCGCTGATCCTGTGCGGCCTGGCGGCGCTCGGCGCCTCGACGGTGCTGCTGGCGCTGATGCAGACGCCCTGGCAGCTCTATCTCGCCTATGCGCTGATGTCGGTCGGCTGGACCGGCATGGGTACCGTGGTGATCGCAACCGTGCTGAACTCCTGGTTCGAACGCCGGCGCGGGCTCGCGCTCAGCCTCGCGTTCAACGGCGCGACCTGCGGCGGCATCATCCTCGTTCCGCTGCTGCTGTCGTTGACCGGCAGCATCGGATTTCGCTCCGCCATGCTGGCGGCCACGCTCGCGATGATGGTGCTGGTGCTGCCGGTGGTCGTGACCTTCATCGGCTGGCCCGCCGGGACCTCGGCGGCCTCGGGCGGACGCCCTTCCGGCGGGAGCGCGGCCGCGCCAAGCCATTCCCGCAAAGCGCTGCTCGCCAACGCGGCGTTCTGGACCATGGTGCTGCCGATCGCGATCGCGCTGCTGGCGCAGATGGGATTCATCATCCACCAGGTGAGTTTTCTCGAGCCGCTGATCGGCCGTTCGGCCGCCGGCGGCGCGGTCACCATCATGGCGGCGATGGCGGTGGTCGGCCGCCTGTCGCTCGGCCTGTTCGTCGACCGGCTCGATCCGCGCCTCGCCTGCGCGGCGTCGATGACGAGCCAGGCGGCGGCGCTGTTCGTTCTCGTGCAGAGCACGAGTCCGACGGTGCTGCTGGTGTGCTGCGCCGTCTACGGCTTCTCGATCGGCAACATGATCACGTTTCCGCCCCTGATCATCCAGCGCGAGATCGGCGCCGGCGCCTTCGCCGCCGCAATGGGATTGGGCACCTCGATCAGCGGCGTCGTCAGCGCCTTCGGCCCCGGCATCGTCGGCCTCGTGCGCAGCTTCACCGGCAACTACACGGCGGCTTTTGCGATGTGTGTCGCGCTCGATCTCGTGGCGGCCGGCGTCGTGTTGTGGCGGCCGGGGAGAACGGCAAAGCTCGCAGCTTCGTAGGCAGCGCAGGTTTGCACTCTCGTGCCCCGGACGCAGCGCAACGCTCCTTCAGCGGTGCGCTGCAGAGCCGGGGCCCATGTCACCGCGATCGCTTTCTTGGCTTGGGTCCCGGCTCTGCGCAGCAACGCTACGCGTTGCAGCGCGTCCGGGACACGAGCGGCCAACTTACCCCAGCAGCACCGCATCCGCCGCCGCGACCGATTCCGCGCTTTCCGTCACGGTGCGCTCGAGCGCGCCGGCCTGCACACTGATGTTCTCGGCGAAGAAGCGTGCCAGCGAGACGTAGCGCGCGGCGTCCGTGTTGCCGTCGGCCTTGGCGGCGAGCGCCTCGGAGGCGAGCAGGCAGCCGCCGAGCGTCGAGCCGAACTGCTGCAGATACGGCGTCGCGCCGGCAAGCGCCTCGTTCGGCGCGGACGTCACGCGCTCAAGCAGCCA
This sequence comes from Bradyrhizobium sp. TM233, assembly GCF_036247965.1. Lineage (NCBI taxonomy): Bacteria > Pseudomonadati > Pseudomonadota > Alphaproteobacteria > Hyphomicrobiales > Nitrobacteraceae > Bradyrhizobium > Bradyrhizobium sp. TM233. The sequence continues at coordinate 69,060 of NZ_BTIG01000010.1, read as the reverse complement.
CTTGCTGGTGCGCGTCAAGGCCTCCAGCGCTTCGCGCAGCTTGACGCCCGTGGTGCCAAAAGCCGGATCGTTCGACGCTTCGACTTTCTTGACCGTCGCTGCGAGCTCGTCGAGCAGCGCCCAGACGGCAGCGCCGCCATTGGCCGCGAGCTTGCGCGTGACGAGGTCGATCGCCTGGATGCCGTTGGTGCCTTCGTAGATCGCGGTGATGCGGGCATCGCGGTAATGCTGGGCCGCACCGGTCTCCTCGATGAAGCCCATGCCGCCATGCACCTGCACGCCGAGATAGGCGACCTCGTTGCCGATGTCGGTGGAATAGCCTTTTGCCATCGGGGTCAGCAGCGCCGCGCGCGCGGCGGCATCGGCGCGCACCTTGGGATCCCTGGCGCGCGTCGAGACGTCGAGCGCGACCGCGGTCGCATAGCAGATGGTGCGCGCGGCGGCGGTCTGAGCCCGCATCCGCATCAGCATGCGCTTGACGTCGGGATGCACGAAGATGGCCTCCGAGCCGTCGCTCTTGCTGCCGACGGCGCGGCCCTGCTTGCGCTCCTGCGCGTACGACAAAGCCAGCTGATAGGCGCGATCGGCAACGCCGACGCCCTCGAGGCCGACGCCGAGGCGGGCCTGGTTCATCATCGTGAACATGCAGCGCATGCCCTGGTTCTCTTCGCCGATCAGGAAACCGATCGCGCCGCCATGATCACCCATCGTCATGGTGCAGGTGGGGGAGGCATGCATGCCAAGCTTGTGCTCGACGCCTGAGGCAAAGATGTCGTTGCGCTGCCCCAGCGAGCCGTCGTCGTTGATCATGAACTTGGGCACGAGGAAGAGCGAGATCCCCTTGGTGCCGGCGGGCGCGTCGGGCAGACGCGCCAGCACGAAATGCACGATGTTGTCGGTCATGTCGTGCTCGCCATAGGTGATGAAGATCTTCGTCCCCTTGATGCGGTAGGTGCCGTCGGCCTGCTTCTCGGCGCGGGTGCGCAGCGCGCCGACGTCGGAACCGGCCTGCGGCTCAGTCAGCTGCATCGTGCCGGTCCATTCGCCGGAGACGAGTTTCTCGAGATAGATCTTCTTGAGCTCGTCGCTGCCATGCGCGTCCAGCGCCTCGATCGCCGAGGCCGTCAGCAGCGGGCAGAGGCCGAAGGCAACGTTGGCCGCGCTCCAGATCTCGGTGCAGGCCGCATTGATCGCGATCGGCAGGCCCTGGCCGCCGAAATCTTCAGGGCCGGATACCGCGTTCCAGCCGCCCTCGGTCCAGCGCTTGTAGGCGTCCGGCCATCCCGGCGCGGTCGTCACCTTGCCGTCGCTGAGCTTGATGCCGTGCTCGTCGCCCACCTTGTTGAGCGGGGCCAGGACGTCGGTTGCGAACTTGCCGGCTTCCTCCAGCACGGCCGCGGCGATGTCGGCATCGAAATCGCCGTAGTGACCGGCCTCCACGGCGGCCTTGAGGCCGGCGCCGTGATTGAGCGACAGCAGCATGTCAGAAATCGGCGCGCGGTAGGTCATGGTTCACTCCCGTGGACAGGTCTTGGCGCCCTATTCCCATGAAATGGGGGAGGTCTCAATGGGCGGGAGGGGCGGGACGGTGACGGCCGGAATTGGGCCGTCGCGGGCCCCATAAAGAGAGTGTGGCGGGGCCGATCCAGGGGCTGTGGTATTTTGCCCCTCCAGGCGGTTGAAATGCTGCGCCGCTCCCTATAGACCGGCTGCGACCAAGGGAATCTGCGGTAGCCAGTTCTTCCGCCGGCCTCAGGTCGCCTGTTGGGGCGTAGCCAAGCGGTAAGGCAGCGGATTTTGATTCCGCCATTCGGAGGTTCGATCCCTCCCGCCCCAGCCAGCGAGCCCTCCGTCGTTTGAATGACTGATGAATCGGCCTGGCCGGGGGCTGAAGCGCAGGGCTGCGACACATTCCCGCTGCACAAACGGGGAGCTCTGTCGGACATCTCCGTCCTCGCGGTTGGATTCTTGCTGGGGCCGCCGGCGCTCGGATCGAGAACACTATCGCACTGACACGAGAGGGCGCTGCGACGGGGCGGAGATTGATCAATCGCAAATCAGAATGGTCGTCGGCGGATAAAATTCCCATGGGATAGGGCATCGTGCCTTGAACCGAGGGTCGATTGATGAACGACGTTCTACCCGCCTCGGCAGTATCCGATCTCCTCAATCGCGAGTGCTTCTGCATTACCCTCGACCACGACGCGTTGTGTCGGGAGGTGGAGAGGGTAGCCGGCGATCGCGAAATCTGTGCGAGCGTTGCCAAAGAGCGCCCAAATCTTTTCTCGAATGCCCCCGTGTTTCTTTCGGAAGCAGTCACACACGGGATGACCCGCATCGTGCGTGCGATCGAGAGTGTGGCGGAGTTGCCGGCATATCAACAGGCCTCATTGGCGTGGGCCCCTCCGATCGCCTCGAAACATTTCGGACCGCGAGGAGCGTTCATGGGATACGACTTCCATGTGAGTTCCGACGGCCCCAAATTGATCGAAGTGAATACGAATGCCGGAGGCGCTTTCCTGAACGCGTTGTTGGCCAAGGCGCAGCGTGCATGCTGTCGCGAGGTCGAAGTCGGATTGATGAGATCTCACGTGGATGAATTCGAGCCGGCCGTCTTGCGCATGTTCGAACAGGAGTGGATCAGTCAGCGAGGCAAGGGCAGGCCAAGGCGGATCGCGATTGTCGATGATAAGCCGGAGGCGCAATATCTCTATCCGGAATTCCTGCTGGCAAGGCAGCTCTTTCTGAGGCATGGCATCGATGCGGTGATCGCTGATGCGAGCGCTCTGACATACGTAAACGGTCAGCTTTGCCTTGGCGAACGGACGATCGACCTCGTCTATAATCGCGTCGTCGATTTCTCGCTCGACAGGCCAGAACACGCAGCTTTGCGGTCGGCCTATATGGATGGTGCGATCGTTGTGACGCCCAACCCTCATATCCATGCCTTGCTCGCCGATAAGCGTAACCTCGCGCTATTGTCGGATCGCGAACGGTTGCGCTCATGGGGCGTTCCGGCGCCGATAATGCAGGATCTCTCGGGGGTGCCACGCACCGTGCTCGTTACATCGGACAATGCAGAGCAGCTCTGGACGACGCGCAAGAATTGGTTCTTCAAACCGGCGAGCGGCTACGGCAGCAAGGCGGTCTATCGAGGAGCAAAAGTGACTAAGGGGGTGTGGGCGGAAATCGTCCAAAGCGGATACGTCGCCCAGGAGTTTGCAGCGCCCAGCGAACGCATCGTCAGGCTTGGCGGCAGCGACGAGCCTCGCAAGATGGACGTTCGGCTCTACGTCTATGACGGTCAGGTCTTGCTGATGGCGGCTCGCCTCTATCAGGGGCAGACAACCAATTTTCGAACGCCGGGCGGTGGGTTCGCACCGGTTTTTATTGTCTAGCACCGCCTCGTCGACGCGCTTCCATGTGCGAGACCGCACATATGTTTGAAATTGCTAAGATATCGGCCCAGCTGGGAGCTGCGTCGCCAGCCGTCTCCGACTGGCCCGCGTTGCCCCGCGCTTTGCGCATCGCTCGGCCCTCCATGCCGTCCCAGTGACAAGAATGCTGGTCTGTCCCAGGTGAGCCGGCCAGCCGGCCTCACCCGATGAGATCGATCAGAAGCACAGAGGCGCTCGTGAGCAGTCCCGCGACAGGCACCCATGCCGGCACGACGAACACGCCAGACGGCGCCTTCGGCTCCGTCAGCTTGATGCGAAGAAGCGCCAAATTGACCAGGACGAAGATTGCGAGTGTCAATCGCGAGGTCCACTCGGCCAGTCCAGTGAGCGGAACGGCGAGTGCGAGGATCAGGATGGCCGCAACGCCACACAGGGTCGCGATGATGGGCGTGCCGGTTCGGGGGCTCACCTTGGCGAGGATCGGCGGAAGATTGCCTTGGTCGGCCAAGCCGTACAGCACACGGCCGATCATGATCATGTGGACGATGATGCCATTGACCGTGGCCACGATCGCAATCGCACCAAGAATCTGCGGAGGAAGTCCCGTCAGCCGCTGAAAAACCAATGCCAGCGGAGCAGACGAGCGGGCGAGCTCGGTTGGCGGCACAGCGGTGACGGCGATCCAGACCACCGCTGCGTAGAGAATCGCCGTCGCACCCAGCGTGATGAAGAGCGCCCACGGCAAGGTCCGGCGAGGATTTTTCATCTCCTCCGAGATGTTGACGAGGTGCTCGAAGCCGATGAAGGCGAATACGGCCAGCAGCGAGGTCTGGGCGATCCCGGTCCAGGCTCCCAGATCGCCGGTCGCGGGCCACAGTTCGGGCAGCCGCGACACCAGCGAGCCGCCCTCGAACAAGCCCGCCGCGACGATGAGAAGCAATCCTCCGATTTCCACGACCGTCATCACGCCGGCGAAGCTGATGGACTGGACCGCAGAGAGGCAGGCGACGGCCCCCATCGCCAGCACGACGCCGGCAATGATCCAGGGAGACGGGAGTGGAAGGAAGACGCCGAGATAGCCGGCGCTTCCCACGCTGATGGTGGCGCCGGAAATCGTCGCCGCCGCGACCACCAGCAGCCCAGTGGCGCCGCCAAGCCATTTTCGATGGAAGGCAGTCTGGACGTAGGCTGCCTCGCTTGCCGCAACCGGCATCCGTGTGCCCAATTCCGCAAACGTTCCCGCGGTCATCCCCATCACGAATGCCGCGGCAAGAAACGCCAACGGCGCGTGCATGCCGCTCCGCGCGGCCGCCGCTCCGACCAGAACGTAAATCCCTGCACCGATCGTGACGCCGAGCCCATAGAGGACCGCATGAGTCAACGTGAGGGATCGAACAAGCTTCGGCGTGTTCCGAGGCGTCATTATCTATCCGAGAGCTGAGATGCGCAGGGGCGAATATAGCAACTGTTTGCCACCTGTCTCCGCGCAGCGCTTGAGGCCGATCAAATGCAGGGATGGCCGCCGGCTAGCTCAGCGCGGCCGACAATTTGCGCATCACCCGGTCGAGCACTGCCGCTTCCTCGGCGGTCAGCGCCCCAAGCAGCTTCGTCTCCCGCGCCAGCGCGAAAGGCACGATCTTGCGATAAAGCGCGCGACCCGCTGGGGTCAGTGAGACGATCAGCTCGCGCCGGTCGTCGGGATGGTGCTTGCGGCTGGCGATGCCGCGCGACTCCAGGCCCTGCACCGCGCGGCTGACCTGCATCTTGTCGAGCGTCGTCAGCGGGCCGATCTCCTTGGTCGCAATTTCCGGGCGCATGCCGAGAATGGCGAGCACGCGCCATTCCTGCCGTGTCAACGCAAAGCGCTCGGAATAGACCTCGGCAACCGCGAGCGACACCTGCTCGGCAAGGCGTGCCAGCCGGTACGGAAAATATCGCTGCAGGTCCAGCTCGACGCCGTCCTGCGCCGTTGCGGCTTTGGCCGCTTCCCCGCGCGCCACGCTCGAACGTCCCGTCACGCGAGTCCCCTTCGCCGGTCCACCCGAAAAATTCTTCGGAGCGGATTGATCCAGATCAAACTCAATAAATAGTAACATCTGATACCAATTTCGCAACCGCAAATCCAGGGAGCGAAACGCCATGAAAATCGAGAAGATCCATCACGTCGCCTATCGCTGCGTCGACGCCAAGGCGACCGTCGAGTTCTACAAGACCGTCATGAACATGGATCTTCTCGGCGCCATTGCCGAGGATCGGGTGCCTTCGACCAAGGCGTCCGATCCCTACATGCACATCTTCCTCGACGCCGGGAACGGCAACATCCTCGCCTTCTTCGAGCTGCCGAACTCGCCGCCGATGGGCCGCGATCCCAACACGCCGGAGTGGACCCAGCACATCGCCTTCCAGGTCAAGGACCTCGCCGAGCTCGAAGAGGCCAAGGCGCGCGCGGAGGCCGCCGGCCTCGACGTCGTCGGCGTCACCGACCACACCATCTTCAAGTCGATCTATTTCCGCGACCCGAGCGGCCATCGCCTGGAGATCGCGGCCTGGACCGCGACGCCCGAGCAGATCGACCGCATGAAGTCGGTCGCCCACGAGATGGTCGAGGAATGGTCGCGCACCAAGCGCCCGCCGCGTCACACCGCCTGGATGCACGAGAAGGAATTCGCGGACGCGCATTGATCCCCGGCACGCGCATCAGGAAGCGAACATGACGAGCTACATCTATCCGAAGTTCGGTTACCGGCGCTCCGTGGAGCAGGCCGAAGGCATCGTGAAGCGGCATCCAATCGTGGTGGTCGGCGCGGGTCCCATCGGCCTGACCGCAGCGCTCGACTGCGCGGCGCGCGGCCAGCCGGTCGTGGTGCTCGACGACAACGACACCGTCTCGATCGGCTCGCGCGCGGTCTGCTACGCCAAGCGTCCGCTCGAGATCTGGGACCGCCTCGACTGCGCGGCGCCCATGGTCGACCGCGGGGTGAGCTGGAATGTCGGGAGGGTCTTCTTCCAGGACCAGCTGTCCTACCAGTTCGATTTGTTGCCCGAGACCGACCACCAATGGCCGGCCATGATCAATCTGCAGCAATATCATCTGGAGGAGATCCTGGTCGCCAAATGCAGGGCCAATCCGCTGATCGAGCTGCGCTGGAAGCACCGGCTGATCAGCCTGAAGCAGGCCGCCGACCATGCGACGCTGGTGGTGGAAACGCCCGACGGCATCTTCACCATGGAGGCGCAATGGGTGATCGCCTGCGACGGGGCCAATTCTGACGTGCGCAAGATGGTCGGCGCCGAGTTCACGGGACAGTTCTTCCAGGACCGCTTCCTGATCGCCGACGTCGCCATGAAGGCGGATTTCCCGACCGAGCGCTGGTTCTGGTTCGATCCGCCGTTCCACCGCGGCCAGTCCGTGCTGCTGCACCGGCAGGCGGACAAGATCTGGCGCATCGACTTCCAGCTCGGCTGGGACGCCGATCCCGATGAGGAAAAGAGGCCGGAGCGGGTGATCCCGCGCATCCGCGCCATGCTCGGCGAGGAGACCGAGTTCGCGCTGGAATGGGTCTCGATCTATCAGTTCGCCTGCCGGCGCATCGACAATTTCCGCCAGGGCCGGGTGCTGTTCGCCGGCGACGCCGCGCATCAAGTCTCGCCGTTCGGCGCGCGCGGCGCCAACACCGGCGTCCAGGACATCGACAATCTCGCCTGGAAGCTCGCGATGGTGCTGCGCGGCGAAGCCTCGGAAGCGCTGCTCGACAGCTATCACGAAGAGCGCGCCTATGCCGCCGACGACAACATCCTGAACTCGACGCGCGCCACCGACTTCATCACGCCGAAGACGAAGCCGAGCCGCTATTTCCGTGACGCGGTGCTGGAGCTCGCCCGGCATCACGGCTTTGCGCGGCCGCTGGTCAACAGCGGCCGTCTCTCCACGCCGACGCCCTACGTGACGTCGTCGCTCAATACCTCCGATGACGACGCGATGATGGACGGCGTGCGGCCCGGCACCAATGCGGCCGATGCGCCGATCACGGTGGATGGCAAACCCGGCTGGTTCCTCCATTGTCTCGGCGATGGCTTCACGGTCGTGGCCTTTGGCAAGGAGACCGACAAGACCGAGATCGCGGTGGGTCCCCTCAAAGCGAAGCTCATTGTCGTCGGCCGCGACATCGCCGATCCCTCCGGCCTGCTTGCCGAGCGCTACGGCGCTTCGCCCGGGACTAGCTACCTGTTCCGCCCCGATCAATATGTCGCGGCACGCTGGACCGGATTCGACGAGGCAAAGATCGCGGATGCGATGTTGCGGGCCTCCGGGCACGACACCGCCGGACGGAAGGAGCTGGCAGCATGACCCTCAATTTGTCACCGAACATCGCCGATCCCGACGACTTCTACGCCGAGTTGATCAACAGCCAGCGCGACCTCGACGAGGAGCAGGCGCTGCGGATGAACGCCCGGTTGATCCTGTTGCTCGCCAATCACATCGGCGACCGCAAGGTCCTGACGGAGGCGATCGGCTGCGCCCGCACCGGTGGTGGCTGACACACGGGAACATCGCTTCTTCCGCAGAGGAGGCCGCTGGCTGCGCCGGCGGGGGGCCCACTTGCGCGATCTCGCCGCTTTCTTGACCTGGCTCAAGGTAAGTTCGGTGAAGTTCGACAACCTCGTCAGGCACACACCAAGGCCGGAGGAAGCGCCATGCTAGGTCGAACCGTTGTTGCAGCGTTGTTGTTCGCCATCCTGGGCCAGCCAGCTTTGGCTCAATCGGCGGCGGACCATCAAGGTCATCATCCCGGACAGGAGCAGACGCCGGCGTCGCCGCAGTCGAGCTCTCCTGCCAGCCCGTCCGCCGAGCGGCAGAGCCCGACGCGCGGTGGAGACATGATGGGGCGCGGAATGATGGGACAAGGAATGAAGGGGCATGGCGCGACAGGCGGTGACGCCATGGAGCCGCCGGTCCCCTTCCGCATCATCTTCGCGCTGATAGATGCCGATGGCGACGGGACCGTCTCGTTGCCCGAGTTTCAGGTCGCGCACGAACGAATTTTCAAGGCAATGGACCGCGACAAGGACGGGAAGCTGACCTTCGACGAGATGATGGCGTTCATGCACAGGAACAAGAGCTCCGTCCCGCAGCAATAGCGAGCGGAAACCGAAGGGCGGGCGCGCCAAGCCATGTCGTATGATCGGGTCTTGCGATGGGCTCTGGTTGCGATCGCAATCGCAGGATTGACTGCGGGTACTCTGGCGCGGGCCGCGGGTCGGCCTGATCTGGCCGATGTCGCGTGGGCGCTCGGCACGGCGCCCGTGATTGCAGGATTGGCGGTCTCGATCGTCCAGGACCTGCTGCGGGGCCGCGTCGGAGTGGACGCGATCGCGCTGCTGTCGATGAGTGCGGCGTTGGCGCTCGGACAGCCGCTCGCAGGCGCCGTGGTCGCGCTGATGTATTCCGGCGGCAATGTTCTGGAGGAGATCGCGATCGCACGGGCGGAGCACGATCTGCGATCCCTGGTTGATCGGGCGCCCCGGCAGGTCCATCGCAAGTCCGATGAGCGGATCGAGGATGTTCCGATCGAGGACGTCGCGGTCGGCGAAGAGCTTCTGGTTAAAGCCGGCGAGATCGTGCCGGTCGACGGTGTCGTTGCGTCGGCCTTCGCTGCGATCGACGAGTCCGCGGTGACGGGCGAGCCGATTCCGGTAGAGAAGACCCGCGGAAGCGCCGTTCTTTCCGGCTCTCTGAATGCGGGCGAGACCTTCCAATTGACCGTGACCGCGGCGGCCAGCGAGAGTACCTATGCGGGCATCGTGCGCATGGTGACTGTGGCGCAAACAGCGAGAGCTCCCTTTGTGCGGTTGGCCGACCGGTATGCGCTGATCTTCCTGCCGGTGACACTCGTCATCTCCTTCGTGGCATGGCACATCTCCGGCGACGTGACCCGCAGCCTTGCCGTATTGGTGGCGGCGACGCCGTGTCCCTTGATTCTGGCCGCACCTGTCGCCTTCATCGCCGGGGTGGCGCAAGCAGCCCGCCGCGGCATCCTGGTCAAGGGCGGGAAGGCGCTGGAGGCGTTGGCCCATGCGCACACCGTGCTCTTCGACAAGACCGGTACCCTGACCGTGGGCGGAGCGCGGTTGCTGTCCGTAGAGGTTGCGCCGGGCGAGGATCCGGATGAGGTCCTCACGCTCGGGGCGTCGCTCGAGCAAGCTTCGCATCACGTGCTCGCGAAGGCCGTCGTCGCTGCGGCCCTCGCCCAGGGGCTCAAGCTGAAGCCGCCGGAACAGGTCAAGGAGACCATGGGTTCCGGCCTCAGCGGCCAGATCGACGGACGCCAGGTCATGGCGGGCTCGCGAGAAATGCTTCTCTCGCGAGCCGAGCTGTCGCCATGGGAGTTGCGGGCGATTAGACGTGCCTCGTGGCGCTCGGCGCTGATCGTCTTCGTCGCGGTGGACGGCCGTCTGATCGGCGCGTTGCTGCTGGCAGACGAATTGCGAGCCGATACGCCACGCGCGATCCGGCTGCTGCGCGATGCCGGCATTGCGCGCATGGTGATGGTCACGGGTGATCGCGCCGCGGCGGCGCAGGCCATCGGAGCGGCGCTCGATCTCGATGCCGTGCTGGCCGATCGCGTTCCCTCGGACAAGGTCGAAGCGGTGCGTAGCGAACAGCGGCTGCATCCGACCATCATGGTCGGCGACGGCATCAATGACGCCCCGGCGCTGGCCGTGGCTGACACGGGGATCGCGCTCGGTGCGCGCGGTGCAAGCGCTTCCTCCGAGGCGGCAGATGTGGTGATCCTCACGGATCGGCTCGATCGGGTCGGCGAAGCGATCATCATCGCCCAGCGCGCGCGGCACATTGCCCTGCAAAGCATCTTCGTCGGGATGGGGCTGTCATTGGTAGCCATGGTCGCGGCCAGCCTTGGCTGGCTCGATCCCGTACCCGCCGCGATCGTTCAGGAAGTGATCGATGTTGCCGTCATCCTGAACGCGTTGCGAGCGCTCAATCCGCCCCTCGTCAGGAGCGGTCCGCGCCTCACCGCGGAGCAGGGGCTGACGTTGCATCATGATCATCAGGCCCTGCTTAGGGATCTCGACCGCCTGCGGCAGATCGTCGATGCGCTGGACGATGCGGTGCCCGAATCCGCCGCGACTTTGATTGGCGAGGCCCACCGACTGGTCCAGGGCAGCGTCGTGATGCACGAACGCGAGGATGAAGACAGCGTCTATCCGAAGCTCACCGAGGTGCTGCGCGACCGCCACGGGCTCTCCGCCATGAGCCGTGCGCATCGCGAGATACTGCATCTCGCGCGGCTGCTCGCCCGGATCGCGGAGGATCTGCCGTCAGAGAAGATCGACCGCTACCTTATTCGTGACGCTCAGCGCGTGATCGAGGCGATCGAAACGCTGGTGCGCATGCACACGGCCCAGGAGGAGGACATCTACGAGGCCGTGGCCGCATAGGCGGCAGCGGCAATCGACCTCAATGCTCCAGCGGTTGCCAGCCGGCATGGTCAAAATACTTGCCGTACTGAGCGAGCGCCCGCACGATCGTCACGGCTCCCTGATCGCGGCTGGTCCCGGTCTTCATCTTGGCCGCGCCGTCGATGATCTGCTCGAGGACAAGGTGAAGTTGCTGATCGGCCTGCTCGGGCAGCTTGCAGTTTGCCACGACGTCATCGACCTGCGCCTGGATTCGCGTCGCCAGAGCCTCGTATTGCGCAGGCGTAAACACATTACTGTGAATGGGTACCAGCGATTGCCTCATCGCGAGACTGATGTCGTCCATGCCGCGGCGCAAGACGTCATCGGTCGGCCACTTCTTGCCGTGGTCGAGCACCGGCCCGGCGGTCGTGGTTGGTCCTTCATGCGTGTGTGGTCCGGCGGCGAGAGCAGACTGCCCCAGGACGAGACAGAGCGCGAGGGCTGCGGGTATGAGCGATTTGGTTGAGATGATCACGGGATTTCCTCCGAAGAGCTTCTTTGCTCTCAGGTGGGAGTTTGCGGCATTCAGGAGTTTGCGCTGGAGCAAAGTCTTGAACGGAATGAGCTGCGGCCCCGCGACGCAGGACGCGTCGCAGGGCGGTTTCAGGCGGCCGTCAGGCGACGAGCTGAAAGAGAATCCTTCACGCTCTGCCTCGACCAGCCCGTGCAGGTCATCACGATCAGGCTTGAGTCAGCTCAATGCAACGCGGCGCGATCAGGTCAAGCTGGCGCCGTAACGTTGTGAGGCAAGGACGGCATGCGGAATCTCAAACGGGTATTTTGGGGCAGTCTGGCGGTTCTCGTCCTGCTGTGGCTGGTTGCGGAGCCCCAGCCATTTGGGCCGGGCTCCTTCTTCCCGCTTCGCGAGAGGATGGTGCAGCTGAGCGGCGTCCTGGCAATCGTTTGCATGAGCATGGCGATGATCCTCGCGCTGCGACCACGTTGGCCGGAGGCGTGGCTGGGCGGCCTCGACAAGATGTACCGCTTGCACAAATGGCTCGGTATCGCCGCCCTCGTGACTGCCATTATCCATTGGCTCTGGGCCAATGCCCCGAAATGGGCGGTCGGCTGGGGGTTGCTGACGCGACCGCAGCGTGGGGCAAGGCCTGCCATCGAAAATCCGATCGAGGCCTTCTTTGACGGCCTGCATGGACCGGCGGAGGGGCTGGGCGAGTGGGCCTTCTACGGCGCTGTCGTGCTGATTGCCTTGGCGCTCGTTCAAATGTTCCCCTATCGGCTCTTCTACAAGACGCATCGGCTCCTCGCGGTCGCGTATCTGGTATTGGTGTTTCACGCCGTCACGCTGATGAAGTTCAGCTACTGGATGTCGCCGCTCGGCTGGATCGTGGGGGCGCTGCTTGCGTTCGGGACATGGGCGGCGGCTGTCGCGCTGTTGCGGCGCATTGGCGCCCGTCGCCAGGTCCAGGGCAGGATCACCTCGCTCAAATATTATCCCGGCGTCAGGGCCATCGAGACCGAGATCGAAGTGCCCCATGGCTGGCCGGGGCATAGGCCGGGCCAGTTCGCCTTCGCCACGTCGGATGTCTCCGAGGGCGCGCACCCCTACACGATCGCCTCGTGCTGGAATGCCGCAGACCCCAGGATCGTCTTCATCACAAAGGAACTCGGGGACCACACCAGCCGGCTGCGGCAGAAGCTCCGTGTCGGGCAGGAGGTGAAGGTGGAAGGGCCCTATGGCTGCTTCACTTTCGACGACGATTGCTCGCACCAGATCTGGATCGGCGGTGGCATCGGCATCACGCCCTTCGTTGCCCGCATGAAACAGATGGCCATGCCGGAGGATATTCCAGGTTGCTCGGTCGCGCAGGCGGTTGACCTCTTTCACACCACCGCCGATGTGGATGAGGAAGCCCTCGGCAAGCTCGCAGCAGACGCGCGCTCGGCAAATGTTCGTCTCCACGTCCTCATCGACGCCCGTCACGGACGACTGACCGGCGAACGCATTCGCGAAACCGTGCCGCAATGGCGTGAGGCCAGCATCTGGTTCTGTGGTCCGGCGGGTTTTGGGGAAGCCCTCAGACGAGACCTCAGCGCGCACGGCTTCCCCGTCGAACAGCGGTTTCATCAGGAGCTGTTCGCGATGCGATGATGAAAGCCGCACGTCCATCCCGCTTCCCAACTTGCCCTCGCAGCCAGTCCCTGTAATCTGCGGAAAACAACGGGCAAGCGGCGCAGGGAAGGGATCGATGGGAGGAGTTCTGGAGGGTGTGCGCGTGCTCGATTTCGGGCGCTATATCGCCGGGCCCTATTGCGCGACCTTGCTGGCCGAATTCGGCGCCGAGGTCATTCGCGTGGAGAAGCGCGAGGGCAGCGAGGATCGGTTCGTGGCGCCGGTCGGCGAAGGCGGCGAGGGCGCGCTGTTCCTCCAGGTCAACCGCAACAAGAAGTGCATCACGCTCGATCCGATGAAGCCGGAGGGGCAGGAGGTGATGCGCCGCCTGGTTGCGACCGCGGACGTCGTCGTCGCCAATCTGCCGCCGCAGACCCTGCGCGCGATGAAGCTCGACTATGAGTCCTTGAAGGCGATCAAGCCCGACATCATCCTGACGACCGCAACCGCGTTCGGCGGCCCGGGACCGTGGTCCGACCGGGTCGGCTTCGACGGCGTCGGGCAGGTCATGTCGGGGTCGGTCTACATGACGGGCGCCGGCGATCCGCCGTACCGCGCCGCGGTGAACTGGGTCGATTTCGGCACCGCGCTGCACTGCGCGTTCGGCACGCTCGCCGCGCTGATCGAGCGCGGCAAATCCGGGCGCGGGCAGGTCGTCGAGGGCGCGCTGCTCGCAACCGCGCTGTCCTTCACCAACGCGACGCTGATCGAGCAGGCCGTGATCAACGTCAATCGCGTGCCGACAGGCAATCTCGGCCAGACCGCGGCGCCCGCCGACATCTACCGCACCCGGGACGGCTGGGTGCTGTGCCAGGTCACGGGACATCCGCTGTTCAAGCGCTGGGCGCGGCTGATGGGCGAGGAGGAGCTGTGGTTGAAGGATCCGCGTTTTGCCGACGATATCAGCCGCGGCAACAACGGACCCGTCATCAGCGAGCGGATGGCGCGCTGGTGCGCCGAGCGCACCACGCAGGAGGCCGTCGACGCGCTGGGCGAGGCCATGATCCCGACGGGGCCCGTGCTCTCACCGCAACAGGCGCTGGATCATCCGCACATCCGCGCCGCCGGCTTCATGCAGGACGTCGATTATCCCGGCCTGCCCAAGCCCGCGCCGGTGACGCGCGCGGCCGTCCGGCTGTCGGAAACGCCGGGCGAGATCGCGACCCGCCCACCGACGCTTGGTGAGCACACTGATCGCGTCCTCGCCGAGCTCGGCTATGACGAGGCTGCGATCGCGGCGCTTCGGCAAGGCGGTGTCATCTAGAGCAACTGCTTCAGCGCCTTGGCGTCCGCGGGCGCCGCGCTCTTCTGGTCGTTGTCGAAATAGACATAAACGTCGCAGCCCTGCCGCTTCCATGACTTGATGCGCTTCGCCCATTGCGCCAGCGCGGCCTTGGTATAGTGCCCGTGATAGCGCCCGCCCGGCCCGTGTCCGCGCACATAGACGAAATCCGCCGTGCGCTTCCATGGCGCGGGCGCATCGTGATGGTCGGACAGGCACAGCGAGATGTTCTCGTCCGCCAGCATTTTGAGGATGCGCGGCTGATACCAGCTCGGATGACGGAATTCGAAGCTGTATCGCCGTTTCCGCGACAACAGCTTGAAGAAGGATGCGAGGCGGTCCGCATCCGCCTGGAATTGCGGCGGCAGCTGGAACAGGATCGGACCAGCCTTGCCGCCGAGCCGCGAGATGCGCTCCTCCAGCAGCTCGAGGCTGTTGACGGAGCGGTCCGACAGGCGCTTCCAGTGCGTGATGAACTTCGACGCCTTCCAGGCGAAGACGAAGTCGCGGCCGGTCTGCTCGCGCCAGCCGTTCACGGCTTCAGGCGTGGGCGTGCGGTAGAACACGCCGTTCAGCTCCGTGGTGTCGAACTGTCCGGCGTAGTAGCGCAGCTGCTCTTTCAGCGTCACGCCCTCGGGAAAGAACGGGCCGCGCCAGGAATCGTAATGCCAGCCCGAAGTTCCGATCAGAACGCGCGCCATCGAGATGCGATCCCTTGGACGCGGCGGGAGCTGCCGCGCCTTGTGAGAGGCAACGTTCGCGGAGAGAATATGTTGCTGTCGGCGCGGCGGAGCGCGCGCCTCATCAGTTCGACGCCAGCGCCGTCTTGGCCACTTCAGCCATCCAGCTCGATGCCACCGGCAGGATCGCATCGTTGAAATCGTAGCGCGGACCGTGCAGCTCGGCGCCCTCGCGAAGCTCGCCGTTGCCGATCCAGACGAACGCGCCCGGCCGCTGCTGGAGATAGTGGGCAAAATCCTCGCCGGCCATGCTGGGCGCGAGGTCGCGCCGCACCTCGGCCTGCACCTTCTCGGCGGCGATCCGAGCAAGGGCGGCCTCATCAGGCGTGTTGATCACGACGCCGACGCCCATCACGATCTCGGGCGTCACCTTGACGCCAAAGCTGGTCGCGATGCCGGCGCAGGTCCGTTCGATGCCGTCGAGGATGACGGTCTTGACCGCCTCGCGGTGGTACCGCAGCGTGCCGCGGATGGTCACGCGTCCGGCGATCTGGTTCGGCGCGGTGCCGCCCTCAATGGTGCAGAGCGACAGCACGGCGGTGTCGAGCGGATCGACGCCGCGCGAGGTGATCGATTGCAGCGCCACGATCAGATGGCCCGCCGCCATCACCGGATCGCGCGTCAGATGCGGCATGCCGGCGTGACCGGCATGGCCCTCGATGGTGATGGTGATGCGTCCGCCGGAGGCCATGACGACGCCGTCATGCACGGCGATGGTGCCGGCGGCAAGGCCCGGCCAATTGTGAAAGCCGAACACCCGTTCCATCGGAAAGCGGTCGAACAGCCCGGCCGCGACCATCGCGCGCGAGCCGCCAAAACCTTCCTCGGCCGGCTGGAAGATGAAATCGACCGTGCCGCTCCAGCTGCTGTCGGCGGCGAGCAGCGCAGCGGCGCCGAGCAGCGAGGCGGTGTGCCCGTCATGGCCGCAGGCATGCATCACGCCTGATGTCCCGGAGGCGTAGGCAAGCCCGGTATCTTCGGTGATCGGCAGCGCATCCATGTCGGCGCGCAAGCCGACGCGGGTGCGCGCGTGCCCGCGCGTCAAGGTCGCGACGATGCCGTGGCCGCCGATGCCCGCCTCGAAGGGAATCCCGAGCTCGGTGAGCTTGTCCTGCACGAAGGCGGCGGTCTCCCTCTCCTGGAGCGACAGCTCCGGGTGCGCATGCAGGTGCCGGCGCCACGCGGTCAGTTTCTGGTGCAGCTCGGGTGTCAAGGCAGCGGTCTCTCGCAAAATCTCGGTTGCCGCCACCATAGCGGATAATCCACGCCCCGCATCAAGCGCCTTGGAATGCCTTGCGTGCAGCAACGCGCCGTCTCTCCCTCGTCATTCCGGGGCGCGCCTCTTGGCGCGAACCCGGAATCCATCGTGCAGCAACCTCTGGGGCCGATGGATTCCGGGCTCGCGACTTCGTCGCGCCCCGGAATGACGGCCAATGGGTGTCACGCCAGCTTCGCCAGCCCCGCCCAGTCGAAGCTGATGCCGTGCCCGGGCCGGTCCGGCGCCAGCGCCTTGCCGTCCTGAAGCACCAGCGGGTGCTCGATATACTTGTCCAGCCCGAAGCCGTGCGCCTCCAGATAGGAGCGGTTCGGGCAGGCTGCGAGCAGATGCACGGTGATGTCGTGCGCGCCGTGGCTGGTGACGGGCAGGTTGAACGCCTCCGCCAGCCGCGCGATCTTCACGAAGGCGGAAACGCCGCCGCAATTGGTGACGTCGGGCTCCGGATAGGACACCGCGCCACTGGCGATGTAGCTTTTGAACTCCCACAGCGAGCGCAAATTCTCGCCGGCTGCGATCGGCACGCCGCCCGCTTGCATGATGCGCGCGTGGCCGGCGATGTCGTCGGGGATGATCGGCTCCTCGAGCCAGGTCAGGTCGTAGGGCACGAAGGCCCGGGCGGCGCGGATCGCCTCTTCGACCGTCCATTTCATGTTGGCGTCCACCATCAGCGGAAAACCGTCGCCGAGGTGCTGTCGCATCGCGGAGACCTTCGCGACGTCGGACTTCAGGTCGGGCCGGCCGACCTTCATCTTGATGGCGCGAAAGCCCTTCACGAGATTGCCGTCGGTCTGCTTCAGCAGCGCCTCCACGGAGAGATCGAGGTCGATGCCGCCGGCATAGCACGGCACGCGCGCGTCGAACCCGCCGAGCAGCCGGAACAGCGGCAGCTTGGCGCGCCGCGCCTTCAGGTCCCACAACGCGATGTCGAGCGCCGAGAGCGCCAGCACCGCAGGTCCTCCGCGCCCGCCATAATGCAGCGCCCACCAGACGTGATGCCAGATCGCCTCTGTGTCATCGGCCTCGTGTCCTTCGACGAGCGGCGGGATCTCGCGCTTGAGAATGTCGGCAACGGCTCCGCCATTGCGTCCCACGGTGTAGGTGTAGCCGACGCCCTCGGCGCCGTCGGCATCTCGGATGCGGCAGGTGATCAGCTCGAACGCCGCGATCTCGCCATGCGTGGAGTCGGAGAGCGTGACGGGGAGGGGGATCCGGTAAAATCCGGTCTCGATATTTGCGATGTGCGGCATGGTGCCTCCCTTCTTGTTTTTGTTTCGTAGGGTGGGTTAGCCGAGCCAATGCGCAAAGCGCATGCGCTCGGTGTAGCCCACCTCTTCTATGTCCGGGGAGACGAGCAGCGGTGGGTTACGCCGGCGGGCTGCGCTTCGCGCTGCCGCCAGCTAACCCACCCTACGAACCCGCCTCACCGCATCGTCGCAACCTGCAGCGCCAGCGCGCAGGCGCGGTCGTATTCGTCGAGATTGATCCATTCGTCCACCGTGTGCGCCTCGTTCTGGCCGGCGCCGAAGGTCACGGTCGGAATGCCGTGGCGAACCATCCAGTTGGCGTCGAGGCCGCCATTGGCGGCGCGCACGTTCGGAGCTCCACCCACGGCAGACACCGCCTCGATCGCGCGTTTGACGACCGGAAGGTTCTCCTTCATGCGGAACGGATAATAGTCGGTCTGGGCCCGGAACTTGACCTTGCCGGACTTGCCTTGCGCGTTCGTCACCTTCTTGGCGGCCTTCTCGAACGCGGCCTTGTAGGCCTTGGTGATCTCCTTGAAGAACTTTCCGTCATGGCTGCGGCTTTCGCCGCGCACATGCACGTAGTCGGTGACGACGTTGGTGGCATCGCCCGCCGGGCGCCCCTCGCCGCCGGTGACGGGGCCGACATTGCTGGTGCCCTGAAGCTTGCCCTTCACCACCTTGCCGAACCAGCCGCCGGCCTTCACCTCGGCGAGCGCCAGCGCCATGATCATGGTCGAGGAGATGCCGCGCTCCGGCGCAACGCCGGCATGCGAGGCGCGGCCATGGATCTCGACGGTCCAGCGGTCGGCGCCGACCGCGCCAATGATGACGTTGGAGGCCGAGCCGCCGTCATAATTGAAGGCCATCACCGGCGAGCCGAGCTCGTCCAGCTTGACGTGACGCGCGCCGTAGAGCCCGCTCTCCTCGCGCACGCAGAACAGCAGCGTGATCGGCGGATGATCGAGCTTCTGCTTGGCGAGTTCGGCCGCCAGCGTCACCAGCACGCCGCAGCCGCAGCGATTGTCGCCGCCAAGCGCGGTCTTGGCGGAGTTGACGATCTTGCGTCCGGACTTCTTCGGCCTGGCGCCGGCGCAGAGCGGCACGGTGTCCATGTGGGTCATGAACATGATGCGCGGCTGGTTGTGCAGCGCGCCGCGACCGGGCAGGTCAACGATGAGGTTGCCGGTCTCGGTCGGCACGGGAATGCGGGTGTTGGCGTCGTCGAGCCGGATCGCCTTCGCCGGCACGCCGGCCTCCTTCAGCGCGGCCGTGAGCTCACGCCCGATCGCCGCCTCCTGTCCGGTCACGCCCTCGACGGAGAGGAAGCGCATGAGGCGGTCGGTGGCGGCTTTGGTGTCGACGGGCATGATTATTTCCTTTGGCAGACCGGCCCGCCATCCTACGAACGCGGCGAGGTGTAAGTCAAAAAGATCAGCACACCGAATGCCAGCATGGCAGCCATGAACAGCAGCACCGCAGGCAGCCCGGCGAGTGCCGCCACCGCGCCCGTCACCGACTGCATCAGCGCCGCGCCGAGGAAGAAGGCGAGGTTGATCGCGGCGAGCGCTTTGCCCGCCACTTGCGCGTCGACCAGCTGCCGCGACATGCCGAACAGCAGCGGCTGGGCGGAGGTCGCAAGGCCGATCAGCACGAACAGAACGAGGTCGTATTGCGGCGGCATCACGGGCACGCCGAACAAAACGGACACCGCGTAATGCGGCGCCCCGAGCGCCATCAGCGCCAGCAGCAACGCCCCGACCATATGCGTGCCGGCCACCAGCGCGCGGCGGCGGCCGAGCCTGCGGTCGATCATGCCGATGCACAGGGGCCCTGCGATCATCGCCAGCGTGAACGCGCCGAGCTGGTTGCCGGCCTCGACCCGCGACAAGCCCTTGATGTCCATCAGCCACGGTCCGCCCCACAGGCCGCGCAGCACCAGCGAGGTCGCCAGCGACACCAGGGCCAGCGCGATCAGCCCGCGCAACGGACGCGAGAGGCCGAGCCTGAGCACTTCGATCATCTGCGACAACGGCGAGGAATCGTCCTTGTGCTCGGCCGGCTGCTGCGGCACCAGCGCGAACACGGCGAGCGCGACCGCAACGCCGCCGAGAGCGGACATCCAGAATCCCGCGCGCCAGCCGTAGGCGTCGACGACGAAGGCGAGCGGGCTCGACGACAGCAGCATGCCGATATTGCCGATCGAGAGGATCGCGCCCGACCACAGGCCGAAGCGCGCCGCCGACAATTGCTTGGCCGCCAGCGTCATCGGGCACATCAGCATGCCCGACGTGGCAACGCCCAGCATGAACTGCCCGACCGCAAAGCTCGCAGCCCCCGTGGCAAAGCCCGACGCCACCGCGCCGACCACGGTCCCCGCGAGCAGGCTCAGCGAGACCGGCCGCACGCCGAACCGATCCATCGCCGCGCCAACCGGGATCTGCGCCGCGGCAAAGGCGAAGGGATAGATCGAGGTGAGGCTCGCCAGCGCCTGCGGCTCGATATGGAAATCGGCCGCCATGAGGTCGAGGCTGACCGCCGGAATGGTGCGCAGCAAGGTGGAGAGCATGTGGCCGCAGGCGAGGGCGAGCAGCGCGAGGATCAGCGCGCGGGTGGCGATGCCCGCGTCGTCGTTGGTGGCCATGGGCGTCCCGTCCCGAGGGGGTTTCGGGTGGGGATACATGATGGCGGGGCGGGCGCCAATGGCGGCAGCGCGCCCCCCTCATTCCGGATTGTGGCTTCAGCCGGCAATCAGCACGGCGTTTGCCGCCTGTCTGCGGGCCGTCACGACGACGCGCCTGATCGTATTGCCGGCCTCAGGCGGCGGTTATGAACCAGGATGGCCGCCAGACGTTGTCCTTGGGGAAAACGTGGCATCCTGCCAGGCAGGACGCGCCTTCACCTGCGGCCAGCGGCGGCAATGTCTTCATCCGAGAGTACAGGTCAAACGACCAGCGAGGCGGCCCGCCGAGAGCGGAGGAGGAGCAATTCCTTGCTCTTGGTTCTCGCCGTGGGATTCCTTGTCTTTGGCGCCGCGGCGGGCGCTCTCTATTATACGTTGCGGCCGGACACCCTCCGCATTGCCGTCGGACCACCAGGCAGCGACGACTACAAAGTCATTCAGGCGATGGCCGATGCGTTCGGCGACGAAAGTCGGACAATCAGGCTGCTTCCGATCGAGACCAACGGAGCGGTGGAGGCTCTTGCCCTGCTTGGGGCTGGCAAGACCGACCTCGCCGTCGGCCGGGGCGACCTGGACATGCCTGCCGAGGCGCAGACCGTCGCCGTCGTGCGCAAGAACTTCGTCGTGCTGTGGGCTCCGTCTGGACCTGCGGGCAAGGGCTCGAAAAGAAAGCTCTCCCCGAAGATCAAGGAGGTCGCCGATCTCGCAGGGCGCCGCGTCGGTATGATCGGCCGGACCCCGGTGAACGCGACGTTGCTACGCGTCATCCTGAGCGCCTCCGGAGTCGAAGCGGACAAGGTCATCGTGACGCACTTTGGCACGGACCAGACCGAGGAGCTGGCGCGGGATCCCGCCATCGATGCGTTCATGGCGGTCGGGCCGCTCGACAGCAAGATCACATCCGACGCCGTTGCTGCGACGGCGCGGGTGCGCGGTGAGCCGAAGTTTCTCGCCATCGAGACATCGGAAGCGATCGCCTTGAAGCACCCCCGGTATGAATCGGAGGAAATCCCACCCAGCGTTTTCAATGCGGACCCGGCTCGGCCGGCTGACAAGGTTGAGGCGGTCAGCGTCAGTCACCTGATCGTCGCGAGAAAGTCCCTGCCTGAAACGACAGTCGCCGCCTTTTTCCGCCAGCTCTTTGCCGTTCGCCAGGCGATTGCAAGGCAGGTTCCGGGCGGCGCGCACATTGCCAAGCCCGACGTCGACAAGGACACCGAACTGCCGGTCCATCGGGGAGCGGCGGCTGTCATCGACGGAAACGAACGTACCTTCCTCGACCGATACGGCGATTACTTCTGGTTCGGGCTGCTGCTTCTCTCCGGGATCGGCTCGGCCGCTGCCTGGTTGCGTCGCTATTTGAATCGCGACGAAAGAGAGGAGACCACCGACCACCGCAAGAGAATCCTGGCCATGGTGTCCAGCGCGCGAACCGCGGGATCGAGCCAGGAGCTTCTGGTTCTGCAGCGCGAGGCCGACGCCATCATAGCTGAAACGCTCGAATGCTACGACGACGGCGCTATCGAGGAAGAGGAGCTCGCAGCATTCGGTCTGGTGCTCGGCCTGTTGAGCAACGCCATCACGGAGAGACGAGCCGCGCTGCAGCCTGCCAACTTCGAAACCGTTCGAGGCGCGGCGAGCGCGCCGCGAGGTTGAGACGACCGGCGCTGCGACGCAATTCGTCTACAATGCCAAGGCGGGACCGAGGGCGTAGCCGGGAAGATCAATTTACGCTTGTGAGACCCGCTGTCGACGCGGTCGAAGTTCTCTGCGCCGACACGCATCCCTTGTCTATCGCGCCTCCTATCGTCGTCGTCTCGTCTATTCCGTCATTCAGTACGCGTGGTCTGACGAAGATTCGGAACAAAAGAGACGTCACCGCTCTTACCTTGGTCAGGAGACCTGCTCATGCTGTGCTCAAAGCCGCCACGGGTCATTCGCACGACGCTTGATCTTGCGAACGCAAAGCAGGTCAAGTCCGTTCGAAAGCGCCTCAAGATCTCCGATGCCGATCTGGTCAGGATCGTCGATAGGATCGGTAATTCTCTGACCGCCATAGAAAAGGAAGTTCAGCTCGAAAAGCTTCAGCTCGTTGAGCAGGGCAGCGCCAAAGGCGCACTCACGACCCCTGGATAATTCTGGTCATCCCATCGAAAGGAGAACTGCTATGAACGGCCTGATTTACCTCGTAGGACTAGTCGTCGTGATCGCGGCCATTCTGTCATTCTTTGGCTTGCGTTGACCGCTCTTCCTTCTGCGCGCCGACCGCCGCCCCTTCGGGTGAAGCAGTTCGCAACTTCGTGTGCATCAAATGGTTGATTTGCACCAGGTGAATACCATCATCGCCACGACCATTTGCGCGTTCTTCAAAGACCATCCAGACGCACAAATCGGGGCCGAAGAGGCCAAGCTGCTGGCGAAGCAGATTGCCCAGGCGCTGGATGAGGCAGGGCTGCAGATCTCTGCCGTCAATCCGCCGAACGCGCCGCACTGAGCTTTCGGCCGGCGAGCCGGTGGTACGGCCCGATGCTGCAGCACTTCGTGAGGGCAAATGCGTCCTGGAATTTGTCGTGGGCAAGGGGCGCGGCGGTATCGCTCATGTCCTTCTGAACGATCTGATCGCCGCGACGCTTCCGATCTGGCTGCTTTCCTTTTAGTCCGGATCCAGCTCCCCCAGCAGCTTCCCCGCCTCGTCCAACAGCTCTCGGATCGCCCTTCGTTCCGCGATCCGCTCCTGCGTGAAGGCGCCATGCTTGCGCGCATTGCGGTTTCCCCATGGTGCGCCCGATCCGGGCGCGCCGCCGTGCATGCGGCAGCGGAGCTTGCCACGCACCGCCGGCGCGCGGCAGGCGAGGCCGCCGCGCGTGCCGGCGCCGCAGCGCGGGCTCGCCGACATCGCGCGCGTATCGCGAATGTGACCGGCACTCATGAGGTGCCGCCTTGCATGGCCTCGGCCCGTTCGCGCTCGCCGGCGTTGCCGGACGGCACCGGTCCCGCGTCGATCGCGGTGCCCGGCTCGGGAGCGATGAGATGCGCATGCTGCGCGACATTCCCCACGATCGCGCTGCCGCCGTCCTGTACCGACAGGTTCTGCACCGTGATCGGACGCTCGCCGTTGCCGCGGTGGCGGTTGAGGGCCTCCATCTGGGCTGCGAAGGTGCGGGCCAGCCGGGTCAATGTGCGCGAAATGCCCTCCTGCTGCGGGATGCCTTCGGCGAAGGCGAGACGGCAGGCAAAGCGCATGGTCGCGACGTGGACGGACACCATCTGCGCCGTCAGCATGGTCTCGAGAGAATCCCGCGGCGCGATGCCTTTCATCATCGAGATCATGAAGGCGAGATTCTCCTCATCGGGCTTCTGCAGGATCACGCTGGCTTTCATCAATTGCTTGAGGATACCATGCAGAGCGTCTTGATCGACGGCACCGAGCGCCTCGCCCATCAAGTGCTCGCCGGTCTCCGCGTTCGGATGCTGAATTGCGATCCGTTGTCCGGTGAGCTTGACCCGCGGGGTGGGCCTGCTGCCGTACCTGACGATTGGCGTCGTGCTGTTGCGTGTCATGGCTGTTGTCATGTCGATGTCTCCTTCGAGCCCACGGCACGCGCGAGCCGGCCCCTCTGGTGCGAGCCGACCCTCTCGGTTGCCGTGCGGCGATTGCGTTTTGAAATGTCGATGCTGGGCTTGTGCGCGATCGAAGCGAGGCCCACATGATTGTGGAGGCCGGGTTGCTGACGCAGATCGCGATGATGGCATTATGCCCCTGTTTTGCCCGACGAGTCAAAATCGTTTCGTAACATCCGAAGCTCGCGGCCTGGCATAAGTCCTTGTTTCGACAGGGGCCGTCTACTGTGCATGGGGTTGTTTTCGCATTTTTTGCTTGGAGGCGGCGCGCACGTGCCGTGCGGCGGAATGCCGGCGATCGAACGCGATTGCGAAATCCGGGATGGCCGCTATTCATGATTGTCGGATGCGTCGCACCAACAAGCCTGCACAAGCGGCGCAATGAGGTCTGGGGAGAGAACCAATGCAACGAACCGCCCGCCTGCTGGCCGTCATCGCCGGATTGTGCGCCGCTGCGCTGTCGACGCAGGCCTCGGCGCAGAAATATCCGGTGCGGCCGGTCAAAATCATGGTCGGCTTCAGCGCCGGTGGGCCGGTCGACGTCGTCGCGCGCATCATCGGCGATCGCCTCGGCAACAAGCTCGGGCAGCCCTTCGTGGTGGAGAACCGCGCCGGCGCCAACGGCATGATCGCCGCCGAGGGCGTCGCGCATGCGGACGGCGACGGTTACACCATGCTCGCCTGCAACTCCTCCACCATCACGCTCAACAAGACGCTATTCAAGGATATCCGCTACGATCCTCAGGGCGACTTCGCGCCGCTCACGACCGTCGTGTCGGCGCCGCTCGTGCTCGTGGTCAATCCGGAGAATCCCAAGACGGCTGATATCAAGACCGTGGCCGATCTCGTTGCCGCGGCGAAGGCCGCGCCCGACGCGCTTGCGTACGGGTCGGGCGGCAACGGCAACCTTGCCCATCTCGCCATGGAGCTGCTCAGCCAGAAGGCCGGCGTCAAGCTGATCCACGTGCCCTATCGCGGCGGCGCGGCTTCCGAGGTCGGCATCCTCGCCCAGGAGGTGCTGGCGGTGTTCGATCCGCTCTCCGCCGTGCCGCTGGTCAAGGCCGGAAAGCTGCGCGCGCTCGCGGTGTCGTCGGCCGAGCGGCTGCCGGCACTGCCGGACGTGCCGACCGTTGCGGAAGCCGGTTATCCCGGCTTCGACATCTCGTTCTGGGTCGGCTTCTTCATGCCGAAGTCGACGCCGGCGCCGATCCTGGAGACGCTGCACCGGGAGATCGTCGCGGCGGCCAAGGATCCGGGGGCCGCGGAGAAGCTCGGCTCGCAGGGCGTCGTGAGCGTGCTGACCCCGGCCGAGTACGCCGCGAAGATCGCGAAGGAGACCAAGGACCTCGCCGAGGTCGTCGCTGCCGCGGACATCAAGGCGGAGTAGGGAGCGTCCCTGCTTCCATCGCTATTCACCGCCGGCCAGCTGCGCCAGCCGATCGAGCAGCGGGCGTTGTCCTGCGTTGATCTTCTCCCGCGCCTCTTCGAGCGTGAACCATTCGGCACGATCGACCTCCGGGAAGACTTGCCGTTTGCCGCTCCGCGGTGGCCATTCCATCTCGAACGTGTTGCTGCGAACGTTGCGCACATCGATGTCGAGCTCGGCGGCGAACGCGGTGACGAGCTTGCCGCCGCGCTGCTTGACCTCGCCAAGCGCGATCAGCGGCACGGACAGCTCGAAGCCCAGCTCCTCGGCAAATTCCCGTCGCGCGGCGGCCTTCGCATCTTCTTCGTCCGCATACTCGCCCTTGGGGATCGACCACGCGCCGAGATCCTTGTTGCGCCAGAACGGCCCTCCGGGATGGACAAGGAGGATCTCGAGCTTCCGGCGTTTTCGATAGGCGATGATCCCGGCACTCTTCGATGGCATCGCAGGTTCCGTGCAGAAGCGGTCCGCTTTGTATCGGGAAAAAGTGGAACCGGCCGTTTTAGCGCAGGTTAGTAGCCAACGTTCATTTGATAAAAGGGAGTGAACCATGATCCGCCTGTTGGCAACCACCGCACTGGGGCTGGTGCTGGCAAACGCCGCCTTCGCGCAATCGCCAAGCACGACCACGAAGTCCGAGCAGACGCCGCAATCCCAATCAAATTCCACAGCGCCGTCCACCACCGCGCCATCTAATGCGGCTGATAAGCAGCAGACCACATCGCAGCCGCAGCAATCACCGGCGGCAGGAACCTCGACACAGAATACCCAGACCACCGCGCCGTCACCCGGGGCTGCCAATTCCGGATCGGGCACGTCCAATGCTGCGAACAGCACGGACACCTCGCGGCCGCAGAGCGGCACGGCAAGCTCGAACACGACCGGCAACCAGCCCGCGACCCAGCAGGGCGCCAACCCGCCGCCGGCCAATAGCAATCAGGCCCAGCAGGCGCCCGCTGCATCCGGGACCAACCAGGCTCAGCAGGCGCCGAATGCGCCAGCCAGCAATCAGGCCCAGGGTGAGTGAGCGGTCCAGCACCGGTTCCCAAGCCGCCGCGCAGAGCGACGTCAATCTCAATCGGCAGCAGGAGACCAAGATCAGCACCTCGATCTCGCGCCTGAACGTTCGGCCCGTGACCAACGTCAATTTCTCGCTGAATGTCGGAACCGTGGTGCCGCGCGATGTGCACCTCTCGACCCTTCCGCCTGATGTCGTGGAGATCGTGCCGCAGTATCGCGGCTACAGCTTCGCGCTGGTGAAGGATGAGATCGTCGTGGTCGATCCTGCGACCTACAAGATCGTGACGGTGTTGCCGTATTCGGGGAAATCCACGGCAACGACGACGTCGACCACCCGCGAGCGCAGCGCCAGCAAGTTCTCCGACCGCGATCGTGATGCGATCCGCAAGCATGCGAGAGCTCGTCCCGAAGGCCGGAGCGAACGGCAGACCACCGGAAGCACCGCACGCACCGAGATCCATGTCGGCGATCGCGTTCCTGACAGTGTCGAGGTCGAGGAATTTCCCAGCACGGTCTACCGTGATGCGCCCGATCTGCGCGAGTACCGCTACATCCATCGCGATACCCGGACTTATGTCATCGAGCCTCGCGAACGACGCGTGATCGAGGAGATCGATTAGTTCACAGCCGCCGGAAGCCGTCCATCGGGCGGCTTCCCGATTTATGCGTCATATCGCCGAACGTTCGCGCGCTGCGAGGCGGATGGCGCGAGCCTTGGTGCCCTTCGCCGCACGCGCTGCAATCATGCTCCTCGCCTTGCCACGGGCCGGGGCGTTCTTGTGGAGCAGGGATACGAACCGCTTGCGCGCCCGGCTTGTCGACAGGCGCGCGGCCAGCTGCTCGGCCTTGCGCTTGATGGTGACGACTGACGGCGTCAGGTTCACCGGGACCCAGGCGATATCCCTGGCCTTGGAGAGGCTGCCGATGCCTTCGCACGGCGCCTCGCGCGGCAGGTCGATCCTGATCGCGAGCGCCTCCGACCGCTCGGTCCAGTCCTCGGCCTTGGTGCCGGTGATGATGCGGACATAATCGCGCGTCTCACGCGGCAGCTCGCTTTCCTTGGCGAGCCACTTCTGAACGCGGCCGGGACCGGCATTATACGCAGCCGCAGCGAGGCCGAGATTGCCGAAATCGTCGCGAAGCTTGCGCAGGAATTTTGCCGATGCGGGCAGCGCCTTCATGGGATCGAAGGGATCGTCGAGCCCGACTTCGGCGGCCGTCTCGGGCATGAACTGCGCCACGCCCTGGGCGCCGGCCTGGCTCACCTCGTTGGACTTGAAGCGGCTCTCCTGCCAGAGCAGGCGGGCGAAGAATGGCACGGGAATGCCGCTGGCCTCGGCGGCCTCGCGCAGCGCGTGGCAAAATCGTTCGGTCGGCGAAACCGGCGCCTGCACGGCGGGCTCGGCCGCGAGGGACGGCTCGATCACCTGCTCATAGGCGGCACGCGCGTTGGCAAGCTCGATGGCCTGCACACTTGCGAGGAAGAGTTCGACCACCGGAACAAGTGGGGAGGCCCGATTGTTCTGAATAACTGCGTGGTCGAAAGTTGATGTTGGCCGGGACGCCGACGGATCGAGGTCACACATCAGAATCAAGAACGCGGCGCAAGCCGCGATGACAAATCGCATTTGCGGAGACAACCTCGAACTGTGGGATGAACGGCCAGCGATGCGCCGGCGATAAGGAGTTCTTAACCGTCCGATTGCGGCAAAGCTGCGATCTCGGCGGTTCCTTCGGTGTTACTACGGTGTTCCCAAACAGAAACGTCCCGCGGTTTTGCGGATCTTTATTTGCGAATTGGGACGAGCGATCATGATGCGATGGATGCTTGGCGCGGCGATGTCGCTGTGGTTCATCTGCCCGGTGCTCGCGGGCAATCTCGATGTGAAAGCGGTGAATGATGCTGCGCGTCCTGCAAGGCAGCCAGCCACCGCCAGGCTCAACCCATCGGTGGTGAAGCTTCAGGTCCTGCTGGATCGTGCGCAATTCTCGCCCGGCGAGATCGACGGCAAGCTCGGCGAGAACGCGCAGAAGGCGCTGAAGGCCTTTGCCGAGCACAACGGTATCGCATCCGACAAGGCAATCGCGCCGGAGCTTTGGGACAAGCTGACGACAGCGAGCGAGGGAGCCATTGTCGTCGACTACAAGATCGAGGAGGCCGATGTAAAAGGGCCTTTCCTGAAGGAGCTGCCGGCCAGGCTCGAGCAGATGAGGTCGCTGAGAGCGCTGAGCTACACCAGCGCGCTCGAGGGGCTCGCCGAGAAATTCCACATGAGCGCGGATCTGCTCAAGGCGCTCAATCCGGGAAAATCCTTTGACAAGGCCGGCGAGACGATTGTCGTTGCGAATGTCTCCGCGCGAAAAGAGTTGCCGCGCATTGCACGTCTCGAGGTCGACAAGAAACTGGGGACGCTCAAAGCGTTCGACGGGAGTGGTGCTCTGCTCGCGTTCTACCCGGCTTCAATCGGGAGCCCGGATCGTCCGACGCCGAGTGGCACACTCAAGGTCACAAGCACCGACGAGAAGCCGACCTACCATTACAATCCCGAGTACAAGTTCAAAAGCGTTAAATCCAGGGAGCCATTCGACATCAATCCTGGCCCGAACAATCCGGTGGGGGCGTACTGGATCGGCTTGTCCGCGCAGGGTTACGGCATCCACGGAACGGCAGAGCCCGATAAGGTCAGCAAGTCCGCCTCGCACGGCTGCGTCAGGCTCACCAACTGGGACGCCCGTACGCTCGGCGACAACATCAAGCGCGGCACGCCCGTCGTCTTCCTCGATGCGCCGACGGAATCCTCCTCGAAGCAGAAGGGCAAGCCGACCGGCAAGCGCGCCGCGAATTAGTCCTTTAGTCCTTGGGGAAATCCTTGCGCATCGCCATCTCGGCGGCATCGCCCGGCGACAGCACGGTCTGATCGAAGGCCGCCTGCGGCTTCGTCATGATGTCATAGAGCGAGATGCCCTTGATCGGCTTGCCCATGAGCTCGCGGACGCAGTCGGCGAGCGTGCCGTTGTAGACGAGATAGGGCGGACCTCTGTCCTTCTGCCTTTCGCCCTTCAGCGACGGCCACTTCTTCAATTCGGCCGGCTCGTCATAGGCGATAGGCGATCCCTCTTTGAACATGCACTTGGCCCCGGTGGCTTGGATTGCGGGGAATCCTAGAGCCGCCGGGTAAACACGCGTTAAAGAATTAGCTCAAATCAGCCGGCAATGAAGGCGAGCAGGGTGCCGTTGGCCTTGGCCGGCGGCACGCAGATCGCGGTCCCGCTGCGCACCGCTGCCGAACCCAGCGCTTTTTCGGTCGCTGCGAGATCGCCGCTGACGAGCACCAGCGCTGCGCCGCCGCGTTCGGAGAGGCCGGCGAGCGGCACGCCGGGATAGCGCTTGGCGAGCTGGTCCAGCGTCAGATAGACGAAGTCGGCACGATCGCCGCCAGAGGGCACCGTGACCGCGCCGTCGGCCTCCGCCTTCGGCTCGCGGTCGATCAGCCGGCCGAGATGTGCCGCTTCGTTCGCGGGTTCGGGCGTTGCGATCAGCGTCTGCCTGATGCGCTTGGCCGCATTGGCGTGCTGCATCAGCTCGGGAATCCAGACCGTCTCGCGCGTCTTGTGCTGGCAGGCGAAGATGCGCACGCCGCCGGGCGCTTCCGCGGTCGGCCACATGAAGGTGCGGAACTTGGCCGCCGAGACCGTGCCGTTGGGCAAGGTCACCGGGCGCTCGAAATCGGTCGGGCCGATCGGCGTGAAGCCACGTGCGCGGATCTCCTCCGCGCCTTCGGCGGAATCGACCGCGGTGAAGGCGATGCGCTCAATGCCTTCGCCGCGCTTGTCGAGGAAGGCGCGCGCCGGCGCGTTGTGCTCGGTCGCGGCGAGCACGCCGAGCAGCTCCATATAATCAGGATCGAACATGATGGTGTAATTGCCGGTGCCCATATGCGCGCTGTGGGTGCCGCGCGGCGACACGGTGAAGCCGAGGCGCCGATAATTCTCGGCAGCCTTGTCGAGGTCCTTCACCATGACCACGGCGTGGTCGATACCGATGACGTTCTTGAGAACCACTGTTCTTATCCCCGAATGCAAACTGACTTGAGGCCGCGCCGGCGGCGGCCGGTCCTGTCTACGCCGGATAGGCGGTCAAGTCATTTTCAATTCGGTGGGACATGCGGAATTTCATTCCGCGAAATGCGGCATGCGAGGAGCTCAGCGAGCCTGCTCGAGATAGGCGGCAAGGATCGCGCGCTCCTGGCTGGTCATCTCGGTGATGTTGCCCGGCGGCATCGCATTGGACCAGGCCGCGACACGGCCGATCAGGCGGATGTTGCGATGGATGTGTTCGGGCGCGTCGAGCAGGATGCCCTTCGGCGCGGTGACGATGCCGGTCCAGACTGGTTCTGCCGCATGGCACATGCTGCAGCGGGACATCACGATCTCCTCGACCGCGGCGAGCGTCGGCTGCGCCGGCAGCGCGCCGGTCTTTACCGCGCGTGGGCCGGCCGCGGAGAGGAGGAGGATCGCGATCACGCTGATTGCCGCGACGCCCCACACCCACCACGGCGATTTGCGCCCCGCGTGGCGCTCGTTGAAGAAGTGGCGGATCACGGGGCCGAGCGCCAGGATGATCGCGACGATGACCCAGTTGAAGCGCGTGGCGTAGAGCAGGGGATAGTGGTTGCTGATCATCAGCACGACCACGGGCAGGGTCAGATAGTTGTTGTGGACCGAGCGCTCCTTGCTGGCCTTGCCGAGCTTCGGATCGGGCGCCTGTCCCGCGATCAGGCTGGCCACGATCCTCTTCTGGTTGGGGATGATCAGCGCGAAGACATTGGCCACCATGATGGTGCCGATGATGGCGCCGATCTGGTTGAAGGCGCCACGGCCACTCAGCACGTGGGTGAAGGCATAGGTCAGCGCGACCAGGAACAGATAGCCGCCGATGGCGAAGGGCAGCTCGCGCTGCGCAAGCCCGGTGCGGCAGGCGGCTTCATAGAGCAGCCACGCCAGCGCGAGGCTCGCGAGGCTGAACAGGCCGGCCTGGAACGGCGTGAGGTCGAGGATCGACTTGTCGACCAGGAACAAATCCGCCTCGAGATAATACACCACCACCATCAGCGCGAAGCCGGACAGCCAGGTGGTGTAAGCCTCCCATTTGAACCAGGTCAGCTCGTCCGGCATCTGGGAAGGCGCGACCAGATATTTCATGATCCGGTAGAAGCCGCCGCCATGGACCTGCCAGGCCTCGCCCTGCACGCCGTCAGGCAGATCGCTCCTGGGTTTGAGACTGAGGTCGAGGGCGATGAAATAGAAGGAACTGCCGATCCAGGCGATCGCCGCCACCACGTGGAGCCAGCGCAGCAGCAGGCTCGCCCATTCCGATATGATGGATCCCCACATGATCATCCCGTCAATTGCGACAGCGATGCCGCAGCTTTGATGACCGCAACCCCCGCCCTTACAATGTGTCGCACCTATCCGCGGTGTTTTCCAGTACGATGGGTTGCAGCTGATGCACATCGTGCGGGCATCGGTTGACGTGGGATGCGGCAGAGCTTCGACCTGTCGCGGTGATGTCGATGTTCGAGATTGCAGGCCGGGAGGACAATTTGAAGAGCAGAATTTTGTCCGTTGCGATATCCGCGGGGCTGCTGGTTGCTACCGGCGCGCAGGCCGAGCCGGTGCTGCAGGGCAGGGATGCTTATGGCGATTGGCAGGCCGACAAGCCGGGCACGGTCAGGCTGATCCGGCCGCAGGATCTGGTCAGGCCAGGCGCCACACGCTCGGTTGCGAGCTCGTCGCGCGTGGTGCCGCGTCCGCCGGACGCCGCACTCCAGGTGCCGGCCGGATTCAAGATCGAGCTGTTCGCCGAAGGTCTGCGCGCGCCGCGCATCATCAGGGTCGCGCCGAACGGTGACGTCTTTGTCGCGGAGACGCGGTCCGGCACCATTCGCGTGCTGCGCACCGGGGACGGCGGGAAGGTCGCGACCAATGAAGTGTTCGCCAGCGGCCTGCGACAGCCGTTCGGCATCGCCTTCTTTCCGAACGGCGACAATCCGCAATGGGTCTATGTCGCCAACACCGACAGCGTCGTCCGCTTTCCCTATCAGGCCGGCGATCTCAAGGCGCGTGGCAAGGCCGAGACGATCGTGCCGAGCCTGCCGCATGACGGCGGTCATTCCACCCGCGATATCGTCTTCACGCCTGATAACAAGCGCATGCTGGTCTCCGTCGGCTCGCTCAGCAACGTCGCGGAAGGTTTGGGCACGCCGCCGGGCGGGACGGAGGCGTGGTCGAAAGCGCAGCCGCTCGGCGCGGCCTGGGCCAGTGAGACTGAGCGCGCGGCGGTGCTGGCGTTCAATCCGGATGGCAAGGAGCGGAAGATCTACGCCACCGGCATCCGCAATTGCGTCGGCCTTGCGATCCAGCCGCAGACCGGTCTGCCCTGGTGCTCGACCAACGAGCGCGACGGCCTCGGCGACGATCTCGTGCCCGATTATGTGACCAGCGTGAAGGAAGGCGCATTCTACGGCTGGCCCTGGTTTTACATCGGCGGCAACGAAGACCCGCGCCACGCCGGCGCGCGGCCTGATATCAAGGACAAGGTGACGGTCCCCGACGTGCTGGTGCAGCCGCATTCGGCCTCGCTCGGTATGACCTTCTACCAGGGCACGCAGTTTCCGCCCGAGTATCAGAGCGACGCCTTCGCCGCCGAGCACGGCTCCTGGAACCGGTCGAAGCGCACCGGCTACAAGGTGATCCGCATTAGGATGAAGGACGGCAAGCCGACGGGCGAGTACGAGGATTTCGTCACGGGTTTTGTCGTCAGTGA
The DNA here is from genome assembly GCF_036247965.1 of Bradyrhizobium sp. TM233. Classification (NCBI taxonomy): domain Bacteria; kingdom Pseudomonadati; phylum Pseudomonadota; class Alphaproteobacteria; order Hyphomicrobiales; family Nitrobacteraceae; genus Bradyrhizobium; species Bradyrhizobium sp. TM233. The sequence goes on along the minus strand of NZ_BTIG01000010.1, from coordinate 35,931 downwards.
CACGGAAGTGTGGGGGCGGCCGGTGGGAGTCGCCGTGGCGAAGGACGGATCGCTGCTGGTGTCGGAGGACGGCAACGGCACGATCTGGCGGGTGATAAGCGCGCCGCGCTGACGCTTCACCCTCCCCTGGAATGGACCCTCCAGGGGAGAGTAAGAAAGGCGCTCGCCTGACCTACCCCCGTCTCACGCTCGCTCCGCCATCCACCGGCAGCGTCACGCCCGTAATGAAATTCGCCTCATCCGACGCCAGAAACAGCGCGGCGTTGGCGACGTCCCAGCCGGTCCCCATTTTCTTGCGCAGCGGCACCTTGCTGTCGCGCTCGGCTTCGACCTCGGCGCGGGTCTTGTGCCATTCGCGGGCGCGGGTGTCGACGGCCATCGGCGTGTTCATCAGGCCGGGCAAGATGACGTTGGCGCGGATGCCGTATTCGGCGTTCTGGTAGGCGAGCTGTTCGGTGAAGGCGATCATCGCCGACTTCGTCGCCTTGTAGGCGACATAGGGATAAGTCGTGATCGCCGCCATCGAGGAGATGTTGATGATGGCGCCGCTGCCTTGCGCGCGCATGATCGGGATCACCTCTTTCGCTGCGAGAATGCAGCTCTTCAGATTGATCGCGACGACACGGTCGAACGCCTCCTCGGTCAGTTGCAGCAGCTCGGCATCGCCGCCGGACAGGCTGACGCCGACATTGTTGTGCAGCACGTCGATCCGGCCCCAGCGCGACTGCGCGTCCTTAACCATCGCCATGATGTCGGCCGACTTCGTGACGTCGGCCTTGAAGGCTGCGGCAGTGCCATGTTTCGCGGTGATCATCGCCACCGTTTCCTGCGCCGATTCCAGATGATGATCGACGCACAGGACCTTTGCGCCCTCGCGCGCGAAGGTCAGCGCGGTGGCGCGGCCGTTGCCCATGCCTTCGCCGGGACTTTGTCCGGCTCCGACGACGATGGCGACCTTGTCCTTCAAGCGCATCTCGATTCACTCCCTGATCCCGTACTTCCCATTATTTTCGTGCAGATTAGCAATCGCCCCGACCGGAGAGAAGGGCGCGGCTTCTGCGTTCATGTCATTGACATCGCATGGATTTGCATGTTGCGCCGGCTCAATGCGCATGGCTGGCCCTTGCGGTCCAGGAACCGTTCCGAGGTCGCCGCGTTTGTTGCGGAGCCTTTCCCGCGCTAGGCTCTGTCCGGGGGCTTCCCAACCGCCAGTGGCTTGCCGATGAATCTGCTCGACCCACAAGGGCCCGTGGCTGCGGCCAACAGCACCATTCTGGTCGATTCCGTCTTCATCATGCTCGTGATCGTGGTGCCCACCATTTTCGCGATTCTCGGCTTTGCGTTCTGGTTTCGCGCCTCGAATCCAAAAGCGCGCTACCAGCCTGACTTCGTCTATTCCGGCCGCGTCGAGATGGTGGTGTGGGCGATCCCTGCGCTCACCGTCATCCTGCTCGGCGGCGTCGCCTGGATCGGCTCGCATCAACTCGATCCCGCAGCACCGGTGCCGGGGACTGGAAGCCCGGTGCGGATCCAAGCGGTTTCGCTCGACTGGAAATGGCTGTTCATCTATCCGGACCAGCGCATCGCCACCGTCAACACGCTGACCGTGCCGGCCGGCGCCGAGCTGAACTTTCAGCTGACGTCGTCGAGCGTGATGAACACGTTCTTCATCCCGCAGCTCGGCAGCATGATCTACACCATGAACGGCATGGTGACGAAGCTGAACCTGCGCGCCGACAACGAAGGCAAGCTGCAGGGATTGTCCGCGCATTTCTCCGGCGACGGCTTTCCCGACATGATGTTCGACGTCAACGTGATCTCGCCGCTCGCCTTTCCGGAATGGGTGGCGACCACGGCGAAGACCGATGCCGTGCTGAATGAGGACAGCTACAAGAAGCTGATGCAGCAGGGCGTCGAGAAGGGCAGGCCGATCTATCGCCTGGAAGATCCCCGCCTGTTTGATTTGATCGCGACCCAGCACATTCCGCCGGGACCCGGGCCGGAACTGCTCTCCGATGCAGGCCGGCCGCACAGTGGAGGCCACGATGCTCGGTAAGCTCGATTGGTCGGCCATTCCGTTCGATCAGCCCATCCCGCTGGTCGCGGGCGCAGTGGTGCTGGTCGCGATCCTGGGCGTGCTGACCTGGGTCGTGGTGAAGGGACATCTGCCCTATCTCTGGAGCGAATGGATTACCAGCGTCGATCACAAGCGCATCGGCGTCATGTACATTCTGCTGGCCTCGGTGATGCTGCTGCGCGGTGGCAGCGACGCCATCATGATGCGGATTCAGCAGGCCGTCGCCTACCAGTCGCAGGGCTATCTGCCGCCGGAGCACTACAACCAGATCTTCTCGGCGCACGGCACCATCATGATCTTCTTCGTGGCGATGCCGTTCGTGATCGGGCTGATGAACCTGATCGTGCCGCTCCAGCTCGGCGTGCGCGACGTCGCTTTCCCGACGCTCAATTCGGTCGGATTCTGGCTGACCGCGACCGGTGCGCTGCTGGTCAATCTCTCGCTCGTGGTCGGCGAGTTCGCGCGCACCGGCTGGCTCGCCTTTCCGCCGCTGTCGGAGCTGTCCTATTCGCCCGGCGTCGGCGTCGACTATTACGCCTGGTCGCTGCAGATCTCCGGCGTCGGCACGCTGGTGGCCGGCATCAATCTCGTCACGACGGTCCTGAAGCTGCGCACCAAGGGCATGAATTATCTGCGCATGCCGATGTTCTGCTGGACCACGCTGGCCTCGAACCTCCTCATCGTTGCAGCCTTTCCGATCCTCACCGCCACGCTCGCGATGCTGCTGCTCGACCGTCACCTCGGCTTCCATTTCTTCACCAACGAGGCCGGCGGCAACGTCATGATGTTCATGAATCTGATCTGGGCCTGGGGCCATCCGGAGGTCTACATTCTGGTGCTGCCGGCGTTCGGCATCTTCTCCGAGGTGGTCTCGACCTTCTCCGGCAAGGGGCTGTTCGGCTATCGCTCGATGGTGCTTGCGACCATGGCGATCTGCGTCATCTCCTTCATGGTCTGGCTGCATCATTTCTTCACGATGGGGGCGGGGCCGGACGTCAATGCCATCTTCGGCATCGCCAGCATGATCATCGCGGTGCCGACGGGCGTGAAGATCTACAATTGGCTGTTCACGATGTATGGCGGCCGCATCCGCTTTGCGACGCCGATGCTGTGGTCGGTCGGCTTCATGGTGACGTTCATCGTCGGCGGATTGACGGGCGTTCTGCTCGCGGTGCCGCCGGCGGACTTCATGCTTCACAACAGCATGTTCCTGGTGGCGCATTTCCACAACGTCATCATCGGCGGCGTGCTGTTCGGCGCCTTCGCCGGCTTCGAATATTGGTTTCCGAAGGCGTTTGGTTTCCGCCTCGACGAACGCTGGGGCAAGCTGGCGTTCTGGTTCACCTTCCTCGGCTTCTTCATCACCTTCGTCCCGCTCTATATTGCCGGCATGCTCGGCATGACCAGGCGCATGCAGCACTATGACGTTGCGGCGTGGCGGCCCTGGATGATCGTTGCAGCGATTGGCATGGCCGTGCTGACGATCGGGGTGATCTGTCAGATCGTGCAGCTCGTGGTCAGCATCCGCAACCGCGATGCGCTACGCGACCCCACCGGCGATCCCTGGGACGGCCGCTCGCTGGAATGGGCGACCTCGTCGCCGCCGCCCGTTTTCAACTTCGCCTTCAATCCCGATGTGCGCGGCGAGGACGCTTATTGGGACATGAAGGTCCGTGCCCAGCAGCAATCGCTCGAACGCGACAGGCCGGACTATCAGGACATCGAGATGCCCCGGAATTCCCCGACCGGCTTCGTCTGCGCGTTCTTCGCTACCATCATGGGCTTTGCGCTGATCTGGCACATCTGGTGGATGGTGATTCTGGGCGGCCTCGGCGCGTTCGCGACCTTCGTCGTGTTCGCCTGGCGCGATCACGACGAATACGTCATTCCGGCCGACGAGGTCGCCGCGATCGACCGCGTCAATCTCGAGGAACGGCGCAGCCTCGTCAGCATGGCGGGAGCAGTCTGATGGCGATGACCGCGACCGTCGGCCATGCGCACGCCGATCCCCATCACATCGGGCTCGTCATCGAGCATCCCGGACCCGCGTCGAAGCGCATCGTGACCGCCTACGGTTTCTGGGTCTTCCTGCTCTCCGACATCGTGATGTTCTCCTGCTTCTTCGCGGCCTATGCGGTGCTGTCTGGCCAGACGGCCGGCGGCCCGAAGGGCTCGGAGATCTTCGAGCAGAGGAACGTCGCGATCGAGACGGTCTGCCTGCTGTTGTCGAGTTTTACCTGCGGCATGGCCAGCATTGCCGCCGATGTGCGCAACCGGTTCTGGTTCTATCTCGGCATGGCCGTGACTTGTCTGTTGGGACTCATATTCCTGGCGATCGAATTCCGCGAATTCGCCGACCTCGTCGCGCGCGGCTATGGCCCGTCGCGCAGCGCGTTCCTGACCGCATTTTTCTCGCTGGTCGGCTGCCACGGCCTGCATGTCTCGGCCGGCGTGCTGTGGCTGCTCACCATGATGGCCCAGGTGTTCGCCAAGGGCTTCCGTGCCGACATATTGCGCCGGATGATGTGTTTTGCGCTGTTCTGGCACGCGCTCGACATCATCTGGGTCGCGGTGTTCTCCGTGGTCTACCTGCTTGGGAGTGCGGCATGAGCGATCAGACCCATGCACGGACCGACCATGACCTCGCGCCGGGCGAGGAAGAGCAGCACAGTGTCGGCACGCGCATTCTCGGCTACGTCGTCGGCCTTGTCCTGGCGCTGCTGCTGACGGCGACGTCGTTCTTCATCGCCGGCACCGATCTGGTCTGGCAGCCCTCCATCCCCGTCGCGCTGATCGTGCTGGCGATCGCGCAGATGGGGGTGCATCTGGTGTTCTTCCTGCACATCACGACCGGCCCCGACAACACCAACAATGTGCTGGCGCTGGCCTTCGGCCTGCTGGTGGTCTTCCTGGTGGTGGGCGGCACGGTCTGGATCATGGCGCATCTGAATGCCAACATGCCGCCGATGGACCAGATCATGCGGATGCAGTGATAGAGCCGTCCAAAAAAGAAGAGCCGCTTGTTGTGACAAGCGGCCCAAGTCTAGGGAGGAAACGCCCAAGCAGGGCAATCGGGCCGGAGCCGGATTGCTGCCAAGGAAACGCCCGCGCAAGCGCTTGCGTACCTCTATGAGTGCAGCGACTCGCGAAGGAGTTCAATTCCGGATCAATACGGTGCCGGACTACTACTCACGGATGCGTGAGGGAATTATTCACTTCGGCCGACGGCAGTTATAGGCCTTGCGGAAGCCGGCCGCCTGGGCGTCGTCCTCCGAACAGAACCAGCGGTCCGGCTTGGTGGTCGCCGGGTAGCTCGGGCAACCCCGCAAATGATAGATGCCGATATTGCCGGTGACGCGTGCGCGCACCGCGAGCTTGCCCTTGATGCTGCAACTCGGCGGCATCGTCAGCTCCTCCGGAAACAGCACGGCGCGAATTTCCTTGTCGCGGTCCGGGCGGCAGGCGGCGCCCAGCAGGGCGCCGTCCTTTTTGCCGGCACGGAAGTCTTGCGGCGCAACAAAGCACCCCTTCCAAATTCCGGCCGAGGCCGTCTTGGCTTCGCCCGCCGCCGGCTTGACGTTCGCCTTGATCGGCTCGCGGGCGATGGCAAAACCGAGCTTGACCAGCTGCTCGTTCAAGGTCGCCTTGTCGCCCTCGGCCGTGCAGATCGCCCGGTGCCGCTTGCCAAAACTCTTCTCCGGCCCGACATCGTCACAACGCACGGAGCGCTTGTTGATCAGCTTCGCCAGCTGATCGCGGGCCTCGATGCCACAGGTCCAGGGATCGGCGTGGTCGTCGATGCAGACCTGGTCGAGCTCGGGCGCGTCGACGCCGTCGAGCCGATAGGTGACGTCGCCAAGCTGGATGGAGTTGCCGTCGCGGACTGTCGCGGCGGCGGTCAGCGCGGAAGCCGGCTCGGAAGACGCCAGAAATCCGGACAAGGCGAAGAACCAAATGAGCGCAAAAGCGTGGGCGGCGGCAAAGACATTTCGGAAGGACATACGGTCTCGCTATCGATTGCTCGTGCGCCTGTTCCTAGCATCCGGATGTGGCGATACCAATGGTCTGCACCCTGCGAAGTGCGACATTCCGGCCCCGCGGCTTTACTCCCCGCCCGCTCTGACCCTATCGTTCGCAGGCCTTGCGGACCGTGCAGGCCGAATCGCCCGGGAAGCGGCGAGGGCGGGAGGAAAAGGTTGCGATGAAAGACCCCGTGGACGTCCTGATCATCGGCGCCGGCGCTTCGGGCGCGGCGGTGGCGTGGTCGCTGGCCGAGACCAAGATGCATATCCTCTGCCTGGAGCAGGGCGGCTGGATGAACCCGGCGGAATATCCCAGCACCGGCCGCGACTGGGAGGCCAAGTTCTACGGCGAGTGGTCGTCGAGCCCGAACGTGCGCGGCCGTCCCGAGGACTATCCGATCAACGACGACAATTCGCCGATCAAGGTCGTGAACTACAATGCGGTTGGCGGCTCCACGGTGATGTACACCGCGCACTGGCCGCGGCTGCATCCCTCCGATTTCAAGGTGCGGACGCTGGACGGCGTCGCCGACGACTGGCCGATCGATTACGACACGCTGACCCCGTTCTTCGAGGAGAACGACCGGATCATGGGCACGTCGGGCTTGTCAGGCGATCCGCGCTCGCCGCTGACGCATCCGCCGATGCCGCAACAGCCGCTCGGATTGTCCGGCGCCATCATCGGCAAGGCCATGAACAAGCTCGGCTGGCACTGGTGGCCGTCGGATACGACGGTCGCGACGATGGATTATGAGGGCCGGGCGCGCTGCATCAATCTCGGCCATTGCACGCCGGCCTGCGCGCAGGGCGCCAAGTCCTCCACCGACATCACCTATTGGCCGCAGGCGATCCGTGCTGGCGTCGAGCTGCGCACCCATTGCCGGGTGCGCGAGATCGCCACCGACGAGAACGGCATGGCCTCCGGCGTGGTTTATTACGACAAGGACGGCATCGAGCAGTTCCAGCCCGCGCATGTCGTCATCATCGCCTGCAACGGCGTCGGCACCCCGCGGCTATTGCTGAACTCGGCGTCCTTGCGCTTTCCGAACGGCCTTGCCAATTCGTCCGGCCTCGTCGGCAAGAATTTGATGTTCCATCCCTACGCGCAGATCTACGGCTATGTGAAAGAGCCGACCGACTCTAACCGCGCGCCGCCGACCTGCCTGTGGAGCAAGGAGTGGTACGACACCGACCTGTCGCGCGGCTTCGTGCGCGGCTATGGCGTTCAGTTCGTGCGCGGGGCAGGGCCGGTGTTCGAGGCCGTCGTCAGCGAGCAGAAGGGCATTCTGCCCTGGGGCGCCGATCATCACCGCGTCTTCCGCAAGCTGAACGGCCACCGGCTGGGCTTCTCTGCGATCTGCGAGGATCTGCCGGAGGAGCATAATCGCGTCACGCTCGATCCCGTCCTGAAGGACAGTCACGGCATTCCCGCACCGAAGATCGACTACACCATCAGCGAGAACAGCCGGAAGATGATGGAACATGCGTTGGCGCGCGGTCGGGAGGTCCTCGAGACCGCAGGCGCCACCGACATCTGCGTCAACTCACCGATCCCGTGGGGCGGCTGGCACCTGCTCGGCACCGCGCGGATGGGCACCGATCCCAAGAGCTCCGTCGTCAACGAATGGGGCCGCACGCACGACGTGAAGAACCTCTTCATCGTCGACGGCAGCATCTTCGTCACCTCGGGCGGCGTGAACCCGACCTCCACCATCCAGGCCCTCGCGCTCTACATCGCCGACCAGATGAAGCAGCGCCTTGCCAATTTGTTCGATTGAGGCCGCCATGTCCGCAGACAATCTCACGCGCACCCAGCGCGACGACCTCCGTACCATCGCCGCGATGATCGTTCCCGCCAGCGACGAGTACAAGGTGCCCGGCGCAGACGACCCCGCGATCCAGGCCGACATGCTGGCAACGCTCGGCCGCGATACCAAATTGGTGGCGGCGGCGCTGGATCATCTGGCGCGGCTGGCAGGTCGGCCGCTTGCCGAGCTCGATGCCGCCAGGCGCGATGCGGTGGCGCAGGAGTTCCGCAGTGCCGGCGGTGCGGCCGCCGCAACGCTCGTCCGTGTCGTGCTGCAATGCTACTACCGCGACGACCGCGTGCTGGGCTCGTTGGGGATCGAGCCGCGGGCGCCATTCCCGAACGGCCATGTGCTTCCGGATGGGGACTGGTCGCTGCTCGACCCCGTCAAGGCGAGGGCAGGCACGCTGCGGCGCGCGCCCTAACCATCTGGGCAGTCGAGCCCTGCACTCCTGGCGGGCACCTTGCGCGGCAGCGAGCAGGCCACCATCTGTGTGAGCCTCAAGGACTCTTGCCATGTTGGATTTCACCTCAGATATCGTCGATGACGCCGCGTCATCGCGAACGACGGCATCTGCGCCGGCCGATGACCGGGCGTTGCTGGACGCCTATTCCAATGCTGTGATCGATGTGACCGACCGCGTCGGCCCCGCGGTCGTGCGTGTCGAGACCGGGCCAAAAGTGCCGAACGGCCGTGAGCGCGGCGGGCTCGGCTCGGGCATCGTGATCTCACCGGACGGGCTTGTCCTCACCAACAGCCACGTGGTCGGCACGTCGAAGGAGATCCGGCTGCGCGACGTCGAGGGCCATGTCGGCGAGGCCCAGGTGCTCGGCGTAGATCCCGACACCGACCTCGCGTTGCTGCGCGCCAACGGCGTGCGCGACTTGCCCTACGCCGCGCTCGGCAACTCCAAGACCTTGCGCCGCGGCCAGCTCGTGATCGCGATCGGCAATCCGCTCGGCTTCGAATCGACCGTGACCGCCGGCGTGGTCTCGGCGCTCGGCCGCTCGATCCGCTCGGTCAGCGGCCGCACCATCGAGGACGTGATCCAGACCGATGCCGCGCTCAACCCCGGAAATTCCGGCGGCCCGCTACTGTCGTCGAATGCCGAGGTGATCGGCATCAACACCGCCATCATCAACGGCGCGCAGGGCATCTGCTTCGCGGTTGCCAGCAACACCGCGCAATTCGTGCTGGCGGAGATCATCCGCCACGGCTATGTCCGCCGCGCCTATATCGGCGTCGCCGGACAGACCGCGCCGGTGCCGCGGCGGCATGCGGTGCTGGCCGGCATCGAAAACAAGATGGGCGCGCTGCTCGCGCAAATCGAGCCGGACGGTCCGGCGGCGAAGGCGGGACTGTTGCCCGGCGACGTGGTGATCAGGCTCGATGGCGTCGAGATCAACGGCGTCGACGATCTGATCCGCGTGCTCGATCGCGACCGGATCGGCCGGCGGCTCGCCATGGACGTGCTGCGGCTCGGCCGCCTGCGGGCGATCGACATCGATCCGATCGAGCGGAAGCCTGCGCGCTAGCGTCGGCCCCTCCGGGCGAGGTATGACGGTGTCATGCCCCGTCCCCGGAAATCCGCCGCATGATGCCGGCGCATGAGACCTACGACGTTATTGTCATCGGCGCCGGTGCCGGCGGCATGACGGCGGCGGCCGTTGCCGCTGCGCAGGGCCTGCGCGTGCTGGTGATCGAGAAGACCGCGTTCGTCGGCGGCACCACCGCCTGGTCCGCCGGCATGGTCTGGATTCCCGCCAATGCCAAGATGAGGGAGGCCGGGCTCTCCGACAGCGTCGCGGATGCCGTCCAATATCTGTCGAGCACGGTGCCCGAGCCTGCCAATGCCGGTCTGCGCGCCGCCTTCCTCGCGCGCGGGCCCGAGGCGATCGCCTATCTCGAAGCCAACACGGAAGTTCGCCTCCAGCCGGTGAAGGCCTGTCCGGATTGTTATCCGGAGCGGCTGGGGGCAACGGCTGGCGGCCGCGTGCTGGAGCCGGCTGCTTTCGATGGCACGCGGCTCGGCGCCGCTTTTGCGCGATTGCGGCCACCGCTGCCGGAGTTCACGCTGTTCGGCGGGATGATGGTCAATCCTCTCGACGTTCCGCACCTGCGCAGCGTTGGAAAATCGCTGCGCTCGACCATGCGTGCGGCGCGGCTGGTCTCTCGATATGCGCTGCAGCGGCTGCGCAGCCGGCGCGGAACGTCGCTGCATCTCGGCAACGCACTTGCCGCGCAGCTCTATGCTTCGCTGCTGGCGCGGCAGGTTGAAGTTCTCTTCAGCGCCGACGTCGAAGACCTCTCGCTGCAGGGCGACCGCGTCAGCGGCGTGGTGATCCGTCATGGCTCGCGCGACCGGCTGATCGCAGCGCGCCGCGGCGTGGTGCTGGCAACCGGCGGCTTCTCGCACGACGCGAGCTTGCGCAAGCGCTTCTTCCCGGCGGCGGCCGGATTTGTCTCGGCGACCAACACCTCGGGCACCGGCGACGGACTTCGGCTCGCGGCGACGACAGGTGCCGCGCTCAACGCGGACGCGACCAGCCCGGCCTATTGGGTCCCGTCCTCGCTGTTCCGCCGCGACGACGGCAGCCGCGGCGTGTTCCCGCACATTGTGACCGACCGCGCCAAGCCCGGTGTGATCGCCGTCAACGCGGCGGGCCGGCGCTTCGTCAACGAGGCGCTGTCCCACCATGAATTCGTGCTCGCCATGCTCCGTCATGGCAATGGCGAGCCGTTCTATCTGATTTGCGATCGCCGGTTCCTGTGGGCCTACGGCCTCGGCCGCATCAAGCCGTTCACGCGCAGCTATCGGCGCTATGTGGTGAGCGGCGAGCTGGTCGAGGCTCCTGACATTGCGCAGCTTGCGGCGAGGATCGGCGTCAAGCCGCCGGTGCTCACGGCGACGATCGCGAGCTACAACGAAGGCGCGAAAGAGGGGCGCGATGGCGAATTCGGCCGCGGCAGCACCATCTACCAGCGCCATCTCGGCGATATCAGCCACAAGCCCAACCCCTGCGTCGCGCCAATCCTCCGCACGCCGTTCTTCGCGATGCGCATCCATCCGGCCGATCTCGGCACGGCCATCGGCATGAGGGTCGATCCGCAAGCCCGGGTGTTGCGCGAGGATGGCACGCCGATCGCGGGCCTCTATGCCTGCGGCAATGACATGGGCTCGATCATGAACGGCAATTATCCGGCGCCGGGCATCGCGCTGGGGCCGGCGCTGACGTTCGGGTATATTGCAGGACGGCATCTGGCGGAGGGGAGTGTGGCGCGTGAGACCGCTGCCAGCCTGTTGACGTCGGTCTAGCCACCCCCACCGCTGTCATGCCCCGCGAAGGCGGGGCATCCAGTACGCCGCGGCCTATCCGTATTTCACTGCCGTCTCGGAGTACTGGATCGCCCGGTCAAGCCGGGCGATGACAGCAAGTGTGAGGCTCGCGCCTGCCTCCTCCGTCACTCCGCAGCCGCCGCAAATCGGCTGTTCTCCAGCTCCGCTTCCAGCCGCGCCGTCTCGGCTGCCGCGAGCTTGACGTTGGCTTCCTTGACGTGGCCGAATCCGCGGATGATTTCCGGCACCCTTGCGAGCCGTGCCAGCAGCGGGAGTTGCTCCGCCTTCAGCCCGGCGATTCGCTGGTCAATCATCGCCAGATAATCCGCCATCAACTTCCGCTCCGTCCGGCGCTCCTCGGTGCGGCCGAACGGATCGAAGGCACCGCCGCGCAGGAACTTGAGCTTGGCGAGAACGCGGAAGGCATGGATCATCCAGCCGCCGAACTCCTGCTTCTGCAGCCGGCCCGTCGTCTTGTCGCGCCGAGCGAAGATCGGCGGAGCGAGGTGGTATTTCAGGTTGAAGTCGCCGTCGAACTTCTCCGACACCTTCTTCGCGAAGCTGCCGTCGGTGTAGAGCCGCGCGACCTCGTACTCATCCTTGTAGGACATCAGCTTGAACAGGTTCTTCGCGACGGCCTCGGTCAGCTCGATTGACACGGCAGAGGCGGAGGTTTCCGCCTTGCGCACCTTGGCGACGGCCGCGAGATAGCGATCCGCGTACGCCTTGTCCTGATAGCCCGTCAAAAACTCGGCGCGGGTCGCGATGATGTCGTCGAGGGACTTGGTCGGAGCGGCGGCGCGGCTCTTGAACTGGAGCACGCTGCGCACCCGCGACATGTCGTGGGCGGCCAGGCGTCCCCAGGTGAAGGCGAGCTTGTTCATCTCGATCGCGGCGCCGTTGATTTCGATGGCGCGCAGCAGCGCTTCCAGCGACAGCGGGATTGCGCCCTTCTGGAAGGCAAAGCCGAGCATGAAGGGGTTGGTCGCGATGCTGTCGCCCAACAGCGCGGCGGCAATGCCGGTGGCATCGATGATATCGAGGTTGTTGTCGCCGACGGCGTCGCGCAGCACGGTCTGCATCGTGCCCATCTCGAAGTCGAGATCGGGATTTTGCACGAAGCTCGCGGTCGGCTGCAAATCGGCGTTGATGTAGGCTCTGGTCACGCCACGTTCGGCGCGGCTGAGCGCGGAGGGGCCGGCCGAGACGATCATGTCGCAGCCGAGAATGACGTCGGCGCCGCCGGTGGTGATGCGGACCGCGGAGATGTCTTCGGGTCTCCGTGCGATGCGGACATGGCTCATCACGGCACCGTTCTTTTGCGACAGGCCGGTGAAGTCGAGCGCCGAGCAGCCGCGGCCGTCGACATGGGCGGCCATGCCGAGCAGCGCGCCGATGGTGATGACGCCGGTCCCGCCGATGCCGGTGACGAGGATATTGTAGGGCACGTCCAGCTCGCGCGCGGGCGGCAGCGGCAAATCGGCGAACAGCTGGCCTGAATCGACGGCCGAAGTCTTCATGCGCTTCAGGGTGCCGCCGTGCACGGTCACGAAACTCGGGCAAAAACCCTCGACGCAGGAAAAGTCCTTGTTGCAGTTCGACTGGTCGATCTGGCGCTTGCGGCCGAATTCGGTCTCCAGCGGTTGCACCGAGACGCAGTTGGAGGCTTGCGAGCAATCGCCGCAGCCCTCGCAGACCAGCTCGTTGATGAAGGCGCGCTTGGCCGGATCGGGATAGAGCCCGCGCTTGCGGCGGCGGCGCTTTTCCGCGGCGCAGGTCTGGTCGTAGATCACGACGGTGAGGCCCTTGATGTCGCGCAGCTCGCGCTGGACGGCATCGAGCTCGCGGCGATGGTGGATAGTCGCGCCTTGCGGGAAGTAGTTTGCTTGCGGGTACTTGCTCGGATCGTCCGAGACGATTGCAAGACGCTTGACGCCCTCGGCCCAGACCTGATGCGCGATCTGCGCGACATTGAAGGCGCCTTCGGCGGGCTGGCCGCCGGTCATCGCGACGGCGTCGTTGTAGAGGATCTTGTAGGTGATGTTGATGCCGGCGGCCGATGCCGCGCGAAGGGCGAGAAGCCCGGAATGGGTGTAGGTGCCGTCGCCGAGATTCTGGAAGATGTGCTTCTCGCTCGTGAAGGGCGACTGGCCGATCCAGTTCACGCCCTCGGCGCCCATATGCGAGATCAGATCGGTGCGGCGGGTCGGCATGCTCAGGGCCATGCCGTGGCAGCCGATGCCAGCCATGGCGCGGCTGCCTTCGGGCACGCGCGTCGAGGTGTTGTGCGGGCAGCCCGAGCAGAAGAACGGCGTGCGTGCGAGCTTGATCTGCGAGCTGGCGGTGACCGGATGGTCGAACGCCTCGAGCCGGGCGAGGCGCTGCTCCAGCACCGGGCTGTGATGGCCGAGCTTGCGCAAGCGTGCCACCAGCGCGGCGGCGACGATGGTCGGCGTCAGCTCGCCCTCGCTTGGCAACAGCGGCGCGCCGCGCTCGTCGCGCTTGCCCGTGATCGTCGGGCGCCTGGAGGCATCGATGTTGTAGAGGATGCGCATCAACTGGTCTTCGATGAAGCCGCGCTTTTCCTCGACCACGAGAATATCCTGAAGGCCCTCGGCGAAACGCTTCGCGCCGGTTTCCTCCAGCGGCCAGGTCAGTGCGACCTTGTAGATGCGCAGACCGAGATCCTGCGCGTCCTTGTCGGTCATGCCGAGATCGGCCAATGCCTGGCGCAGATCGAGATAGGCTTTGCCGGTGGCGACGATGCCGAGCCGCGCCGGCTTGGAATCGAGCACGATGCGGTCGAGCTGGTTGGCGCGGGCGAAGGCCTGCACCGCGGCCATCTTCGGGCCGAACAGGCGCCTCTCGGCATCCAGCGGCGGATCGGGCCAGCGGATGTTGAGGCCGCCGGGCGGCATCTCGAAATCCTCGGGCAGCACGATCTTGATGCGTTCAGGGTCGCTGTCGATCGACGCCGAACTTTCCACGGTCTCGCTGATCGCCTTGAATCCGACCCAGCAGCCGGAGAAGCGCGACAGCGCGAAGCCGTAGAGGCCGAGATCGAGGTAGTCCTGCAGCGTCGCGGGATTGATCACGGGGATCAGCGCCGCCGCGAACACCTGCTCGCTCTGATGCGCCAGCGTCGAGGACTGGCACCCATGGTCGTCACCGGCCAGCGCCAGCACGCCGCCATTGAGCGAGGTGCCGGCGGCATTGGCATGCTTGAGCGCATCGACCGAGCGGTCGACGCCGGGGCCCTTGCCGTACCAGATGCCGAACACGCCATCGACCTTGGCGCCGGGAAACAGGCCGACCTGCTGGCTGCCCCAGACTGCGGTGGCCGCCAGATCTTCGTTCAGGCCTGGGACGAAGGCGATGTCGTGCTGCTGAAGGTGTGACTTCGCGCGCCACAACGCGTGGTCGTACATGCCGAGCGGGGAGCCGCGATACCCGGAGATGAAGCCGCCGGTGTTGAGTCCCTGGAGCCGGTCGCGTTCGCGCTGCAACATCGGCAAGCGAACCAGAGCCTGTGTGCCGGACAGGAAGATCCGCTTCGATTCGAGCCGGTATTTATCGTCCAGCTCGACCTGCAACAGCGTCATGTCGGGGATCCTTGTTGTCCTGGTCCGGCGAGGGATTTTGCGCCGCGGGAGGCTCGCGGCTTTGCGGAGCGGAAGCTCGCAGTCAAGAGCATGGGCCGGCGAAGTCAATATCGCTGGCCGCATCCGTGGCGCTCCTGCTAGTCATGGCTGTCTGTGGAGGAGACCAATGGCTGCAAACGTGTTCGAGACCGAAATCACCGAGACGGCCGAGGCCCTGATCGGACCGTGGCGCCAGCCGCGTCAGATGCTGCAAGCGCAAACCTACGACGCGCACGCGTCCATTCACGACGACGCCACCGCGCAGAAGCTCGGCTTCAAGGGCGGCACCATCGAAGGCCCGACGCATTTCAGCCAGTTCGCCCCGCTCGGCGCGCAGCTGTGGGGACGCGCCTGGTTCGAGACCGGCTGCCTCTCCGCGCATTATCGCAGCGTCTGCTATGAGGGCGAGGAGGTGCAGGCGATCCTGTCGAAGCCACTGCCCGGGACAAGCCAGTGCCAAATCCAAATGGTCAAGCGCGATGGCACCGAGGTGCTGCGCGGCACGGCCTCCGTCGGCGAACCGCACGCAGCGACTGCGCTGGAGGCGCGCCTCGCCGAGCTCAAGCCGCTCGCCGATCCCGTCATTCTGCGCGACGTCAAGGTGGCGCAGACCGGCAGGCGGCAGACGGTCCGCATGGCGTTCGATCAGACCATGGGCGACCTTTATCCCTTCTCGCTGCGGCAGAAGCTCGCGGTCATTACCGAAAGCTCGCCATACTATTCCGGCGCCGACAATCCCTGGGGCAGACCGATCATCCCGATGGAGATGCTGAGCGTGCTGTTTCAGTACCGCTCGAAGGATGATCCGCTCCCGGCCAAGGGCCCGGCCGTCGGCCTGTTCGCCGATCAGGAGATCCGGCTGGTGAAGGGGCCGCTCTTCGTGGACGAGGAGTACGCGGTCGAGCGCGAGGTGGTCGCCCTCTCCGGCAGCCGCCGCACCGAAAGCGCCTGGGCCAGGACGCGTGTGTTCGACAAGGCGAGTACGGTGGTCGCCACCATGCTGCTGAACATGGCGACGATGAAGGACTCCTATGCGCCGTACGCGGAAGAGTATCGGCAGCTGTATGGGGCCGGGCGCTAGGTTACGTCAAAGCTGTTCGTAAGACCGCATGCGCGCCATTCCGCCCCATTGTTCGAAGATGGGCTGTGCCGTCGCATTGATCTCCGCCACGGACATTCCCCGGCCCACGCCTGAACCGGCGAACGCCGCCCAGATCACGTCCCTGGTCCCGAGGCCGCCCCGTTTGGGGTCGGCAGTGATGCCGAGGCTGGAAGCCAGCGCGATCGAGCCTTCGCCGATCTTGTCGGCTGGGCCCGTCTCGGCAAACTGACAGAAGCAGAGCTTGCCGTTCAGCTTGTTGTAGGCGACCCCGAGGTCGCCAAGCCGCAACACCTTGACTGAGGTGAATTGCCGGAAGCGGCCACCGGGCAGGACCAGGAACGGGATGGTGCTTGCATCGACGTAATGGCTGGGTCGATCGGCAGGGAAGCCCGGGTTGGTCAGCGATGTCGTTGAGACAAAATAGCCGGGCGCCGGATCCGCATTGTCCTGAATCCTGGGAGCGCCGCGCGCATCGGTCACGAGCGCCCACCAATTTCCAGGCCGTCCCGCGTTCGCGAGGAAATCGAGCGCGACGGCGTTGTTCTGGTGATAGGCCTTCGGCGCGCCATCTGCATCGACCGCGAACCTGCCGCGGAAGACGGCGGCGCAAACATCGGTCGTCTCGTAGACCTGCCAGCCTTCGGGCGCGCTATAGGCGAGCCGTATGGGGTCATGCGCTGGCACGATCCCCTGCATTTCGACGCCAAAATTGGCGACGGCCGGCGCGCCGCCAAAGCGCTCGCGCATGGTTTGATCGATCTTCGGCCAGGTCAGGCCGGACGAGATGGGATTGTCATCGGAGCGAAGTTGAACATGCGGCGCATCCTTGAACCGCGGCCAAAGCAGGCCCGCCGTCAGGCCAAGCCTCTTCGCTTCCTGGGCATAGACCTGATAGCCGTTGACGCCGTTGATCTTCCTGGTCGTCGACCACTCGGCTCTCCCGTCGACCTCCCAGAAGCAGTCGATGGCCTCCCCCCATTGATGCCAACTGTTGCCCGGAAGGACCTTGGTCACCTCGTCTCCGTTCTGAGGGCCGACCGATTCCAGCACGTCCGCAAGATACGAGGCGCCGCTTTGCCGGAGCATCGCGATCGCGTTGTTGATCTCAATGATCGAACGCGATTGCCGCCAATAACGCGCCTGCTGCGCGGGGGTTCTGACGCTTTCGGTCGGAACCATGGTGACGTCGTTTGCGGCACAGGCTTGAAGCAGCTCGCTGACCAGCGAGCGGAATTCCGGGACGAGGTCGCCCAGCGAAATAGCCATCGGAAAACTCCACAATCAAATGTTGCGCAATCCGAAAATGCTACCGAATCTGCAGGACGGTGCAAGATCAGGATGAAGAAAAAGTGGGACGGACAAATCTGCCAAGTGGCGAAGTGCGAGGTCAGGTCTCGGCCTTATCGTCCCGTCATTCCGGGGGAGACGACGTGCCCGCCCAAGCGCGAAGGCCAAAGCGTGCCGTCAGCCCCGGCATGGCGGCGGGAGAGGTCGCGCCGCTCATCCTTTGAGCAAATGCACCTCGCAAAGCCGTCGCACAGGGAATAAGCAGGCGTCGGTTCTCTTCCTAACCTTCTGAGCATGCAGCGAATTCGCTCGCAACCTGCGCGCGACTGAAATTGTACACAATGGCACGCCGCTTGCAGAACTCCGGCAAAGAAGTTCTCGCGAGGGGCGGGCGTCATGCTGGACTCGAGCAAGCCGACATTGGGCGTCATCAACGCCGAGCCCGAGCCGATCAAGCTCGACTGGCCGAGCACCGCGCTTCTCATCATCGACATGCAGCGCGACTTCATGGAGCCCGGCGGCTTCGGCGAGACGCTCGGCAACGACGTCAGCCAGCTTGCGCGCGCGGTGAAGCCGATCGGCGCGATGTTGGCGGCGGCGCGCGACACCGGCATGCTGGTGATCCACACCCGCGAGGGCCATCTGCCCGATCTCTCCGACGCGCCGCCGGCGAAAGTCGAGCGCGGCGCGCCGAGCCTTCGCATCGGCGATCCCGGCCCGATGGGGCGCATCCTCATCCGCGGCGAAGCGGGCCACGACATCATTCCCGAACTCTATCCGCTCGACAGCGAGATCGTGATCGACAAGCCCGGCAAGGGCGCGTTCTACGCCACCGAGCTCGGTGACGTGCTGGAGAAATACGGCATCGAGAATCTGCTGGTGTGCGGCGTCACCACCGAAGTGTGCGTCAACACCACGGTGCGCGAGGCCAATGACCGCGGCTACCGCTGCGTCGTCATGTCGGACGGCTGCGCGTCCTACTTCCCCGAGTTTCACGAGATGGGCCTGAAGATGATCAAGGCCCAGGGCGGCATCTTCGGCTGGGTCGCAACCTCGGCCGCGGTTCTGGAGGCAATGAAGGTTTCGACCACATAGGGGTATTGTCATGAGCACATTGACGGGGACGACCGGCAAGTCTGAGTTCAATACGTCTGAGTTCAAGCCGGCACTATGGACATCGGGCGACTGGAACGCGTTTTTCGGCTTCGGCACCAACATCCTCGTCAACATGCTGGTGCTCACGGGCCTGCTGCGCTTCGTCTTGAAGATGCCGGACAGTCTGGTGTTCGGCCGCATCCTCCCAGCGCTCGGGCTGATGATGTGCCTCTCGACCTTCTACTACGCCTACCTCGCCTATCGTCTGGCACAGAAGACCGGCCGCAACGACGTCTGCGCGCTGCCCTCGGGCGTCAGCGTGCCGCACATGTTCATCGTCACCTTCGTGATCATGCTGCCGATCACGCTGAAAACCGGTGATCCGCTCAAGGGCTGGTCGGCCGGCCTGGTCTGGGTGTTCTTCCAGAGCTTCATTCTCATGATCGGCGGCTTCATTGCGCCGTTCATTCGCAAGATCACGCCGCGCGCGGCGCTGCTCGGCACCCTTGCCGGCGTCTCCGTCACCTTCATCTCGATGCGGCCGGCGCTGGAAATGTACATGACGCCGCAGATCGGCCTCGTCTGCTTCGCCATCATCCTGGTGAGCTGGTTTGGCGGCGTGAAATATCCGCGCGGCATTCCCGCAGGCCTCGTCGCCATCGCCGTCGGCATGATCATCGCATGGGGCTCGAACCTGTTCGGGCTCGGTCTCGGTGGACTAAGCGTCAAGGGTGTCGGCGATGCCTTTGCCAATTTCGGCTTCTCGGTGCCGCTCCCCGCCGTAGGCTACGTCTTTTCCGGCTTCGAATTCCTCGGCATCATCCTGGTCACCGCCATTCCGTTCGGCATCTATGACCTCGTCGAAGCCATGGACAATGTCGAGAGCGCGGAAGCCGCCGGCGACGAATATCCGACCACGCGGGTGCTCACGGCCGATGGCGTCGTCAGCCTGATCGGTTGCCTGATGGGCAATCCCTTCATCAACGCCGTCTATATCGGCCATCCCGGCTGGAAGGCGATGGGCGGCCGCATCGGCTACTCGGCGGCAACCGGCATTATGGTGATCGTGCTGGCCTGGTTCGGCATCATCTCGGTGCTGCTGGCGCTGGTGCCTGTGGTCGCGATCTCGCCCATCCTGCTCTATATCGGCATGCTGATCGGCGCGCAGGCGTTCCAGACCACGCCGGTCAAGCACGCCCCCGCGATCGTGCTGGCGCTGACGCCGCATCTGGCCGCCTGGGCCAAGCTGCAGATCGACACGATGCTCGGCTCGACCATGAATGCGGCGGCAACCGTCGGCGGCATGGCCGCCGACAAGGCGGACGCGGTGAAGGCTGCCGCGATCGCCGCGCTGCCGCAGCAGGGCGTGTTCTACCACGGGCTGGAGGTGATGGGCGGCGGCTCCATCCTCGGTGGCCTCATCCTGGGCGCGATCGGCGTCTTCATCATCGAGCGCGACTTCGAGAAGGCATCAGGCTTCGCGCTGGTCGGTGCGGTCCTGACCTATTTCGGCTTCATGCATGGCGAGGCCGTCGGCATCGGCGGCGGATTCGGTGTCACGCCCGCCGTCGCGCTGGCCTATGCCGCGATGGCCGCCGGCCTGTTCGCGGCCAGCAAGCTCGGCGCCAGCGAACACTATGCCGCGCATCCGGAGATGTCGGCCGCGCCGGCGGAGTAGGAGAAGGAAAGCAGAGACTGCGGCCGGGCGGCGTCATGCTGACCGGCCGTTTCCTTTCGAACCGCACGCCAGGGCAAGTCAACCCAGCTGGTTGATCCACTCGCGGAAGAGTTCCGGGCCAGCTGCGACGGCGGCTGCAAGATCGCGGGAGTCACGCGCTGTGCGCGGCGAGTAGCCGAAGCGTTGCCGGAAGCTGCGGCTGAAATGGGCCTGGCTCACGAAGCCGAATTCAGCGGCGATCTCTGCATTCCAGCGCTCTTCGCCTGCGTCTTCGAGCAGTACGTGGATCGCCTCGAGCCGCCGTCCGCGGATGTAATCGGCGACGCCCGCCAGCGGCGTGAAGACGCGATAGAGCACCGAGCGGGACACGCCGATCTCGCGGCAGATGGTTGCCACCGAGAGATCGGGATGACCGAGATTTTGGTCGATGAAACGGCTGGCGCGATGAAGGATGGCGATGTCGCGCCGGGCGAGCCCTTGCTCGCGCGGCTGCGCGGCCATGCCAAAACATCCGCGCAGCAGTCCAAGCGTCGTCCGGACCGCTTCGGGCGCCTCGTTCTCCCCCATCGCCGGAAGCCGTCGTCGTAGCAGCCCCATCTGATCGGCCAGCACCCGGCCGGCGGCGCCGTCGAGGACGAGCCCGTGCAGGTCGAGCCCATCGGGCGCGGCGCTGACGATTGCATCGCGCTCGACGTCGAGGCTGATCGTGTCGGTCGCCGTGGCGACACCATCGAAGGGCCGGGTCAGGTCGAGCACCAGCACCTGGCCGGGGCCGGCGGAGATCGGCTCGCCGTCGACCTCGCCGCTCCAGGCGCCGCGACGGAGCAGCAGCAGCGCGAATGAGTTGCGGCCATCGGCCTTCGCCAGCGCGGCGGAGCGGGTGAAGCGCACCGGCCCCATCCGCGTGGATGCGGCCACCAGGCCGCCCAGCAGCCAGGCCTCGGCCAGAACCTCGAAATCGTCGCCGGCCGTGCCCTCGGGGACCGACACCTCGTAATGCGTGAGAATCGCGCGGTAGCGGTCGAGCCGCTCGGCGGCAGGCAGCTCCGCTGTATCGAAGCGCAGATACGGAATTTTCGTCATGCCAGGCCGCTCCCTTCGGCAGTTGGTCTGCAAATTGGGACGATCAGGCAAGTTTCCACGCCGTCGAACCGCAGTCTCCGGACATGAATATTCATATTATCGCGCGCGGGCCAGCCGTGCGTGTTTCGCGGCCCGGACAATTTGCAATGACGTGAAGGTAGGGCGATGAAGGCGCGGGGGACGGGTTTTGTGGCGCGGTTGGCCGATGGGCGGGCCAGCGAGAGGGCGGGACGAACGGGGAGAGGTGCGGCGCGGCGCCGAATGCTGCCAGCCTCGATCTGTGCGGTCGCGGCGATCGTGCTCGGCGCCTTGCTCGATATGCCATCCGCACAAGCGCAGTTCGTCTGCGTCGATGCCAGCAACAGCACCGGCGGCGCAGGCGCAGGCTCTGCCACAAGTACGGCGTGCGGCAGCGGCAGTGCGGCCGGCGGCGTATCCAGCTCCGCCTATGGTGCGTCCAGCAATGCCTCTGGCGATTTCGGCGTCGCCGTCGGCGCCTCGAGCCAGGCGACCAGCGTGCAAACAACCGCGGTGGGGTATGGCGCCCACGCGCTCGGTCAGTACACCTCCGCCATCGGGGCGCAGAGCGCGGCAAGTGGCTACCAGAGCGCCGCATACGGCTATGTGAGCAGCGCGAGCGGCGATCAAGCCGTAGCCGTTGGCTCAAATAGCAGTGCAGGGGGCTGGTTCTCCACGGCGGTGGGGGCCAGCTCCCAGGCCTCGGGGGACTTCGCAACCGCGTCCGGTGGCCGGAGCACGGCGACCGGCCTGTCCAGCTCGGCCTACGGTATGGACAGCTATGCGTATGCCGACAGTTCGGTGGCGGTCGGCTCGTGGGCGGTCGTCAATGCGGGCAGCGCGAATGGAACGGCCGTCGGCACCAACAGCGTGGTGACCGGCGCGAACAGCACCGCGGTCGGTGCGCTCAACAACGTCACCGGCACGAGCAGCGGTGCGTTCGGCACCGGTCAGACCGTGCGCGGCAATGGCAGCTACGCCATCGGCGACCCCAATACGCTGAACGGCAATGGCAGCTTCGTGCTGGGCGACAACAACACGATCAACGGCACCAACCAGATCGGCCGGGGCGACAACGTCAACGTCGTCGGCTCCAACAACGCGGTGGCCGGCACCGCGAGCGCAGCAGGCTCCTCGGTGTTCGGCTCCGGCAACGCCGTCAACGCGCCCAATGCGCTGGTGATGGCGAACACGGCGACCGTGACCGGGACAGGCGCCGTTGCGATCGGCAACAGCGTATCGGTCGCGGGCGCGAACGCCGTCGCCGTCGGCAACAATACCAGCGCCGGCTTCGCCAATTCTGCCGCCTTCGGCAACGGCGCCACGGCGACGCGCGCCAATCAGCAGACGTTCGGCACGGCGGGCAACACCTACACCATGGCCGGCGTCACCTCGTCTGCGAGCAAGGCCGCGCAAAGTGGCGCGACGCAGCTCGTGACGTCCGACGGCGCCGGCAATCTCGCGACCACCACGCTCGCCAATCTCGGCCTGGCTTCGACGGGTGATCTCAGCGCCATCAATGCACAGCTCGCCAGCATCAACGGCCGTCTCGACGACCTCAGCAGCCGGACCAGCAAGGCGACCAGCGGCGTCGCCATGGCCTTTGCCATGGCCGGCGTGCCGACGCTGTTACCGGACGAGACCTTCGCCGTGACGATGAACTACGGCACCTTCGAGCGGGCCAATGGTCTTGCGCTCAATGCGGCACTCCGCCTCAATCGGAACATGCAGTTCAACGGTGGAATCGGCTATGGACCCGACCAGCGGGTCGCCGGCGGACGCGTTGGCCTGCGCGTGGGATGGTGAGTGCATGGTATCCCACGATTGACCGTAGGTATGCTTCTCATCGTAGCTTGCGCGCCCGTGCGCGCGGAGGCGCAACCATCGCCCTCGGCTTCGCGGATCGGATCAGGGCCGCACGGCCGGCGTCTCCATCGGCAGGCCGCGCGCCCGCGACATCAGATAGAGCTCGAGCGCGACCAGCTCGGGCGAGCCGTAATCATAGGCCTGGGCACGGACGCCGCTCATGCAGCTGCGCAGCCGCCGCTCCAGCGAACCCAGCGTCTGCCATTCCAGGCGGTAGAGTGGATAGCCGGTCGGCTGCGCTTGCGTGATCGGCGCACCCGCGAGGCGTCTGTCGAAATTGTCGTCGTGGCAATTGGTGCAGGCGAGGTTGAGCTGGCCCTCGCGCTGCATGAAGAGTTCGCGGCCTTGCTCCACGAAGGGCTTTGCTTGCGGATCGTCGCCAGCGGTGATCGCGATACCGCGCGATTGGTGGGCGACGAAAGCGGACAGCGCCAGGAGGTCGCGGCTCTCGTAGGGCAGTGGTGAGGCCTGCTGATGATTGGCGCGGCAGAGATTGATGCGCTGGTCGAGCGTGACGGGGTGACCGAGCGTCTTGTCGATGGCGGGATAGCGTGCGGCGACGCCCTTCATGCTGCTGCGCGCCTCGCCATGGCAGTCGGCGCAGGACTTCTCCGCGCTGCCGGTCTTCTTGCCCCACAGCTGTTCGCCATCGAGCACGAACAGCATGCCGGGATTGGAGGTGTCGTCATCCTGCATGGCGCGCGTGTCCGGGCCCATGAAGGAGTAGCCGGACCGGCGCGCATCGGGCGGGATTTCGCCGGCGAGCAGGGCAGGGGCCGCGGCGAACAAGGCCGCCGCTGCTATCGCGCGCCAAACGCTCATTCGACGGTGATCGATGCCGATGCGATGGACGCATAGCCGTTGTCGCCGATCCATTCGAACTCGAACTTGCCGCTCTCCTTGGCCACGGTGAAGAAGGACAAGTAGGGATTCGCGGCGATCGCCGGAAAGAGGTCGGCGCGAAAGATCTCGGCGCCGTTGTAGCGGCAGGTGAAGCTCGTGATGATGTCGCGCGGCACCAGCTTGCCATCCACGGTGTGGCGGAAGCCTGTTTCCATGATGTGCGAGGTCAGCGTGCGGATCTCGATGACGTCGCCACGCCTGGCCTTCGCGGGAACGTTGATAAGCGCGGCCATCAGTTCATCTCTTCGGTGCAGGCGGCCAGCGTCACGACGACATCAACGGCGACCTGCCAGAACGTGTCGTCGGACAGGCGCGCGATCGCGACCACCTTCTGGGTGTCAGCGAGGCGGATACGGGTCGAGACCTGGGCGCGGCCCGAGGAGGGGTTGAGATAGAAATTGCCGATGTTCGGCTGCGGGTTCTTCTCGTTGAAGACGTGGATGCTCTTGACGTGATCATCAGCCGTCATCGGGCTCGCGACGCTCACCGTCATCGGCACGGTGTTTCCGTTCTCGACCAGCGGCGGAATGTCGAGCTTCACCCTGCCGGTGCGAATTGGCGCTTCGCCGACGACGTTGCGGATCGCAGTGTTGAGCATCGCAGGCGTCGCGTGAAGCGGCCGCAGCGTGACGATCGGAAGCGTCCCGACGGCCGTCACGCCTCCGGCGAGGCTCAAAAATTGTCGTCGCGTGGTTGGCATGAACAATCCTTAGTCGCGAAGCGTTGCAAGAAAAGCCACGATGTCCTCGATCTCCGCGGCCGACAAGATCGGCTTGCCGGCAAAATTGCGTCCGACTCGCACGAGGTCGTCATTGCGAAAATAGGACGGCATGATGGTCTGTGCGTTGAAGCGCGCCGCATCGATCAGCCGAAGCCGCAACTGGCTCGCCGACCAGCGGTTCCCGGCGCCTGTGAGGTCAGGTGCGAGATCGCCCTGGAATCGCGTTTCCGGGAAGGGGCCGGAATGGCAGAGGATGCAGGTCGTGGTGCGCGCCAGCACCAGCGCGCGCCCGCGCGTGGCATCGCCGGGAGAGCCGGTGAGTGAGGCTGGAATGCCGTCGCCGACAATCTTGTAAGGGACGAGTTCGTCTGCCTTGGTATGCGAGGAGAGGGCAAGGCTCGCTACGATGAATGCGGCAATCGCGGGTATTGGACGTAATGATCGAGGTCGCCGCGAACTCCACTTACCTCTCCCGCTTGCGGGAGAGGTCGGCGCGCAGCGCCGGGTGAGGGTTCTTTCCTCTGGGTGAGTCTTCGTTGTCGAGACACCCTCTCCCCGACCCTCCCCCGCTGGCGGGGGAGGGGGCGCACTGTGGTCGTAGCGGTGGCTTCGTCTCGTCATGATCTAGCCAAAGGTGTCCGCCGTGATGGTTTGAAACCAGCGTTTCGCTTCGGCGGCCTCGCGCGCGCGCAGCTCGCGCGGCGCATCGACGGGGCTCGTGGCGCCGCCGTCGACCTCGGCGAAGATGTCGCCCTTGGGCTGGTAATTGCCGGCAAGCGAAAAGCCGTAGCCGGGCGCGACAGTGTTGTAGCAGACGCCGGTCAACCGTGGCGTCTCGGGTGTTCGGCCCGCGAGCGAAGCGACGATCGCGGCGGCACAAGCCTTGCCTTGCGCACTCGCGGCGGATGCCGATTTGGGAATGCCGCCGCCGAGGCAGGCATCGCCGATGACGTGGATGTTCTTGACGAGCTTCGACTCGAAGGTCACAGGATCGATCGGGCACCAGCCGGTCGCATCCGTAGCGCCCGCGATCGCGGCGATACGCCCCGCACGCTGCGGCGGAATGACATTGGCGACATCGGGCGTGTAGTTGCCGAACTCGGTGATGATGGTCCTCGTAGCAGGATCGACCGAGGTGACGCGGCCGCCTTGCGACAGCGCGACGCGCTCGATCATGTCGCCGTAGAGCTCCTTCCACGCCTTCTCGAACAGCCGCTGCTGGGAGAAACTGTCCTTGGCGTCGAGGATCAGCACTTTTGACCGTGGCTTGTTCGTCTTCAGGTAATGCGCGATCAGGCTGGCGCGCTCATAAGGCGCCGGTGGGCAGCGCGAGGGATTGGCCGGGATCGCAATGGCGACCGTGCCGCCGTCAGCCATTGCCTCCAATTGCTTGCGTAGCAAAAGGGTCTGCGCGCCGGCCTTCCAGGCGTGCGGCATCTTTTCCGACGCAGCCTCGTCGTAGCCGGGCAGGGCCTCGAAGTGGAAGTCGATACCGGGCGAGAGCACGAGGCGATCGTAAAAGAACGAGGTGCTGTCCTCTACAGTGACGCTTTGTTGCTGCGGGTCGATCCTCGTCGCGGTCTCGCCGACGACAAAGACGCCGTCGGCGGCGAGCTTGTCATAGCTGAATTGTTGGAGTTGGATGTCGCGTAGACCCGCGATCACTTCGTTGCTGAACGGGCAGGCGGTGAACACCCTGTTCGCGTCGATCAGCGAGACGTCGAGTGACGCATTGGCTCGCTTCAATGCTCGCGCGCAGGCCGCGCCGCCAAAGCCGCCGCCGACGACGACCACGAGGCCCGCAGACCGCGCGCGCAAAATCGATGGCCGCGCCAGCGTTGCGGCTGCCGCGGTGATGCCGAGGACGGCATTTCGCCGTGTCACCGGCACATTCATGGATATCATCCGGAAAATGCTGCGGCGGCCGTCGTGGCCGCCGCAGCGCGTCTCTTAGGCGAAGGTGATGTTCTGATTCCGCAGCGGCACCGAGCGGATGCGCTTGCCCGTCGCTGCGAAGTACGCATTGAGCACGGCTGGCGCGGCAACGCCGATGGTGGGCTCGCCGACACCGCCCCAGAACCCGCCGCTCGGCACCATCACCGATTCCACCTTCGGCATCTCGTTGATGCGCATCGAGTTGTAGGTGTCGAAGTTGGTTTGCTCGATCTTGCCGTCCTTGACGGTGCAGCCGCCGTAGAACAGTGCGGAGAGGCCATAGACGAAGGAGCCCGCGATCTGCCGCTCCACCTGCGCCGGGTTGACGACGTAGCCGGGATCGGTGGAGGCGACGATGCGATGCACCTTGATCTTGCTGCCGTCGGTCACCGAGATTTCGGCGGCGCCGGCGACATAGCTGCCGTAGCCCATGACCTGCGCGATGCCGCGATAGACGCCCTGCGGCGCCGGCGTGGTCCAGCCGATCTTCTCGGCGACGGCATTGAGCACCGCCAGATGCTTGGGGTGATTGCCCATCAGCTTGCGGCGGAATTCGAGCGGGTCCTGGCCTGCGGCCTGGGCCAGCTCGTCCATGAAGCACTCCATGTAGATCGCGTTGTGATTGACGTTGACGCCGCGCCAGAAGCCCGGCGGGACGTGCGGGTTGCGCATCGCGTGCTCGACCAGCAGGTTCGGCACCGAATAGCCGAACGCGGCCTCGCCGGATTGGGCGACGCCCTGGAAGGCGGCCGGATCCATGCCGTTCTGCAGCGCTTCGGGGCGCAGCGAGAACAGGATCGACTGCCCGGACAGGCGGTAGTGCAGCGCGACCAGGTTGTTGTCGGCATCGAACGCGCCGGTCATCTTGCACTGGGTGATCGGATGATACCGGCCGTGCGCCATGTCCTCTTCGCGCGACCACAACAGCTTGACCGGCGTGCCCGGCATCTCTTTGGCGATCATCACGGCCTGGCGGACATAGTCGGTCTGGCCGCGCCGGCCGAAGCCGCCCCCTAACATCACCTTGTGCACGTCGCACTTGTCGGCCGGCAGGCCGGAAGCTTCCAGCACCGCCGCAAACGCAGCCTCGCCATTCTGCGTGCCGCACCAGACCTCGCATTTGTCCGACGTATAGAGCGCGGTGGCGTTCATCGGCTCCATCGTGGCGTGGTTCTGGTAGGGATAGGAGTAGACGGCCTCGACCTTCTTCGCCGCACTCGCAATCGCGGCCTTGGCGTCGCCGTTCTTGTTGCCGACATAGGCCGGCTGGTTGTTATCGAGGCCCTCGGCCAGCCACTTGGCAATCGTCTCGCTCGAGACTTTTGCGTTGTCGCCCTCGTCCCAGACGATCGGCAGCGCATCCAGCGCGGTCTTGGCGTGCCACCAGGTGTCGGCAACGACCGCGACCGCGGTATCGCCGACCTTGATGACCTTCTTCACGCCTTTCATGCCGGCGATCTTGGCTTCGTCAAAGCTCTTCAGCTTGCCGCCGAACACGGGGCAGTCCTTGATCGCGGCGTTCAGCATGCCCGGCAGCTTCACGTCGGCGCCGTAGATCATGGCGCCGGTGGTCTTGTCGGCGGTGTCGAGCCGCTTCACGCCCTTGCCGATCAGCTTCCAGTCCTTCGGATCCTTCAGCTTGACGTCCGCCGGCGGCGACAGCTTGGCTGCGGCCTCGGCGACCTTGGCGTAAGTCGTGGTCCGGCCCGATGGCGTATGGGTGATGACGCTGTTCGCGGCCGCGCATTCGGAGGCTGGCACCTTCCATGCGTCGGCGGCGGCCTGGATCAGCATCACGCGCGCGGTGGCGCCGCCCTTGCGGACGTAGTCCTGCGAGGAGCGGATGCCGCGGCTGCCGCCGGTCGAGAAATCGCCCCAGACGCGCTTGCGGGCAACGCTCTGGCCGGGTGTCGGATATTCGGTCGTGACCTTGGTCCAGTCGCATTCGAGCTCCTCGGCGACGAGCTGGGCGAGACCGGTGAGCGAGCCCTGGCCCATCTCGGAGCGGGCGATGCGAATCACGACGGTGTCGTCGGGTCTGACCACGACCCAGGCGCCGATTTCGGGCGAGCCGTCGGCGGCGCGGACCACGGCGGGGCCGCCGAAGGGGATGTCGAGGCCGATGGCGAGGCCGGCGCCCAGCGTGGCGCTGCCGATGACGAAGGCACGACGATTCATCTTGGGGGAAACGTGCTTGTTCATGGGGCGGCTCCTTACGCGCTGGCGATCGTGTGGATCGCTTCGCGCACCTGCTGGAAGGTGCCGCAGCGGCAGATGTTGGTGATGGCCTCGTCGATGTCGGCGTCGGTCGGCTTCGGCTTCTCGCTCAGCAGCGCCGCCACCGCCATGATCATGCCGCTCTGGCAATAGCCGCATTGCGGCACGTCCTGGGCAATCCAGGCCTCCTGCACCTTGTGCAGCGTGTCGCCGGAGGCGAGCCCCTCGATGGTGGTGATCTTCTTGCCCTGGGCTTCGCTCACCGAGACGCCGCAGGAGCGGGTGGCGACGCCTTCGATGTGGACGGTGCAGGCGCCGCATTGTGCAATGCCGCAACCGTATTTCGTGCCGGTCAGGCCGGCATTCTCGCGGATCGCCCAGAGCAACGGCGTATCCGGCTCGACGTCGAGGGTGAAGGTTTTTCCGTTGATTGTTAGGTTTGCCATCGCAGTCCCCTGATTGGCCCAATCCACCGATTGAACTCACGGGCGCAATGTGTCCGGCAAACTGGAACTGTTCAAATCAACAGTCCGAGGGGTGAAATGCGAAGAATTAGGCCTCCCGGGGGAAGATTGTGGAGTGAGCGGTGTTTTGTCTCACCCCCATCATGGTCGATTCGATCGACCTCCGCGGGCGCCAATTCATGGGTCTGAGGCGACGCCGAGCTGTGAATGCGGGTTCCAGGGCTGATCGAGGCCGCGGCGACAGTTTGTCCCTTTTGCCGGGGTACAAGACGCAGGCGCTTTGGTACACTGCGCCGACGCGAGAAGGAGTTCCAATGAACGTGCCGAGTCCTAACGTGCTGATGTTGTACCCGCTGTTCTCGGCAGAGTCCTTCTGGACCTTTGGTGAATCCTGCAAGGTCTTGGGCGTAAAGCGCCCTGCAGCTCCCTTGGGTCTGATCACCGTGGCTGCGATGCTGCCCGAAAGCTGGACGGTCCGGCTGATCGATTGCAATACGGCGCCCTTCAACGACGAGGATCTCGCCTGGGCCGACGTCGTCTTCACCGGCGGGATGATGCCGCAGCAGGCCGACACGCTGCGCCTGATCGAAATCTGCCGCGCGGCCGGCAAGCCAGTGGTCGTGGGCGGTCCCGATCCGACTTCAAGCCCCCACATCTATGAGCGGGCCGACTTCCGGGTGCTCGGCGAGGCCGAGAGCGTCATTGATGAATTCATTGCGGCCTGGGAGGGTGGCACGCGGTCCGGCGTTTTCACCGCACCGAAATTCCAGGCGGACGTGACCAAGACGCCGGTGCCGCGTTTCGACTTGCTCAAGTTCGACGACTATCTCTATCTCGGTGTGCAATATTCGCGCGGCTGTCCCTTCACCTGCGAGTTCTGCGACATCATCGAGCTCTATGGCCGCGTGCCGCGGACCAAGACGATCGAGCAGATGTTCGTCGAGCTCGAGAAGCTCTATCAGATGGGCTACCGCGGCCATCTCGACTTCGTCGACGACAATTTCATCGGCAACAAGAAGTCGCTGCGGCAATTCCTGCCGCAACTCGCAGAATGGCAGCGTACCCACGGCTATCCCTTCGAACTCTCCACCGAGGCCTCGATCAATCTCGCCGACGATCCGGAATTGCTGGAGCTGATGGGTTCGGCCAACTTCTTCGGCATCTTCGTTGGCATCGAAAGTCCGGATCCGGCGACGCTCGTCGCCATGCGGAAGAAGCAGAACACGCGGCGCAACATCGCCGAGAGCATCCACAAGATCTACGCCGCCGGCATGCTCGTCACCGCGGGTTTCATCGTCGGCTTCGACAATGAGAAGGTCTCCATGGCAGACGCCATGATCGACTTCATCGAGGAGGCGGCGATTCCCGTCAGCATGGTCGGACTGCTCTATGCCTTGCCGAACACGCAGCTGACGCGCCGCCTGGAGCGCGAAGGCCGGCTCCATGCGGGCCACGATGTGGCGCCGACCATCGGCGCCGATCAGTGCACGGCCGGGATCAATTTCGATCCGGTGCGCCCGCTGCGCGACATCCTGATGGACTACAAGCGCGTGCTGGAGCGCGTCTACAGCCCGGCCGCCTATGCAGGACGCGTCGACCGCTTGATGACGCTGCTCGACCGTTCGCGGCAGCGCCACGAACTCGCGGAAGGGGATATCCGCGCCAAGCTCGGCGCGATGGAGACCGTGCATCGTGTCGTCTCCGCGCTTCCTGAAGCGCGCGGGCCGCTGTGGCAGACCTTCATGAACTGCGCCAAGCGCGACACCTCATCGGCGCGCATTGCGGTCCAGATGATCGCAGCCTATGCCCATCTCGGACCGTTCTCGCGCAAGGTCATCGCCGCCATTGACGCGCGCCTGGCGGCGCTGGACGAGCATATGCCGAATCCAACCGTGGCTGCGGGCGCGACCGAGGCTCGACATCTGGGCTGACATCCGGGGGCGTGATGGAACCGCCCACGACGCTTTGATGCGCTGCCCGGTGTGGCGTCGGCAATCAAACTGGCTGTCATGTGTGAGATCCCGGCTTGACAGCAGGACAACCTCAAGCTGATCGTCATCAGGACGACACCGGGCTTGCTGCGATTTCGGCGTCTGGACGTTCCGCGCGGGCATTTGAATTGGCCCGCGAGGCTCAGTGCTCGTCTGCCATTGCGACCGACGTCATTGCCGGAAGAGCTTTAGCGGGGTTGGGCCATGTTCAGGAAGGTGATCGGCTGGTCGGTTGCGCTGATTGTCGTGGCGGTGCTGGTCTTCGCGTATCTGCCTTCCTTCATCGCCGATTCCATCTACAAGAACGTCGACGACATCACCGACGGTGAGATGCCCGCCACCGTCACGGCCTTTCAATCGGGGCCGGACGTCGTCAGTACCATCGGTGGCAGCGGCGAGGGCCTGAACTGCAGCCTGCCGCGCTGGGCCAACATATTCTTCGACGGCGGCAGGGATTCCAACCAGAAGCGCCATCTCGTCCTGCAGCGCTTCAGGCAGGCGTGCGTCTTTCACGACCTGTGCTATCGCCATGGCCTTGCGACCTATGGCTATAACCAGAACGATTGCGACCGCATTCTGCAGAACGCGGCTTTTCGACTCTGTCTCTACATACGAAACGGCAGCCAGGAGAGCAGCGCGGCGCGCTGTCAGACCGACTCCAAGATGGTTCTGGCAGGCGTGAGCCTCGGCGGATACGACGCCTATCGCGGTTGGGACCGATCGACCTATTTCGAATTCGATTCGGACCCGTCGCGGTCGAACGGATTTCTGGTCAGCCGTGTGGTCAATCATCCGTTCAAGACGGCAGCGCCGGCCAAATATGGCAGCGACCCCGATCAGGTCATTCTCATGTTCGAGAACGTCCGCTCCAATCTTGCGGTGACCTGCATCACCTGCGCAAGCGTTCCCGTTCTCGAATGGACGACCGATCCCAACGCCGTCAGCGCCGAATTGCGCTCGGTCGGCGTGACGCGGTTGCCGGAGGCGCTGCTCAAGCGCGAGCCCATGCTGTCCGAGACCATGCCGGTCTGGTTGCCGCCGCGCCGCCGGCACGCGGCGCCGCATCTCCTGGTCGATGGAGCGGGCAGGGACCATCTGATCTGGATGAGCCGGAACAACCCGCAGGACAGCATGTCCTGTATCGTTGGCGCCGATGCGGCGCGCCTTCTCACCAATACCCTGCCGGCCCGGGATCTCTGCTCGGTCGATGCGGGCCCGTCGCTCAGCAGGGTGGAGGTCGACATGTTCGCGACCTCTCCGATTCCGATGGAAGTGCCCGGAAGTCCGGATCTGATCTACGCGACGTCGATCAGCGCACAGAAGACAAAAGAGCAGCATCTGAGCTTCTGCTCCCGCTCTGCGTCCAGGAAGGTCGAGGAGTCCGGAGGCGACGACAAGTCCAAATGCGTCACCTTCCCTGAACCGGAAGTTCGCAAAGGCGCGGCGCTCGGCGCATTTCAGAACTTTCCGCTGGTTCGCGCCGGACAGCAGATCTATGTCGCGCGGGACATCGATCAGCGGACGGACTCGCTGCTGACCGCCGCCTGGCAGCGCGCCTTCGGCAATAGCTTTTCGCCCGACGGTGCCCTGCTCGTGATCGACGTTGCGGCGCCGCTCGCCGCCAAGGGGCCTCTTGCGGCCAAGCTGAAGAAGATCGTCCGGTTCAACATCGACGATCGCTTCGATCCGATGATGCCGATCACGCGCAAGGCGGACGATCTGCGATTCCTGAGCCTCGAGGCGACGAAGTCGAGCGTGCACCTTCGCACGATCGATTTCGCCAGGGACAACCCCTCCGTTGGCAATGCGCGGCTGACGATGGGCAATGGTGACGTGGAGCTGGACCGCTCGTGGGCGGAGAGACCCGTGCTGGTGCTGGAGACCAGGGAGGCGCGACCGAGGACCAAGCTGGTGTTCTCGCGGGGGGAGATAGCGGTCGAACCGGGCAAACCCGACGTGTCCCGCGCGACGACCGAAGTGTTGACGCTGCAGACCCTGGTTTTCGAACGCGATGCGGTCGCGCCGCCCGATGCGCCATTCGTGAAATCGGCTGGCGCGGCTTGCCGGATCGTCTATGAGTTCGAAGCGAACCACACCGATTGGCCGTGCTACCGCGCGTTCGATCCCGACCGCACGATGCGGGCCTCGCCGGCGACGCGGATGCAGGCTTCCCAGATGCTGGTTGGGCGGTTCAGCCAAGGCGGCGGCCATGGCCTCGCATTTCCCGATCTCTGCCTGAAGTCGGAGCCGATCATCCTGACGCCGCAAGGGGGCACGTTCGCGCCTCTGAGCGAGACCGCGGGCTGGAAGGGCCCGCCAAGGCTGACGCGGACGATCAAATGCGAGCCGCTCGATGCCGCGGCCATCGTGAGCCGTCCCATCGCGCAGAAGGCTCCGTGAAGGCCGGCCGAGTGAGGCGCGCGAACGCGTTCGGTCTACTTCACCGCCAGCCGCAGGAAGCTCATCACGCTGCCGAGCGCGGCAAAGCCGGCGCCGAGCGCCAGCGCGACGGTTGCGCCGTCGTGGCCGGCGAGCGCGAAGCAGAGCGCCGCGAGGGCCGCGCCCGTTGTCTGTCCCGTCAGGCGCGCGGTCGCGACGATGCCCGAGGCGCTGCCGCTGCGATGCGGCGGCGCGCTCGACATCACCGCCTTCATGTTCGGCGCCTGGAAGAAGCCGAAGCCCATGCCGCAGATCACCATCCGCCAGATGATGTCGGCAATGGCGGGGTTGGCCGGAAGCGTCGCGAGCAGCGCCATGCCGAGGCCGAGCAGCACCAGGCCGATGCCGCCGAGCAGGCCAACCGCGTGGCGGTCGGACAGGCGTCCCGCGATCGGCGCCATGATGCCGACCACCAGTGGCCATGGTGTCATGAAGAAGCCGGTCTCGACCTGCGAGCGGCCGAGCACGTCCTCGAAATAGAACGGCAGCGAGACGAAGGCGAGGCCCTGCACGGCGAAGGAGCACACCGCGGTCGCGGCCGACAGCGCGAACATCGGCCGGCTGAACAGATCGATCGGCAGCATCGGCGCCGGGTGGTCGGCGTGGCGGCGCGTCAGGATGACGCCGAGCGCGAGGGCCGTCACCAACTCGATGCCCACGACGACCGGCGACAGATTATGCGCGGCACTGCCGATGCCGGTGATGAACAGGCCGAGGCAGGCCGACGCCAGGATCGCGCCGAGAAAGTCGAACCCGTGATCGGCACGCGGCGTCTTCGGCAGCATCGCAAAGCCGATGCCGATCGCGACGAGGCCGAACGGGATGTTGACGGCGAACAGCCACGGCCAAGGGCCGATCGCCAGGATGGCGGAGGCAATCGTGGGCCCGAATGTGAAGGCGGTCGCGACCACCAGCGCGTTGTGGCCAAAACCGCGGCCCAGCATCCGGCCGGGATAGACGAAGCGCACCAGCGCCGTGTTGACGCTCATGATGCCGCTGGCACCCAGCCCCTGCAACGTGCGGGCGACCAGCAGGCTGTCCAGCGACCACGCCACCGCGCAGAGCAGCGAGGCGATGGTGAACAGGATGAGGCCGCCGAGATAAATGCGCTGGTGCCCGACGATCTCGCCGAGCGCGCCCAGTGGCAGCAGCGTCGTCACCAGCGCGATCTGGTAGACGTTGACCACCCAGACCGACTGCTCGGGGCTGACATGCAGATCGGCGGCAATGGCGGGCAGGGCGATATTGGCGATCGCGGTGTCCAGCGAGGCCATCGCCAGCGCGGTGAAGATCGCGGCAATCGCCCAGCGCCGCTGCGTGGCGGGGAGGCCGTCGGAGATGGTGTGGTCGTGCTCGCGCGCGGCGGAAGGTAACGTGATTGTCATTGCCTTGGTGTCATTGCCTCAGCGCGTTGCTTCGGCGGCGTGGCCGAAAGGGTCTTTCGGCATGTACTACGCCCGCGCCGCCTGCCACAGACACACGCGTGCATGCTGTGTATGCGCACCGCCCGCGGCTGCTGGCTCCGGCAAAAAGTGCGAAAACAACCCCATGCACAGTAGAGATGGGCTTGATCAATAAGGGGTTTTCAATCGGCAACGGGACGACATCCGCCGTTGCGACGACGACACGTCGGGCAAAACACCGGCAAGCACGTTATGCTGACGACACCCGGCAAGCATGTGGACGCGCGCCTCTCACGAGCACGATTGGCCGCCTTTGAAGGCAAGGGAGATGCTCGGCGCGCTGTCGCCGACATTGTTGCCGGCGCCTCCTGCACTGTGTTGCCTTAGCAGGCGAGGCCACGCTGACGAAATCGGCGTTCAGCTACACCGTCAGGCGGGTCTAGCAGCGTGAACAGGCGGAGATCGCGCCGGGAGATCGGGTCGTCCCGAACGATGGATTGCGCGAGGTCGCGGCAAGACGGCTGGTAAGAAGCCGGCGGAATAAGTGACGTGGAGATCAACGCTCGTGGTGGAAAACCGTCACTCAAACACAAGCCCCAGCGCCAGCCAGGTCGCAAGAGACAAGCAGACGCCAATTCCCAAATAGGGCAATGCAAGGCGCATCGGTCACTCCTCAGCTCCGAGACGCTGCGAAAACGCCGTCAGCTTCGCATGTTCGCCGTGCCCTGCCCATATTCCATACGATGTACGAGCTTTGGTTTACCGTGGACGGCAACGTACCCGACTGCGCAATGAAGACGATGCCAACAGGAAGCAAACGCGCCTGATTTGACGCCCTCATACC
>NZ_BTIG01000009.1:0-214636 GCF_036247965.1 Bradyrhizobium sp. TM233 | reverse complement strand
TTCGGCCTGCCGATCTCCCGCGTCCAGGACGTGTTCATGCCCGAGCGCGTCACCCGCGTGCCCTTGTCTTCGCGCGAGATCGCGGGCGTGCTCAATCTGCGCGGCCGCATCGTCACCGTGGTCGACATGCGCGCCCGTCTCGGCCTGCCGCAGCCCGAGGATGGCAAGGTGCCGATGGCGGTCGGCGTCGACCTCCGCGGTGAATCCTATGGCCTGCTGATCGACCAGATCGGCGAGGTGCTCCGCCTGCCCGAAGCCGGCATGGAAGAAAATCCCGTCAACCTCGATCCCCGCATGGCCAAGCTCGCCGGCGGCGTCCACCGCCTCGACGGCCAGCTCATGGTCGTCCTCGACGTCGATCGCGTCCTCGAGCTCGCGCCCGAGATGATGGCGGCCTGATACGGCGGCATCGTCGCCGACGGACTTGCAATTGGAAGTGCCCCCCGCAAAGGGGGAGGAAGCAGAGGTTCACATGCGAACTTGTCTCGTCGTTGATGATTCCAGCGTCATCCGCAAGGTTGCGCGCCGGATCCTGGAGGGTCTCGACTTCCAGATCCTCGAAGCCGAGGACGGTGAGAAGGCGCTGGAGGCCTGCAAGCGCGGCTTGCCCGATGCGGTGCTGCTCGACTGGAACATGCCCGTGATGGACGGCTACGAGTTCCTCGGCCATCTCAGGCGCATGCCCGGCGGCGACCAGCCCAAGGTGGTGTTCTGCACCACCGAGAACGACGTGGCGCATATCGCGCGCGCACTGCATGCCGGCGCCAACGAGTACATCATGAAGCCGTTCGACAAGGACATCGTGACGGCGAAATTCCAGGAAGTCGGCCTTATCTGAGCGATCGGCCGGAGGCCGAACGGATTCTTCGGCGACTGTTTTCAACTGTACCCTTTCAGTCTGAGTTGGTGAGTAATGAGTGTTGCGTTCGCAGGGAATTCGACCACAGGCTCGTCGCGCGAAGCCGGGCCGCTGCGCGTGATGATCGTCGACGACTCCGTCGTCATCCGCGGTCTGATCTCGCGCTGGGTCGGCGCCGAGCACGACATGGAGGTCGCAGCCTCGCTGCGGACCGGGCTCGAGGCGGTCAACCAGCTCGAACGGATCAACCCCGATGTCGCCGTGCTCGACATCGAAATGCCCGAGCTCGACGGCATCTCGGCGCTGCCGCAGCTGCTGGCGAAGAAGCGCGATCTCGTCATCATCATGGCCTCGACGCTGACGCGCCGTAACGCTGAGATCAGCTTCAAGGCGCTGTCGCTCGGCGCGGCCGATTACATTCCGAAGCCGGAATCGACGCGCGAGGCGTCGGCCGCCGACATCTTTCACCACGACCTGATCCAGAAGATTCGCCATCTCGGCGCGCGGCTGCGTCGCAAGCCCGCGGTTGCAAGCCCGCCGCTGGCGCCCGCGAGCCCGGCTCCGGCCCCGCGTAGTCCTGTTGCGCGGCCCACAGCGCCCGCTCCGGCGGTGCCTGCGTCGTCGGGGGCGCTCACCACGCGCCCGTTCTCCAATCAGGCGCCCAAGGTGCTGCTGATCGGCTCCTCGACCGGCGGTCCGCAGGCGCTGATGGCGCTCGTCACCGAGCTCGGCCCGGTGATCGACCGCTTCCCGGTGCTGATCACCCAGCACATGCCGCCGACCTTCACCACCATCCTTGCCGAGCATCTGGCGCGCTCGAGCCGTAAGCCGGCAGCCGAGGCGGTCGACGGCGAGCCGGTGAAGCCGGGACGAATCTATCTGGCGCCCGGCGGCAAGCACATGCGCGTGGCGCGCAGCGGTGCGGACACCGTGATCGCGCTCGACGACGGTCCCGCCGTCAATTTCTGCAAGCCCGCGGTCGATCCGCTCTTCACCTCCGCCATCGACATCTGGCACGGCAGCATCCTCTCCGTGATCCTGACCGGCATGGGCTCGGACGGCATGCGCGGCGGCAAGGACATCGTTGCCGCCGGCGGCAGCGTCATCGCGCAGGACGAAGCCTCCAGCGTGGTCTGGGGCATGCCGGGCGCGGCGGCCAATGCCGGCATCTGCGCAGCGATCCTGCCGCTCAACCAGATCGGCGCCAAGGTCAACCGCCTGTTCGCGGGAGATCGCGCGTGACGCCGGTTGACTACGACTATCTGCGCAAGTTCCTGAAAGAGCGCTCCGGCCTCGATCTGTCCCCCGACAAGCAATATCTGGTCGAGAGCCGGCTCTTGCCGCTGGCGCGCAAGGCGAGCCTTCCCGGCATCCCCGATCTCGTGCTGAAGATCAGGAACGGCGACGGCCGGCTTGCGACCGACGTGGTCGAAGCGATGACCACCAACGAGACCTTCTTCTACCGCGACAAGATCCCGTTCGATCATTTGCGCGACACCATCCTGCCGGGTCTGATCAAGGCGCGCGCGGCGCGCAAGTCGCTTCGCATCTGGTCGGCGGCGTCGTCGACGGGGCAGGAGCCCTATTCGATCGCGATGTGCGTGAAGGAGATGGGCGCAGCCCTCGCCGGCTGGCGCATCGAGATCGTCGCCACCGATCTGTCGCAGGAGGTGCTGGAGAAATCCAAGGCCGGAATCTACAGCCAGTTCGAGGTGCAGCGCGGCCTGCCGATCCAGCACCTGATGAAGTACTTCACGCAAGCCGGCGAGACCTGGCAGCTCAATGCCGACATTCGCGCCATGGTGCAGTTCCGCCAGCTCAATCTGCTGCAGGATTTCTCCCATCTCGGCACGTTCGACGTGATCTTCTGCCGCAACGTGCTGATCTATTTCGACCAGGACACCAAGGCCGTGATCTTCGAGCGGATGGCGAAGGGCCTGGAGGCCGACGGCACGCTGCTGCTGGGCGCCGCCGAATCCGTCGTCGGCATCACCGATGCGTTCCGTCCCATCACCGACCGCCGCGGTCTCTACCAGCTCAACCCCGCGCGCTCCGGCCGCCCCATGGGCGGATTGATGCCGCAGCCGCTGAAAATTGCCGCGGCGAGGTGAGCTCTCCGCGCGTTAGGAATCGTAGGGTGGGCAAAGGCGCACTTGCGCCGTGCCCACCATCGATCCAATTGTGCAATTGAAATGGTGGGCACGCTTCGCTTTGCCCACGCTACGATACTGTCATCCCGGGCTCGCGACTTTGTCGCGCCCCGGAATGACAAATCACAAAATCGCATGCGGCAGAAACCGGGAGCGGTTGCCCGTGATCGGGCTCTCGTCCTCGCGGATCGACAATCCGCACGGCTCGTGATTCACCAGCCAGCTTCCCACCACCGGATAGAAGCCTGAGAAATTCGGCAGCGGCGCCAGCGCCTGCCGCACGAAACCTTCGGCGCCGTAGGGACCTTCCTGCTCGTCCAGCGATACGCCGCCGGACACCAGCGTCACGTTGGCGCCTTCGCGCGACAGCAGCGGCTTGCGGACATACGATG
Source organism: Bradyrhizobium sp. TM233 (assembly GCF_036247965.1). NCBI lineage: Bacteria > Pseudomonadati > Pseudomonadota > Alphaproteobacteria > Hyphomicrobiales > Nitrobacteraceae > Bradyrhizobium > Bradyrhizobium sp. TM233. The sequence goes on along the minus strand of NZ_BTIG01000009.1, from coordinate 211,235 downwards.
TGCCAAGCTCCGCTGCCCGCGCGTCGTCTTCGAAGAACGCCGGCAGCAGATGGGGGTGGTTCGGAAACATCTCCCAGAGCAGCGGCAAAATGCCCTTGTTGGAGAGCACCGCTTTCCACGGCGGCTCGATCCAGCGCGTCGGCGCCTCCTTCAGCTTCGCACCGAAGGAATCGTGGAACATCCACTCCCAGGGATAGAGCTTGAAGGCGAGTGCGATGTCGACCTCGTCGAGATCGACGAAGCCGCCAGGCTCATCGCGCCAGCCGACCTCTTCGATGTCGAGCAACCTGGTCGAGAGGCCGGCCTGGCGCGCGGTGTCCTCGAGATAAGCGAGCGTGCCGGCGTCTTCCGAGTTGTCGGTGGTGCCGGTGAGATGGACGTGGCGGCCCGCGGCGATCTCCTTCCACGCCGCGATCAATCGCTCATGGATGGAGTTGAACTGATCGGCGCGCACCGGGACGATGCGGCGCTCGATCGCCTGCTCGAGCCAGGTCCATTGAAACACCGCGGCCTCGAAGATCGAGGTCGGCGTATCCGCGTTGTATTCGAGCAGCTTTGCCGGCGACTTGCCGTCGAACTTCAGATCGAGCCGGCCGTAGAGGCTGCGGTCGTCGCGCTGCCAGCTCTCGGCGATCAGGCTCCAGAACGCTTCCGGGATCTGCAGGCGCCGCAAATATCGCTCGTCGCCGATGACGCGGCCGGCGAGCTCCAGGCACATGGCCTCGATCTCGCCGGTCGGCGTCTCGATGCCGCGCTCGATCTCGTCGAGCGTGAAGCCGTAATACGCGCGCTCGTCCCAATAGCGTTCGCCGTCGATGGTGTGGAAGACGAAGCCGCATTGCGCCGCGGTCTCCCGCCAGTCGTCGCGCTCCAGGCAATTGATGCGCTGCATGGATCAACCGCCGCCCGAGAAGCCATGGCCGAACGAGCCGAAGCCGCCGCGGCTGACGCTGCTGTGGCCGGAATCGGACGACGACGTTCCCGCCGAAGAATGGCTCGATGAATCGCTGCTGAAGAAGCTCGATCGCGACGACCAGCGCGAGCTGCTGCCGCCCGACGAGCTGCTGCCGCTGCTGCTTGTGCAGGTCGTAGTCGTCTGCCCCGGCACGGCGCCGGGCGTGGGCTCGCAATTCTGCCGCGGCATCATCGTGTAGGCGGTGGTGCCGACCGCGAGCGTGCCCATCACCAGCAGCGCGACATGACCGGAGCGCTTCGTCGGCTCTTTGGCCGGCAGCGGCAATGGCTGTGGCAGGCGTGGCCGGCGCTTGCCGAACTGCTTTTGGGACGGGTTGTCGGCCATGTCAGTAGATCATGCAGGCGGCGTTGAGCAGGCCCGCCGCGAGCGAGGACAGCCCGAGCCAGATCGCGGGCGCAAGCTCGCCGGCCGCGATCCGCGCCGACAGGTTCGGCACCGGCACGCGCACGAGAAAGAACACGATGATCTGCACGATCAGCGCGATCATGGCCCAGATCAGGCAGTCCAGCACATTGGCCGAATGCGCGATGGCGCTGACCAGCGGCGCAACGAAGCCGAGCAGGCTGAGCCCGAGCGCGATCGCGGCGGCCGGCTCGTCGTCGCGGATCAGCTGGAATTCGTTATGCGCGGTGATGCGGGTATAGACGAACAGATACGCCACGATCGCGATCAGCCCGGTGCAGAAATAGACCAGGAAGGCGGGCAGGCCGGCCAGTGATTGCAGGATCATCGTTCCCCCATCGTGCAGCGACCATTCGTCGGCGGGGAGAGCATAGCGGTTCAATGGCGGGACGGCGACGAAGCCGCCTTCACGTCCCCCAAAAAACAAAACCCCGCCATTTGCGGCGGGGTCCAGGCTGGGAGGAGCGAGCCCGAAAGGGGCTCGCGACGTAAACCCAGGATCAGGCGGGAATGCGCTCTTCGTGCTCGTGCGGCTCGCGCAGCACGTAGCCGCGGCCCCACACGGTCTCGATGAAGTTGCGTCCCTCGGAAGCGTTGGCCAGCTTCTTGCGGAGCTTGCAGATGAAGACGTCGATGATCTTCAGCTCGGGCTCGTCCATGCCGCCATAGAGGTGGTTGAGGAACATTTCCTTGGTGAGGGTCGTGCCCTTGCGGAGCGAGAGCAGCTCCAGCATCTGGTATTCCTTGCCGGTCAGATGCACGCGCTGGCCGCCGACTTCCACCGTCTTGGTGTCGAGGTTGACGACGAGGTCGCCGGTCTGGATGACCGACTGGGCGTGACCCTTGGAGCGGCGCACGATCGCGTGGATGCGGGCAACCAGCTCGTCCTTGTGGAAGGGCTTGGTCATGTAGTCGTCGGCGCCGACGCCGAGACCCTTGACCTTGTCCTCGATGCCGGCGAGGCCGGAGAGGATCAGGATCGGTGTCTTGATCTTGGAGACCCGAAGCTGCTTGAGCACGTCGTAGCCGGACATGTCGGGCAGGTTGAGGTCGAGAAGGATAATGTCGTAATCGTATAATTTACCGAGATCGACGCCTTCTTCCCCCAAATCGGTCGTGTAGACGTTGAAGCTCTCAGACTTCAGCATCAGCTCGATCGACTGCGCGACGGCGCTGTCATCTTCAATCAGCAAAACGCGCATGCCAGTTCCCCATAGTCGCCGCTCCTGGGCGTCAGGTCGGCCGCATTCGCGGCACTCAACAAAACGCCTTTGAACAACTGATTCGGATCCTGACAACAGATGGTTAACAAATCCTGATTCTGGAACGCAAGTCCCCCGGGTGCAATTTTTGTCGAATCGCCCTAAGGTCCTGTGCGCGAAGCAGCTTTCGTCACCCAGCTCAGTTCAAGTTCCACTTTAAGAGACGGGCCTAACCGACTCCCGCGACTCAGCCTTCTTCTGAAGGGGAGTCACGCTCAGTCACAAAGACAGTGACGCAATGATTAATGATGCGGGTAAACACGAAGTTAAGCGCCGTTCAGAAATATGGCGAAACTTAAGGTTTTCACCGTGAAGTCCCGGGGATCGCAATGGGCGACCCTGGGGATGACCAAGGCGCGCCCATTAATGAAGGCTCCCCGATGAAGGCGCTTGCCGAACAGATCGGCGACATCGACGGCATCAATATCTATGGCCGCGTCGTCGGTGTCCGCGGCCTGATGGTCGAGGTGGCCGGTCCGATTCATGCGATGTCGGTCGGCGCGCGGCTGGTGATCGAGACCGGCGCCAACCGTTCGATTCCCTGCGAGGTGATCGGCTTCTCCGGCAACAATGCTGTCGTGATGCCGTTCGCCGGCCTCGACGGCGTGCGCCGCGGCTGCAAGGCCGTCATCGCCAATGCCGCCAATCTGGTGCGGCCGTCGTCGGCCTGGCTCGGCCGCGTCGTCAACGCGCTGGGCGAGCCGATCGACGGCAAGGGACCGCTGCCGCAGGGCGCTTCGCCGATGCCGTTCCGCAATGCGCCGCCGCCGGCGCATTCGCGCAAGCGTGTCGGCGCGCCGCTCGATCTCGGCGTGCGCGCGATGAACACCTTCCTCACCTGCTGCCGCGGCCAGCGCATGGGCATCTTCGCAGGGTCCGGCGTCGGCAAGTCGGTGCTGCTGTCGATGCTCGCGCGCAACGTCGATGCCGCGGTCAGCGTCATCGGGCTGATCGGCGAACGTGGCCGCGAGGTGCAGGAATTCCTCCAGGACGATCTCGGCGAGGAGGGCCTCGCGCGCTCCGTCGTCGTGGTTGCGACCTCCGACGAGCCGGCGCTGATGCGCCGCCAGGCGGCCTATCTCACGCTCGCGGTCGCCGAATATTTCCGCGACGAGGATCAGGACGTGCTCTGCCTGATGGACTCGGTGACGCGCTTTGCCATGGCCCAGCGCGAGATCGGCCTGTCCGCCGGCGAGCCGCCGACGGCCAAGGGCTACACCCCGACCGTCTTCACCGAGCTGCCGAAACTCTTGGAGCGCGCCGGACCGGGGCTGGGCGAGGGCGCCATCACCGCGATCTTCACGGTGCTGGTCGACGGCGACGACCATAACGAGCCGATTGCGGACGCCGTCCGCGGCATCCTCGACGGCCACATCGTGATGCAGCGCTCGATCGCCGAGCGCGGCCGCTACCCCGCCATCAACATCCTCAAATCCGTCTCCCGCACCATGCCGAAATCGGCCGATCCGCAGTTCTGGCCCGTCATCCAGAAGGCGCGGGCGGTGATGGCGACCTATGCCGACATGGAGGAATTGATCCGGCTTGGCGCCTACCGGGCCGGCTCCAGCCCCGAGGTCGACGAGGCGATCCGCCTGCACGAACCGCTCGAGGCGTTCCTGCGCCAGCGCAAGGACGAAAATGCGTCTCTGGCGGACGGCTATCGCCAATTGGCGCAAATCCTCGGTAATTTGGAAACGGAACGCTAACTTTGTCAGGTCATCATCCCATCCCACAGAGTAGCAGAGCCGGTCTTGGCCCCTGTTGGGCCTGTGGGGAGACCGGTGACGTCCCACGTGTAGCGGGGGGACTTCTGGGGAGTACGAGTCGATGAAGTCACGAGATACCCTCATCCGCCTGAAGAAGTTTCAGGTCGACGAGAAGCGCCGGCGGGTCACCCAGATCGAGACCATGATCGCCGACTTCCAGCGGATGTCGACCGATCTCGAGCGCGAGATCACGACCGAGCAGGAGCGTGCCGGGATCAACGATCCCTCGCACTTCGCCTATCCGACCTATGCCAAGGCGGCCATTCAGCGCCGCGAGAACCTGACCCGCTCGGCCGACGAGCTCAAGGGCCAGCTCGACGAAGCCAAGGCCGCGCTGGCCGAGGCCTTCGAGGAGTTGAAGAAGGTCGAGCTCCTGGACGAGCGCGACCAGGCCCGCGAGCGCGCCGAAGAAAATGCCCGCGAGCAGGCCGACCTCGACAGCATCGGCCTGATGCGCGCCCGCATCGGCGCCGTCGCCTGAAGACCCGGCCAGCGGCCAAAGCAGAGAATTCGTGAAACCCGGGCCCGCAAGGTCCGGGTTTTCGCATCTGCTGTCCACAGTGTGGCGCCGCACCCCTTGGTGGTCGGCTTGGCCGCGCGCTATGGTAGCGAAGTGCCGGGGCCTGCGCGGAACGCGATGGCCCGCGTGTCGGGGGGCTGAATGCTGACGCCAGCAGAGCTGGTCGGGTTGATCGAGGCGGTGGCGAAGGGCGATCAGGCTGCGTTCGAGCGCCTCTACGCCGCCACGCGCGCGAAACTTTATGGCGTCGTGCTCCGTATCTTGCGCCGACAGGATCTCGCAGAGGAGGTCATTCAGGAGACCTACGTCAAGATCTGGAACGGCGCCGGCGGGTTCAATCCGGCGCTGTCGTCGCCGATCACGTGGATGGCCTCGATTGCGCGCAACCGTGCCATCGACATCGTGCGCAAGAAGTCGGAGGTCTCGATCGAGGAAGAGCCTCAGGCGATGGAGGTCGCGGCCGACAGCCCCGATCCGCTGGCGCGCCGGGAGATGACCGAGGAGTTGAAGCGGCTCTTGGAATGCGTCGGCCGGCTCGAGCCGGACCGCCAGCGGCTCGTGCTTCTCGCCTATTACAACGGCTGGAGCCGCGAGCAATTGGCGGAGAAATTCGCCGCTCCCGTCAACACGGTGAAGACGTGGCTCCGGCGCAGCATGTTGGATATCCGGGAGTGCCTCGGACTATGAGGGTTCATACTGTGAGGGTGGTTCTGGACTGCATGTGATGGCCTACTCGGAGGACCATATCGCGCTCGCCGCGGAATATGCGCTCGGCACCCTCGAGGCCGATGAGCGCGCGCAGGTCGAGACCATGATGGCGGTGGACCCGGCGTTCGCCGACATCGTGCAGGCCTGGGCCTATCGGCTCGGCGCCCTCAACCAGATGGTCGGCTCGGTCGAGCCGCGTCCGGTCGTGTGGGAGAACATCAGGTCCGAGATCGCGCGCACGGCGCTTGCGCAGCAGCCGCCTGTTCTGGCCGACATCGTGCCGCCGCCAATCCCGCCCATCGAAGCCGCGCCGGAGCAAGCGCCGCTGGAGCAGGTGCCGCAACCGGAGCCGCGGCCTCCCGAAGCAGAGCAGCCCGAGCCGATGCGCTCCGGATCCGATGCGATGGCCGACATCGCGCCGGTGTTCATGCCGCAGGTTCATGCGCCCGATCCCGAGGTCGTCCGGGCGCCGCCGCAGGTGGCCATCGCCGACGACAGCAACGTGATCCGTCTCGAGGGCCGCGTGAAGCGCTGGCGCTCGATCGCATCCGCGGTCGGCGCGCTCGCGGCTGCGCTGCTGGTGACGCTGTCGCTTCAGATCTTCCTGCCCGACGCGCTGCCGGGGGCTTTACGCCCCGCGCCGCGCATCCAGACGGTGGAAGTGAAGACGCCGGCCGCACCGCTCACAGCCGCGGCGCAATATGTCGCGCTGTTGCAGGGCCAGGGCGGCGGCCCCGCCTTCATCCTCACCATCGACGGCGCGACCAGGAACTTTACCGTGCGCAAGGTCGGCGCGACGCCGGAGCCCGGCAAGAGCTTTGAGCTCTGGCTGATCTCCGACAAGCTGCCGCGCCCGCGCTCGCTCGGCGTGATCGGCGCGGGCGAATTCACCGCGCGTCCGCTGCTCGCCTCCTATGATGCCGACGTCGTCAACGGCGCGACCTACGCGGTCACCGTCGAGCAGGCCGGCGGCTCGCCCGACGGCCGGCCGACCTCGGCCCCGGTGTTTTCCGGCAAGCTGATCGAGACCGTGCCGCCGTCCCAGCCGCAGGCGCCCGCGCCGGCAAAGAAATAGGTCCCCGTAGCCCGGATGGAGCGTAGCGCAATCCGGGACCTTCGCGCCATCAGGTGACAACCCCGGATTGCGCTGCGCTCATCCGGGCTACGAAGCCACGCCCCTGTCGCCAGGGTCCGCTTCGCCGTCGCATCCCGACAAGTCTCCCTGAATGCGCCCCCGATTTGAACCTCGCCGCAATTTGCGGCGTCAAATCCCCGGAATTTGCAGTCGGCGCCGCCGATCGTGACGCCGAAAGAGGGGCTAGAAATCAGATGGATGCAGCGAAAACGTCCGGCATCTTCGTTCACCAATACACGGGACTGCCGCACGGCCCTGCGTTCGAACATTGGCGCGAGCGGGCTTTCGGGGCCTGCGGCCTCGATATCGGGCCGAGTCGTGGCGACAGCATCGATTGCCGGCTCCAGATCAGCGTGGTCGACAACATCGCGCTCGCCATTCCGGAAGGCGCCTCCGCACAATATTCCCGCACGCAGAGCCACCTTGCCGACGGCAGCGACGACCTCGTGCTGATCGCCGCACAGGCCGGCCTCGTCCGTGTCGGGCAGAACGGCCACACCGTGGAGCTTGCGCCCGCGCAGATGGTGCTCGTCGACATGAGCATCACCGGCACCGTCGGCCACACTGACGAAGACCGCTTCACCACCATCCGCATGCCGCGCCGCGCGTTGCTCGACATCAGTCCGCGTGCCGAGGACAAGCTGTCGCAAGTGCTCAGCGACGGTGCCGTCGCAGAGACCATCTTCCGCTACCATGCGCTCGCCGCCAATCACGCGCCGCATCTCGACGCGGTCGGCCAGCGCCTGACCGCGCAGCATATGGTCGATCTGGTCGGCCTCCTGCTCGGCACCGATGCCGAGCATGCCAGCCTCGCGCGCGGCCGTGGCCATGCGGCAGCACGCCTCGATCTCATGCGCGCCGATGTGATGGCCGCGCTCGGCCGCAACGATCTCTGCCTGTCCGAGGTCGCGACGCGCTCGGGCCTCAGCCCGCGCCAGGCGCAACGCCTGTTCGAGCAGGCCGGCACGACCTTCACCGAATTCGTGCTCGAGCAGCGCCTGCTCCAGGCGCGCAAACTGCTCGGCGATCCCCGCGCCAGGACGCGCAAGATCAGCGACATCGCGCATTCCTCGGGCTTCTCCGATCTGTCCTATTTCAACCGCGCCTTCCGCAAGCGCTTTGGCGCGACGCCGTCGGAACTGCGCGAGGCGTGAGCTGAGATCTTTTGCAGCGGCGCAGCGCTGGCGCCGTTGGTCGATCCGGCCGAATGAGCTATATCTGCCTGTGCGGGCAGACCGCAGGATGTCTCTGGAAAGCACAGTTCACGGACATGGCGCGTATCGTCGTGCTCGGCGCCGGATTTGCAGGCCTGTGGGCGGCCATCGGGGCCGCACGCAAGCGCGACGAGATCGGTGCTGTCAGCGACATCGAGATCTGCGTGATCGATCGCAATCCCTATCACAACATCCGTGTGCGCAATTACGAGGTCGATCTCAGCGAGGTCGCGATACCGCTGCCGCAACTGCTCGATCCCGTCGGTGTCCGTCACGAGATCGGCGAGGTCGAAGCCATCGATCCGGTCTGGCGCGAAATTTCGCTGGTCACGAGCAGCGGCGAGCAGACGCTGGCCTATGACCGCCTGGTGCTGGCGCTCGGCAGCGAGGTGATGCGTCCCGACATTCCAGGCCTTGCCGAGCACGCCTTCGATGTCGATACCTATGTTGCGGCGCTTCGCCTCGAGGACCATCTCGCCTCGCTCGGCCGCAGCGCGCCCGCGCCGGGGCGGTCGACCGTCGTGGTGGTCGGTGCCGGCTTTACCGGCATCGAGGTCGCGGCCGAGATGCCCGACAGGCTGGCGCGGGCGGGCATCACCGGCAGCCGCCGCATCATCCTGGTCGATCCCAATCCCGCGGTCGGTGCCACCATCGGCGCGCCGGCGCGCCCCGTCATCGAGACGGCGTTGGCCGCGCTCGACGTCGAGATGCGCCTCGGCGTGCGCGTCGTCTCGGTCGAGGCGGCCGGCATTCGCTTGAGCTCCGGCGAATTCATCCCGGCACAGACCGTGATCTGGTGTGCCGGCATGCGTGCGAGCCCCCTGGCGGCGAGCTTTCCGGACGCCCGCGACCGGCTCGGACGCCTGCTGGTCGATCCCTTCATGCGGGTTGCCGATGTCGGCGGCGTGTTCGCCGCCGGCGATGTTGCCTCGAGCGTGGTCGACGGGCTGCATCCGACCGTGATGTCCTGCCAGTTCGCGCGCCCCATGGGCCGCTTCGCCGGCCACAACGTGGTCGCCGATCTCGCCGGCCTGCCGATGCTGCCGCTGCGGATCGACTGGTACGTGACCGTGCTCGATCTCGGCGGCTGGGGCGCGCTCTACACCGAAGGCTGGGATCGCGAGGTGAAGGCGACCGGTCAGGCTGCGAAGGCGACCAAGAGCATCATCAACCGCAAGCGCATCTATCCGCCGCTGACCGGCAGCAAGGAAGAGCTGTTCGCCGCCGCTGCGCCGACCGTGCAGGCGCCGCCGCCGAGCTATGGGGCGCGGTAGTCTCGCGCTGCTCCCCCTACCAGCCCTTGCGCTGCCTGACGGGCAAAACACGCAAGGTATCGGTCAACACGGTCGGCCGAAAATATTCCACTTTACCGAAATTCGGAAATCGCGTATGTGTCGCCTCAACCCGGCCCAAGGAAGAGGGGCGTATCGCGATCGTCACGAACGCGGGCCGGGCGGCGGTGGACGTGGGTCGCATCGGCGCGAACAGCTTTCGCAGGGCGGAGAGCCGTGAGCGAAAGTATCGCGCACACGACCGGTGTGATCCGCGTACGGCAAAATCGTGTGGTCCTGGCGCCCGGGGTCTGTGCGCCAAGTCTTGTGGTGATGGGTGTCGTCCAACCGGACGCATCCGTCAGCCATCCGCAAGGCGACGGGGGCAATAGTGCAACGCTCCCCGGGGAGATCACGACATAAGCCGTAAGCCCACTGCGCAGGGAAGGCCGGGATGTCCTGGCTACACCTGTATGCCGCTGTGCAGCTTCTTGTTACGCAGGATTCGCACAGTGGACCGCGGGTGCCAGCCGGCGCCCGGTCTTCCCTGCGCCCTCTTCATTCAAGAGGGTGAAGAGATCAAGCAAAGCTCGGGCGAGATCAGCCGCGAGGATGCGAAGGTGTGTCTCGGAGGCGTAGGATGGGTAGAGCACTTGCGAAACCCATCATGTTTCAACACAGGGGAAGTGTTGATGGGTTTCGCTGCGCTCTACCCATCCTACGAGCTGCGTCCAAATTCCGCTCTCATGCCCCGGACGCAGCGCAGCGCTTCTTCAGCGATGCGCTGCAGAGCCGGGGCCCACGTGGCAGCAAATGCTGTGGCCTCCTGGGTCCCGGCTCTGCGCAGCAGCGTAAGAACGCTGCAGCGCGTCCGGGACACGAGAGTGGTGGGCGCTGCTGCTTCACACTCCGTCGCAGCGTTCGCACAACAGAGCAGGCGGTATCGTGACGCGGCAAGCTGCAACATCCTTCATGACGCCGGCGTGGCGAAATCCACACGCCTCGCGTGCCGACAATTCCGTCATCAAATTATTGCTTGATGTGTCCGGGTTGTTTCGTCTAGCGTCACCCGCAGGGGTTGGGAATGGCAGTCGATCCATAGATCGGGAGCACTCTCGCGGCGAGTTTCGCCGGCGATGTTCCCATTCATTCCGCAACGACAGGACTGATCAGCCCGTAGGATGGGTTGAGCCCTTGCGAAACCCATCATCCTCTGCCGCTGAAACGATGGGTATCGCTTCGCTCCACCCATCCTACGGCCGCTCTAAACTTCGGCCTTTCTCGCAAGGAGAACAGGCCGATGCCGGGCACCGGGAAGAAGAAGCGTGGAGAGAAGCGGATGACGAAGACCGGAGCCGCGAAGCGGATCGAAGAGCCAACGCCAGCGGCAGCAGGGCAGGCGAGCGCCGGCCTCGGCGAAGCGTCCGGCAGCGCTCCGCACGCGAACGGCGCCCAGGCCGCAAACGAATCCGGGGCTTCCGCCGCCGGCGCGCAAGCGGCGCCGCCGCCCAAGACCGTGTCGCAGGTGCTCGGCGAAATCACCTGGCTGATGACGCAGTCGCCGCGCCACAAGGCGATCCCGCTCGGCGATCTCGAATGGCTGGTGATGCCGGCGATCCTGCTGCAGCAGTTCCGGATTTTCTACAGGGGCGAGCAGCCGGTCGGTGTCGCATTCTGGGCGGTGGCGGACGAGATCGTCGCGAAGCGGATTGACGCAGGGAATGTGCGGTTGACGCCGGCGGAGTGGAAGAGCGGGGCGAGCAGGAAGATTATCGATGTGGTCGCACCGTTTGGGGGCGAGGCGGAGATGAAAGATCAAGTTTTGAAAACTTAGCCTTTCAAATCGGATCTTCAAATCACGACTCTGGAGAGCTGGAATGGTGCGCGCTGTTTTCATGACAAAAGATCAGATTGAGAGTCTTGTCGAAAAAGCTCGGCAGGACCACGAGCTGTGGGCGGTGCTCAAGGATCGTGAGCTAAATCAGTTTAATGCTGATGGAACGGCGAAGCTGCCTTCGATGGCGATGGCGGTGAGCGATTTCGTGGTGGGCATATATGGGGCGGAGCATGGCTATGAGATCGGATCATTGATCATCACGCTTCGTTTCCACACACGGCAAGAGCTTGGTTTGCCGGTCTAACGACGGATAATCATGGGGCTGTGAATGTCCGATCTGATATATAATAGCGGTTTGGTCCGTCCGAACTCCGGCGGTCAATTGCTGGTCGATTCTGCGACTTTGATCTCGTTGGCGATGGCAGACCAGTTAAATTTGCTTCTTCAGGCCGGACGAGAAGTGGTAATTACGTCTACAATTCAAAGCGAAGCCGCATCAAATATCAGCTATCCGATCGACAGTAAGATTGCGACTTGGATTTCAACTAATCAAGGTCACGGTGTAACTGTCGATTTTGGTTCTAGCTATCCGCCTGCCGTCCCGGGAAGTCATAATGGCGAGCTTTCCATCGGTATCTATACCGCGAGTCACAGCAACTACGATTTGCGGGTGGTTTCGGGAGATGCTGCTTGGATCAATGATGGGTCTGGTACCGGCGGCGTACCGGGACGCAATCTCGCGGGTACGAGCGGCATAAATCTTACGACCTCTGAATTTGTGAATGATCTGCTCATAGGTGGAGGAATAACCCCACTCGATCATGCGAAGGCAGTTTTTTCCATCGACAAGACGCTGGACATTGTTGGTGATCAGAGTGCGATATTCTTTCGACCGTTCGACGAGCCACTGGCAATTCAAGACCAGAATGGTCGAACTGGGAGCCTAATCTATCTTGGAGTTGGAGTTATACGTCTGGATTCTAACGGCTTCCCAATCGAGGTCGTGCCGTGGAATGGATATCTGAACATTCCGCAATATCAGTTGCTTCCAGGTCAGCGGGCTGAAGATACCGGCTTTTCGGGGCCTTCTTCCTTGGCCTACGCGAGCGACGCTGAATTGACTTATAGTCCAATCCAAATCGTCGACGGCAAACTCGTAGTCGTGGGGCTAGATCTCAACCATTCGTCAGACATTCTTAAAACACGTCTTGAGTATGACCCCAATACAGGGGCTCTCTCGGAAACCGTGACAAAGGACGATGGTAGTACAGTCCAAACTGCCTTCAATGTGCCTGGCGATGCTTCCTATGAAATCAGAACTATTTATGCGGATATTGGCGGAATAGCCCAACTGCAAGAGGAGGTTTATGCTTCCGGCGAGCAGATGCTCAAGTACTGGGACACCCACAACACCCATCCCTACTCCGAACTCGACGTCACCAAAGACGCCAGCGGCAAAATCACCAGCGCGACACCGAAGCTCGACCCAACCATCCTCGCCGCCGGCGGCTCCATCGGGCAGATCTTCGGCTCTGCCATCGGCCGCTCGATTGCCGGCAGCAATCCGTTCGCGCAGCTCGCGGCCGGCACGGTCGGGGGCTACATCGGTCAGCAACTCGGGACGCAGGTTGCGACGGCGCTGCAAGGGGATTTTTCGAATATCAACTTTGCCGCGATGTTCGATAATTTTGGCGTCAACATTGCCGGCGCGGCGGCGGGTTCTGTCGCCTCGTTCCTCACGGCCGAACTCGGCACGGCGCTCGGGCTGAGCGGATTCGGCGCGCAGTTGTTTAACGCGAGCGTCGGTGCCTATGCCGGCAGTGTGCTTAACCAGGTCGTTCGGACTTCGCTCTCGGAGGGCGTGGGTGCGATCAGTTGGACCTCCGCCTTCGACAACGCTATTCCGTCGGTGAGTAGTGCGATCGGCTCGCTCCTCGCGACCCAGATCGTTCACGCCGAGAACCTCGGCGGTGCCATCGGAATTACGGTGACAGTGCACAAAATTGACGCCGTCCGCTTTCGCGAGCATGATGCGGTATGGCCCGTCTTGCTCGCGTCGTCATCCCCGGTCATCCCCACCATGTCACCCAGCGCGGCAATGGCCGGGCGCGGACGTTCTTCGAGGACAGCGACTATGCGCTCTATCGCGACCTGCTCGCGGCGAATTGCAAGGCCGCCGGCGTCGAGGTGTGGGCTTGGTGCCTGATGCCCAACCACGTGCACCTCATCCTGGTGCCATCCGATCCCGACGGGCTGCGCCATGCGCTCGCGCGCGTGCATCGCAGCTATGCCGGGACCATCCAGGCGCGGCGCAAGCGCACCGGACATTTCTGGCAAGGCCGTTTCGGTGCCGTCGTCATGGACGAGCAGCATCTCGCGGCGGCGCTGCGCTACGTGTCGCTCAACCCTGTGCGGGCGCGTCTAGTGCAGCGGGCGCAGGATTGGCGCTGGTCGAGCACGCGCGCGCATTTGCGCGGCAAGGACGACGGCGTGACGGAGCTGAAGCCCATCCGCGATCGCTTTCCTGAATTTGCCGATCTGCTGGCGGCCGAACCGGAAGCCGATCTGTTCGGCGCGCTGCGTTCAGCCGAGAGCATCGGCCGGCCGCTCGGAGACGACCGCTTCCTTACCCGCATCGAGCGCCGGACCGGACGCGTCCTGAAGCCAGCCAAGCGCGGGCCAAAACCGTCCGCGGAGGATGACGAGGATGATGGCTAGATGGCTAATTTTGTGCACTGTCACCGTAATAAAGTCATGAACAGTCGAGTCATGAACAGTCTTGCGATCGTTCGTTTTCTCTGCGCGTTCATCGCCGTCTTAGTTGCTCTGGTCGCTTGGACTGCACCTGCTGAAGCGCAGCAGCTATCTCTTAGGGTGGTAGAAGCCAGTCTCACAAGGACGATCGATAATCATCAAGCGCTGAAACTCCGTTTCGATGAACAGTCGAAAGCGGACTTGGCGGAATTTAGCGCGCGATATATCGGTCGGCGGGTGGAGTTCAGCGTTCCAGGGCGTTCTTTGATGATCGCCCGCATGGTGACCTCGCTGTCAAGCGGAGAGGTCCAAGTGTTCGTGGATCGGAAAGATGTCGCGGATGAGCTGGCCGCTAGCCTTGCAACGGGAAAAGCGAATCTTGGCGTGCAGCTTCTTGACGAATGAGACCGATGAAGAAGCAGATGGGTCAATGGAGCCGCACCAGGTGAGGGATAGATGTAGCAAGGGCTCAAGCGCACTCATCCAACGGCGCGTACAATTCTGATGTCGTTGATGGCCGTTGCCATAGTTGATGCGCCCGCAGCGCGATGCGATGAGACAAAAGATCCATCGATGATGACGGTGTTATCTGTCAGCCCTCCGACAACGGCCAACGAGATGCTTCGAAATTTCAAGATTGCATTCGATAATGAACTGTTCTTGAGAGACGATTTCTATCGCGATGAAAATCTCAGGAATTTCTTTGCCGCTGATCGCGTCGCTTGGAGCGAGGTGACCCGCGCTCGTACCTCGGGATATGTACGGTCACGTTTGCCGATATCCTTGTTCCTGATCCGCGGAACGATCGATGCGCACTGGAACGTAGTGCCCGGCGCAAAGCGGCGTGCTGACGGCACGATAGACGCGAATGTGTCGGCGGATTTCGTTGTTCAACTCTTCGGGAACCCCATGAAGGTGTATGATCCGTCTGCCAACGACAGCTGGCGGCATCCCACGCCTCTGACAGAGAAGACCCATCCACTTGGCAATTTGGCCGTCGAATACAAGTTCGATCGGGCTCGATCGACTGCCTCTTTGAACTGTCGCTTCAATGGCAATGGAACCGTGAACGCGTGCAGTTTTGGCAACGCGGAGAGATAGTGGCCTCTAGCTTAGTTCAGCCCGCCCCACACCCCGTCCCTGCGACGACGGCAATCCAGACTGCCTCAGAGGAAGTTCTGGATTGCTTCGCTTCGCTCGCAATGACGATGTGGAGACAGCTTCGGCGTACAAGTCGTTGCGCTCGCAACGCGGAGGCCAGACATGAGAAAGCGCCCGTGGGGGGCGGGCGCTTTCTGTAGTCGACTTGGGGTTGGGGTCGTCTACATATCCACGTGGCGACTTTGGGGGGCTGGTAAAGAGCCGCGTGAATTCAAAAAACTCGTCAGATCTCCTTAACGAACGAGGGACACGTTCGAGCTGGTGATAGCGACCGGCTTGCCGGCCTTGATGACGCGGGCCGTCTGGGTCAGACCTTCATCCGAACCCGAGCGTGCCGTGATGCCGAAGCCCGCCACCGCGATCCCTGCGACGAGGGCCACGACCACGATCTTCAAATGGGTCGAGCGATCTGCGCTGTAGATCGAGTGGTTCATGGAAGCCTCCTGCCGCCACCTACCCGAAGTAGTCGCCGGCCGTTTCAGGCAGGTTCATGCTTCCGGTGCCCAACAACCTAGTATTGGGGGGATTCGTTCCCAAGAGGCCATCACAAGAGCGTGACAGGACGTGAAAGATCGCGATCAAAAGCGACCCTTGATCGTGCATTTTTGCAATTATTTCAAAGCTGTAATGTGCCTGTCAGGCGCCTTGTCGAGGTTTGGTCCACAAGGCGCCAGGAACTCAGAAACCATTTGCCTGTGGCCGAAAAACACACGGCTTCTTAAGGCAAATCAGATGCTTCCGACAGTTTTCAACCTCGCCCTGGGGTGGATCTCGGCCTGCGACAGCACCGTCGTCTGGGCCCGGAACCGCTCAACCAGGGACCGGACGAAGGGACGAATTGCCGCAGAGGTGACCAGCACCGGCGCCTCGCCTTCGCGGGCGGCGCGCTCGAACGCCTCGCGCACGCCGGTCATGAACTCCGACAATTTCGAGGGCTGCATCGCAAGGCTGCGCTCTTCGCCCTGGCCGATGATGGATTCGGCAAAGGCCTGCTCCCACCGCGCCGACAGCGCGATCAGCGGCAGATAGCCGGCATAGGAGGTGTTTTGCGCGCAGATCTGCCGCGCCAGGCGGGCCCGGACATGCTCGACCATGGTGGCGGGATTGCGCGAGAAGGCGAGCGAGTCGGCGATGCCTTCGAGGATGGTGGAGAGATCGCGGATCGAGATGCGCTCGGCGAGCAGCAGCTGCAGCACGCGCTGGATGCCGGAGACCGTGACCTGTCCCGGCACGATGTCCTTGACCAGCTCGCCCTGCTCCTTCGGCAGCTCCTTGAGCAGCTTCTGCACCTCGCCATAGGACAAGAGGTCCGACATGTTGGCCTTGAGCAGCTCGGTGAGATGGGTCGAGAGCACGGTCGCGGCGTCGACGACGGTGTAGCCCTTGAGCGAGGCCTCCTCCTTGAGACTGGCATCGACCCAGGTCGCGGGCAGGCCGAAGGTCGGCTCGGTGGTGTGGATGCCGGGCACCTGCACCTGGCTGCCGCCGGGGTCCATCACCATGAACTGGTTCGGCCAGATCTTGCCGGTGCCGGCGTCGACCTCCTTGATCTTGATGATGTAGGTGTTGGCCTCGAGCTGGACGTTGTCGAGGATGCGCACCGCCGGCATCACAAAACCCATCTCGATCGCGAGCGAACGGCGCAGCGCCTTGATCTGCTCGGTCAGGCGGTCGGTGCCGTCGGGGCCGTTGACGAGCGGCAGCAGCGCATAGCCGAGCTCGATCTTGAGGTCGTCGATCTTGAGCGCCGCCGAGATCGGCTCTTCGGCCGCAGCCGTGCCCGCCGCACCCGGCGTTCCCGGAGCGGGTGCGGCCATGGCGGCTTCCTCGGCCCTGGCCGTCACCCGGTTGCGGTTGCGGGCGTGCCAGGCGAGCGCACCGGCACCGGTGCCGAGCGCCAGGAAGGGGAGGGTCGGAATGCCCGGCAGCGCCGCCAGCACCAGCATGACCGCCGAGGACATCGCCAGCGCCTGCGGATAGCCGGAGAACTGCTTCATCAGCGCCTTGTCGGCGGCGCCGGAGACGCCGGCCTTGGAGACGAGCAGGCCGGCCGCGGTCGAGACGATCAGCGCCGGCACCTGGGTGACGAGGCCGTCACCGACGGTCAGCAGCGTGTAGCTGCGGCCGGCGTCGGCAAAGGACATGCCCTGCTGCGCCACGCCGATGATCATGCCGCCGACGACGTTGATGAAGACGATCAGGAGGCCGGCGATGGCATCGCCGCGGACGAATTTGGAGGCACCGTCCATGGCGCCGAAGAAGCCGCTCTCGTCCTCCAGCTCCTTGCGGCGGTGCTTGGCGACCTTTTCGTCGATCAGGCCGGCGCCGAGGTCGGCGTCGATCGCCATCTGCTTGCCGGGCATGGCGTCGAGGTGGAAGCGGGCGGCGACCTCGGCGATGCGGCCCGAACCCTTGGTGATGACGACGAAATTGACGATGATCAGGATGGCGAAGACGATGATGCCGATGACGAAATTGCCGCCCATCACGAAGTTGCCGAAGGCCTCGATGACGTGACCGGCGGCCGCCGTGCCCTCGTGCCCGTGCGACAGGATCAGCCGGGTCGAGGCCATGTTGAGCGACAGGCGCAGCATGGTCGAGATCAGCAGGATGGTCGGGAACGCCGAGAATTCCAGCGGTGTCTGGATGAACAGCGAGGTCATCAGGATCAGGATCGACAGCGTGATCGAGATCGCCAGGAACAGGTCCAGCACGATCGCGGGCAGCGGCAGGATCAGCACCACCAGGATGGTGAGGATGCCGAGCGCCAGCGCGATGTCGCCGCGCTTGAGGACGTTGACGATCTCGTTGAGGGAGGGAATCGAGGGCCTTGCGCTGCCTACGCCCTGTCCCGCGGTGACGTCGACCATGGTAGCTGCCTCCCCGCGCGACTGCCGTCCGCGCGCCCCAAATGTCTGCGCGGCGGCCGAAGGGCCGCCGTTCCGAAAGTGAGGCACCGCACTGGCGTCCACGGGAGCTCCCGTTCTACGCGGCTGACGACACTCGACTTCACCCGGCAATTCTTGCCGGGTGTATGGTTAGCAAAGGGTTAACGCGGGGGTGGGAAGAGGGGCGGACCGGGGTGTTTCGGGGCTGAAGGTCGTCATTCCGGGCCGGCTCGCAGAGCCGAACCCGGAATCCATCGTGCGGCGGAGTTGGTGGATGAATGGATTCTCCGATGCGCAATTGCGCATCAGAGTTCGCACTGCGCGCGCCCCGGCATGACCGGGCAACCCCTACTTCGCCTTGTCGATCTTGGTCACCGTATACCCCGAGGTCGCCTCCTCGGCCTCGAAGGTCACCTTGTCGCCGACCTTCACCTGCTTGAGCATCGCGGGGTCCTTGACGCGGTAGACCATGGTCATGGGGTCCTCCATGCCGAGGCTCTTGGCCGGTCCGTGCTTGAGCGTGATCTTGCCGGCGCCTTCGTCGATCTTTTTGACCTCACCGTTGATCGCGGCGGCCCCCGCCGCGAGGGCGGCAGTGGCAAGGCCGACAGTCAGCGTCAGCGTTGCGGCAATGCGGATGATGCGGTTCATGGGAGTCTCCTTGTCGCTACTTCACGGTGACGTGGCCGACCATGCCGTAGTCGCGATGGTCGGGAATGAGGCACGAGAATTCGAACGTGCCGGCCTTGCTGAACTTCCAGAGGATCTCGGCCGTCTTGTTCGGCGCGAGCCTGACACCGTTGGGATCGTCGTGCTCCATGTGCGGATGCTTTTTCATCTCCACCGCATGGGCGAGATTTTCCTTGGGTGTGGCGAGCAGGAATTCATGGTCCTCCTTGCCGACATTGCGCAGCACGAAGCGGACCTGTTCGCCGCGCTTGACGTCGATCTTGGCCGGCGCGTAGTCCATCTCGTTGAGCAGGATCTCGATCGTGCGCGCGGGCTTGTTGGGATCGCCGGGCTCGCCGGCCGAAAAACTCGCGTGCCCGTGCTTGTCGTGCGCAAGGACCGGCGCGGTCGACAGCGCCGCCAGCGCGAGGCCGAGCTTGATCGTCTTCATCGTCATCTCCAGTTGGTGGTTCATCGAAACGCTCACATCTTCATCTTGTGCGTCGGCTTGCCCGGCTGCCGCACTGGCGCCGCATCAGGCGCCTCGACCTCGTAGGCGACGGTGCCCTTCGGGAATTGATAGGGGCCGGGATCGCGATAATCGTCGCGCGCGAGGTCCTCGCGGATCTTCATCACCGTGAACATGCCGCCCATCTCGATCGGCCCGAACTGGCCGGTGCCCGTCATCATCGGCAGCGTGTTGTCGGGCGCGGGCATCTCCATGTTGCCCATCGCCATGCCGGTCGAGCCCATCGCCATGCTGTCAGGCGCGAGCTTGCCGACCGCCTTGGCGAGGTCCTTGCGCGACACGCCGATCAAATTGCGCACCGCGTGCCCCATCGCGTTCATGGTGTGATGCGACTTGTGGCAGTGGAACGCCCAGTCGCCGGGATTGTCGGCGAGCACGTCGAACACGCGCACCGCGCCGACCGGCACGTCGGTCGTCGTCTCCGGATATTGCGCGCTCTCCGGAATCCAGCCGCCGTCGGTGCAGGTCACCGCAAAGCTGTGGCCGTGCAGATGGATCGGGTGGTTGGTCATGCTGAGATTGCCGATGCGCACGCGCACCTTGTCGCCGAGCCGCACGGCTAAGGGATCGATGCCGGGAAACACCCGCGCATTCCAGGTCCACATGTTGAAGTCGGTCATCTCGTTGACCTGCGGCAGATAGGTGCCGGGATCGACGCGATAGGTGCTCATCACGAAGACGAAGTCGCGGTCGACGGGGCGGAAGTTCGGATCGCGCGGATGCACGACGACCATGCCCATCATGCCCATCGCCATCTGCACCATCTCGTCCGAATGCGGGTGGTACATGAAGGTCCCGCTCTTCCTCATCTCGAACTCGTAGACGAAGGTCTTGCCGGGCTGGATGTGCGGCTGGGTCAGCCCGCCGACGCCGTCCATGCCGCTGGGGATGATCATGCCGTGCCAGTGCACGGTGGTGTATTCGGGCAGGCGGTTGGTGACGAAGACGCGGACCTTGTCGCCCTCGACCGCCTCGATGGTCGGGCCCGGCGACTGGCCGTTATAGCCCCACAAATTCACCTTCATACCCTCGGCGAATTCGCGCACCACGGGCTCGGCGACGAGATGGAATTCCTTCCAGTCGCCGTTCATGCGGAACGGCAGCGACCAGCCGTTCAGGGTGACCACGGGGCGATAGTCGGGTCCGCTGACAGGGTGCAGCGGCGGCTGCATCACCACCTTGTCCATGTGCGCAGCTTCCGGAATCGATGCCGCCTGCACGCGGCCCTGGACCGCGGATGCGCCGACGAGCGCGGCGGTGCCCAAAAATCCTCTGCGGGAAAACATGCCGGCCTCCATCTCAGTGGCCGCCGTCGGCAGGCGCTGCCGCGGCGATGGTGGTTGAGTTGTCGCCGCCCGCAGCAGGCACGCCGCCGCCATTGACGGCGGTCTGCAGGTCGGATTGGGCGAGGAAGAATCGTTGCCGGGCATCGATCGCGCCGCGCAGCGAGGCGAGGCGCTGTCGTGCTTCGGTGAGCAGCGCAAAGATGTCGACCTGCATGCTGGAGAAGCGCAGCTGCATCTCCTCGGTGATGATCTTGCGCAAGGGGATGATCTCGCGCTGGTAGTGGCTGGCGATGTCGTAGCTGGAGCGATAGACACGATAAGCATCGCGCGCCTCGGAGCGCACGTTGACGGCGCGCTCGGTCAGGCGGTTGAAGGCGAGATTGTAGGTCTCGGCCGCCTGCCGCACGCGGACTTCGCCGCCGTCGAAGATCGGGATCTGGAACTGGACGTCGAAGCCGCGTTCGCGGAACGGCGCGCCTTCGGGATCCCTGGTGCGGCGGGAGATGCCGGCGAGATCGAGCAGGGTGACGAAGCGCGTCGCCTCGGTGAGGTTCAGCGACTTCGCCAGCGCCGTCAGCTCCAGCCGGGCGATCTGCAGGTCGATGCGATGAGCCACCGCATCGGTCTCGATCGAGGGCAGTGCCTGCGGCCGGCGCGGCAGCGGCGGCAATTGATTGGGCAGGCGGAAGTCGAGGCCGCCGTCCCACAATCCCATCAGCCGCGCGAGCTTTTCGCGCGCACTCGCCGCGGCCTGGCGCGCGGTGGCGAGGTCGGCGGTGGTCTCGGCGTAAAACACCTGCTCGCGGGCCTGGTCGAGCTTGTTGAGCGAGCCGGTCTCGCCGAGCTTGACCGCGAGCTGTGCGGTCGATTCCGCCGTCGCCTTCGCATCCGTCAGCAGCGCCACCATCTCGTTGCCGGCGACGGCGCGCACGTAGGTGCCGCGGACGTCGGCGGCGAGCCGCAGCGTCGCCAGTGCCGCGCGCAACTGGGCCTGGCGAAAACGCTCGCGGGCGATGTCGGAGCGAAACGGCAGGGTGGCGAGCGCGAGGATGTCGCCGACGACCTGGCGCTCGATCTCGCTGGCGCCATTGCCCGAGATCCGCGAGATCGAGAACACGGGATTGGGCGGCAGGCTCTGCTCGACCAGATCGGTCTCGGCCAGCGCCAGCTCGTTATAGGCGGCTTGCAATCCCCTGTTGTTGAGCAGGGCGACCTGAACGGCGGCGTCCACGCCGAGCGTCCGCGACAATAATTGGCGAACGCGCGCATCGACCGCGCCCGCTCCCTCGGGCGTGCGAACGAAGGCGACATCCTTGTTGATGGTCTGGCTCGTCAGCTCCGAGACATCAGTCATGCCGCTGTCGGGCGAGAACGCGGCGCAGCCTGAGACGCTGAGCGCGGTGAGGACGAGCAGGCCTCGCGCAAGATGGCGTGTCATGGCGCGCTCCTACCGGTCTTGCTTCGGCTGCGGCGCGACGGTGTCGTTGCGGTCGCGCCATGGCGCCGGCGTCGCAGGCCGCAGGCTGGAGTAGGGCGCGATGGTCGACCGATAGCCGACATGCGCGACCTTCGCCGAGGGATCAGCGGGATCGGCGCCGGCGACTTGCGTCGTTGCCGGCATGCAGCCAGCCAGCGCCAGCGCAAGTGCGGCGAGCAACGGCCAATGGAATCGAAAGTGTCGTCCTCGCGCCGCGGATGCGGCGGTGGACATCGCCCCGGAAAGCGTCAGCATGATTCATCCCTGATCTGAATGACCACAGGTCCGCGCGCGCAGACGCGCGCTCGGCCCGAAATCGTCGTGTCAGATCAGGCGATGGGAGGGCGGTAGTGCAGGGGCGGCGCCGCGCTGTGCAGGCTGGCCACGATCTCGGGCGCACAGGCGGAGACGGGCTGAACCGGCTTGGCGAAGCTGGGCAGATCGGCCGGCAGCGCGCTGATGCACATCATCGCGCAGCACGGTCCGGCTGTGCCCTTGCCGCCATGATGATGCGAAGCGGGCGCGTCCTGTGCGGCGACCTGGTGATGCGCGTGGGACCCCGCATGATCGTGCGCGGTGCCGTCGTGGATGTGACCGCCCGGCATCCGCTGATGCGCCGACACGAGATCGGCCAGCAGGGTCTCATCAAGACACGGCGCCGGGCCGCTGCCCCAGGCGAGGCTTGCCGCCGGCGCGATCACGCAGAACAGATAGGCGAGGGCAATGAAGCGCCCCACCTTGATCCGCATCGATCGTGTCAATCGCAGCAACATTCCGCCGACATGCTCTTCGCGCGGCAATTTGCTCACGCGGATTGCAAACTAATGGCAAATCGCGCGTTCGCCAAGCTGCTTCTTACCGCAGTGCACCGCGCATGCCCAATATCGCGCCACGATGCTTGACCCTGTGACGATCCGCGGGCCATGTTCCGGCCCGTGCACGCACCAAATCATTCAGAACAAACGCCTGTAACATTCAGCCCTGATTCCCGTCGGGCCTGGATACGGCTTGTGCTTGCGCTGCTGATCGGTTCGATCGGCGGCGTCGGCATGTGGGCGATCGTGGTGATGCTTCCGGCGGTGCAGACCGAATTCTCCGCCACGCGCGGCGCGGTGTCGCTGGCCTTCACCCTCATGATGTTCGGCTTCGGGCTCGGCGGCGTGATCGCCGGCAAGATCACCGACCGGTTCGGCATCGTGCCGGCAATGGCGATCAGCATCGCCTTCCTCGGCGTTGCCAATGTGCTCGCGGGGCTGTCGACCGAACTCTGGCAGTTCGTGGCGGCCTATTTCCTGATCGGTCTCGGAACGTCCGCGACGTTCGCGCCGCTGATGGCGGAGGCTTCGCACTGGTTCGAGCGCTATCGCGGCCTCGCCGTGACCATCGTCGCGAGCGGCAATTATTTCGCCGGAACGATGTGGCCCCCGATTGTGAACTGGGGCATGCAGGAGGTCGGCTGGCGCCACACCCATATCGGCATCGGCATCGTCTGTGTGAGCCTGATGACGATCCTCGTGCTGGTCCTTCGCGCGCAGATAGGTCACGACAAGGTCCACGACCACGCCAATGCGCCGCCGCCGCGCGTCGATCTCAAGCTGTCGACCAACACGCTGACGGTGCTGCTCTCGATCGCCAGCATTTCCTGCTGTGTCGCAATGGCGATGCCGCAGGTGCATATCGTCGCCTATTGCGGCGATCTCGGCTACGGCGTGGCGCGCGGCGCCGAGATGCTGTCGCTGATGATGGCCTGCGGCATCGTCAGCCGGATCGGCTCGGGCTTCCTCGCCGACAAGATCGGCGGCATCCGCACGCTGCTGGTGGGATCGCTGGCGCAGGGCTTCGCGCTGGTGTTCTATCTGTTCTTCGACAGCCTCGCCTCGCTCTATCTCATCTCCGCGATGTTCGGCCTGTTCCAGGGCGGTATCGTGCCGAGCTACGCCATCATCGTGCGCGAGGCGATGCCGGCGAGCGAAGCCGCAACGCGCGTTGGCATCGTGATCTTCGCCTCGGTGTTCGGCATGTCCTTCGGCGGCTGGGTGTCGGGCATCATCTTCGATGCGACCGGTTCCTACGCCGCGGCGTTCGCGAACGGTGTGGCGTGGAACGCGTTCAATATCGGCATCGTCCTGACGCTGTTGATCCGCTCGCGGATGAAGTCGGTCAGGACCGGACCGGGCTTTGCAACCTAAGCCGCCTGTCCCGCCTTCAGCAGCGAGCAGCCGGTGATCTTGTAGCTGCCGTCCGCCTGCTGCTCCAGCGTGTAGAGGGCTTCCCACGCTTCGCCATTGGCGTCGATGATGTGGACGCGCTGTGCGATCCAGCCGCCTTCGCTCTTGCTCTCGCCGAACTCGAAGCTCCTGTGGCGGTAGACCGGCGCGTAGCCGTTCTGCACCATGGACATGAACATGTCGGGCGCGGGGAAGATCTCCTTGATCGCCGGCGCGGCATGGGAATAGGCCGCGCTGGCATCGTTGCGAGCGAAGGCCTGCTCCTGGGCACGGATCACGCCCTGTGCCGTCGCGACATCGTCGGCGCGTGCTGAGATGGGGTTGAAGGCAATAATGAGAGCGACCAGCAAGGCGGCAATGCGCATGACAGGCTCCGCGTTGAAATCCCGGCAATGCTGATCCTAGCATGACCTCAAGGAAATACGGGCGCGCTATCGCTTCCGTTTCACCGCCGGCTTCGCTGGCTTGGCCACGCGCGCCCTGGTCTTGGCAGCGGATTGCACCCGCAGCCCGTCGACGAACACGTCGAGCAGGCGCAGCACCGAGGATTGCCAGCCCCGCTGATCGTGCATGTAGCACATCCCGAAAAACGCCCGCAGCAGGTCCTCCGGGCTGATATCGGCGCGCATCTGGCCGGCCGCGACCGCACGCTCAAGCAGCGAGCCGATCGCCTTGGTCAGGCGGTCCATCGAGAAAGCGGCAAGTTCCGATGAGCTCTGATACGCCAGCGCAAGCGCGGCCAGCATGCCTTTCTTCGTGGCGACGAATTCGACGGCGGATTGCAGCCAGCGCCGCAGCGCCTCGACCGGATCCTTGGCGCTCTTCAACTGTTCGGCGAGCTCGCTGAGCTGCTCGACCTCGCGCCGGTACACCGCCTCGAACAGATCCTCGCGTGTCGGGAAATGCCGATAGAGTGTGCCGATGCCGACGCCGGCGCGCTTGGCCACGGCCTCGAGGCTCGCCTCCGGGCCGCCGGCGTTGAACACGGCCTTGGCGGCTTCGAGCACGCGCTCGCGATTGCGCACGGCATCGGCGCGGGGCTTCCGGGTCTGGTCGCTGTGGTCGTCCATATCAGGCAATGTAGATCACGAATTGGTTAGATTGAACCCTTGTTGAACCCTTGCCGGGCTGCATCGCGTTGGTGGCGCATGGGCTTTTGACCAATTCCAATATTTTTCCACCGGCCCTTGTTAAGCGGAGGGAGCCTCCGTATCTTCGCCTGGATGTTGGCCGGCTTCTGCCCGGTCAATTTGGATCGACGGCGGCCACGGCGGTGGCGCGCCGGCCGATGAGCCATGTCCATTTCTGATCGGAGCCTTGTATGAACCACTCCATCAGCCTCACCGTGAACGGTGCGCGGCGCGACTTCGTCCTCGACGATCCGCGCGTCACGCTGCTCGATCTCTTGCGTGAGCGCCTCCATCTCACCGGAACCAAGAAGGGATGCGACCGCGGCCAGTGCGGCGCCTGCACCATCCTGGTCGACGGCAAGCGCATCAACTCCTGCCTCGCGCTCGCGATCAGTCATGACGGCGCCGACATCCTCACCATCGAGGGCGTTGCGCGCGGCGACCAGCTGCACCCGGTGCAGGCCGCCTTCATCGCCCATGACGGCTTCCAATGCGGCTTCTGCACGCCCGGCCAGATCATGAGCGCGATCGGCATGATGCAGGAAGCGCAGGCCGGCAATGATCCCGAGCGCATCCGCGAATGCATGAGCGGCAATCTCTGCCGCTGCGGCGCCTATGCCGGCATCGTCGACGCCGTGCTCGATGCGCAAGGACAGATGGACGAATCCAACCAGAGGCGCTCGGCATGAAACCGTTCGATTATGTCAGGCCCGCCACCGTCACCGAGGCGGTTGCCGCCGCTGCCCAGCCGGGCGCCGTCTATCTCGCCGCCGGCACCAATCTGCTCGATCTGATGAAGGGCGGCGTCAGCCGTCCGGATCGCCTGGTCGACGTCACGCATCTCGATGGGCTCGACGGCATCGAGCGCCTCGCCGACGGCGGCTTGCGCATCGGTGCGCTCGTCAGCAACGCCGATCTCGCGCACGATGCGGACTTCGCAAAGGCTTATCCCGCCGTCGCGGAGGCCCTTCTCTCCGGGGCATCCGCGCAGTTGCGCAATGCCGCGACGGTCGGCGGCAATCTGCTGCAACGGACGCGCTGCGCGTATTTTTACGACACTGCCAGCCGCTGCAACAAGCGCGAGGCCGGCAGCGGCTGCGACGCCCGCGGCGGCGAGAACCGCACCCACGCGGTGCTCGGCTGGAGCGAGAATTGCATCGCCACGCATCCCTCCGACTTCTGCGTGCCGCTGGTCGCGCTCGGTGCCGTCGTCGAGATCGAGGGACGGGATGGCCGGCGCGAGATCGCGCTCGACGAGCTGCATCGCCTGCCCGGCGATACGCCCGAGCGCGAGTCCGCGCTCGAGCCCGGCGACCTCATCGTTGCGGTGCGCCTGCCGCCGGCGGCGCGCGAATTTGCCTCGCATGCGCGCTACCTCAAGGTTCGCGAGCGCACCTCCTACGCCTTCGCGGTGGTCTCGGCCGCGGCTGCGTTGCGGATCGAGAACGGCAGGATCGCCGAAGCGCGGCTTGCGCTCGGCGGCGTCGCCGCAAAGCCCTGGCGTGCCCGCGCTGCGGAGGACGTTCTCAAGAGCGTCGCGCCCACGGCCGACGCCTTCCAGGAAGCCGCCTGGCGTGCGCTCACCGACGCAAAACCGTCCGGCGACAACGCCTTCAAGATCGAGCTCGCGCGCCGCATCGTCGTGCGCGCGCTGACCCTCGCTGCCGCCGGGACGCCCGCGCGCCTGCCCGCCCTGCCGGCCTCTCCCTTTGCCTCGACGTCCGGAGCCATCCATGCCTGAGCTCAATCTCACCAGCGCGCCTGCCCATCTCAGACACGGCTCGAGCATCGGCCAGCCGCTGACCCGCCGTGACGGCGTCCTCAAGGTCACGGGGCAGGCGACCTATGCCGCCGACAATCATCCGCCCGGCATGCTGTTTGCGGTGGTGGCCGTCGCCGGCATCGCGCATGGCCGTGTGGTCTCGCTCGATGTCGCCGCCGCAAAACGCCATCCCGGCGTCGTCGATGTCATGACACCCGACCACAAGCCGCAGCTTGCGATCGACCCGGAGATCAAGACCAATCCGTTCGTGTTCCGGATGGAGGTGCTGCAGAGTAATGAGATCCGTTACGCCAATCAGCCGATCGCGGTCGTGATCGCCGAGACGCTTGAAGCTGCGACCGAAGGCGCCGTGTTGCTGGCGCCGCGCTACGAGACACTGCCAGCGCTGATCGGCCTCGATGCCGGCGAGAGCTTCGTGCCGCCGGTCGTCGGCGTCGGCAATCCCACGGAAAATCACCGCGGCGATGTCGAGGCGGGCCTTGCCTCGGCTGCGAAGCAGATCGACGCGACTTATGAGACGCCGCCGCAATATCACAACGCCATGGAGCCGCATGCGATCGTTGCGTCCTGGGACGGCGACAATCTGCAAGTCGACATGCCGACCCAGGGCCTGATGCTGTCGCTCGGACGCATCGCCGAGCTGTTCGGCATTGCGCCGGACAAGATCCACATCCGCAGCCCGTTCCTCGGCGGCGGCTTCGGCTCCAAGGGGCTGATGTCCGGTCCGCCGACCCTCGGCATCATGGCGGCCAAGCTGGTCGGCAAGCCGGTCAAGCTGGTGCTGCGCCGTGAGCAGATGTACGGCCCGGTCGGCCATCGCGCGTCGACGCGCCAGCGCCTGCGCATCGGCGCTGACGGCGAGGGACGTCTGACCGCGCTCGATCACCAGGCGCGGACCGTGTCGAGCACGTTCGACGATTTCTACGAGCCCGCGGCCGATGCCTCGCACACGCTCTATGCGGCACCTGCGATCCGCACCTCGCATGACGCCGTGCGCGTCAACACCGGCACGCCGCTGTTCATGCGGGCGCCGGGCGAGGCGACGGGATCAATCGCGCTGGAGAGCGCGATCGACGAGATGGCCTGGGCCTGCGGCATCGATCCGCTCGCCTTCCGCCTGAAGAACTATGCCGAGGTCGAGCCGATCACCGGCAAGCCGTTCTCGTCAAAGGCGCTGCGGGCCTGCTACGACCAGGGCGCGGCGCGCTTCGGCTGGGCGAAGCGTCCGCTGCAGCCGCGGCAGATGCGCGATGATGCCGGCCTGCTGGTCGGCTGGGGCATAGGCACCGCGACCTTCCCGGCGCTGATGTTCCAGGCCGAAGCGCGCGCGGCGATCCGACGCGATGGCTCAGGCGCCATGGAGATTGGCGCGCACGACATGGGGCAGGGCGCCTGGACGGCACTGGCCCAGATCGCGGCCGACGCCGTCGGCCTCGATATCGACCGCGTCGCGTTCAAGGCGGGGACATCGGACCTGCCCGATGCCGGTATTGCCGGCGGCTCCGCGCACACCGCGACCGCGGGTGCGGCGATCCACAGCGCCGGCGCGGCCGTGATCGCAAAGCTCGCCGATCTCGCCACCAATGACGAGCGCTCGCCGCTGTTCGGCGCCGGCAATGCCGGCGTGATCGCGCGCGCCGGCAGATTGATCCGGCGCGACGACGAGAGCCGCGGCGAGAGCTACACGGAGATCCTCGCGCGCGCCGGCGTTGCCGAGGTCGAGGCGCGCGGTACCGGCGCGCCGAACCCTGCGGCGATGGAGGAATATGCCATGCATGCCCATGGCGCGGTGTTCGCGGAGGTGAAGGTCGATCCCGAGCTCGGCCAGGTCCGCGTCAGCCGCATGGTCGGCGCCTTCGCGGCCGGGCGCATCGTCAACCCGCGCATGGTGCAAAGCCAGCTGTTCGGCGGCATGATCTGGGGCATGTCCTTTGCGCTGCACGAGGAGGCCGTCACTGACCGGCGCAGCGGCCGAATCATGAACGCTGATCTCGGCGAGTACCATGTCCCCGTGAATGCCGACGTGCCGCCGCTCGATGTGATCACGGTCGAGGAGCACGACCCGCACGTCAATGCGCTCGGCATCAAGGGCGTCGGGGAGATCGGCATCACCGGCAGTGCCGGCGCGGTCGCGAACGCCGTCTGGCATGCGACCGGCGTGCGCGTGCGCAAATTCCCGATCCGGATTGAGGAGTTGCTGACGCAGCGTTGAGGCGGCAGGCGGGGCGAGGCCTGCTCGCTCCGCAGCGGCGATCAGTTCATCATCCTGCGGAGAGCCTTGATCTGCTCTCTTTGCGCTTCGATGTGTTTTGCGATGGCCTTGCGCAGCTCGCGCGAGTGGAGCTTATCGGTGTCGCGCAGGACTTCGTCGAGCGCAGCTTCCGCATTGACAAGAGTGATCTTCATGCGCGGGCCTCTGTTACGAAGCGGCCCCGGAGTACCTAGGAGTCCGGGGCCATAACCTCAGCACCTCTAAGCCAGGCTGCTCGGCTACGGTTCGTAATATATAGCGGTCTGGCGCGTGGAAATTGAGATAGCTCAAGCACCGTAAGATACCGGTGTTCCCTGCTATTTGCGGATCGGCTGGCCGCGCCTCAGAACGTCGGCGGCGTGCAGGCCGAGATCACCTCGCACGGCTTGCCGCCGACGCAGCGGAACCGATGCGGGCGGCGGCTCTCGAAATAATAGGCATCGCCCGGGTTGAGGATGCGGCGTTCGTCCTCGACGGTGACCTCGAGCTTGCCCGAGATCACGATGCCGCCTTCCTCGCCGTCATGGACGAGGTGGACGCGCCCGGTGTCGCTGCCGGGCTCGTAGCGCTCTTTCAAGATCTGCAGGCTGCGGCCGAACAGATTGTCGCCGACTTGCCGATACGAGATCGGCTTCTTGCCGACCTCGGTCAGCTCCTCGGCGCGGTAGAAGATCTTGCGTCGTGACTCAGGCTCCAGCGCGAAGAACTCGGCGAGCCCCATCGGGATGCCGTCGAGGATGCGCTTGAGGGCACCGACCGAGGGGTTCATCTGGTTGGATTCGATCAGCGAGATCGTCGAATTGGTGACCCCGGCACGCTTGGCCAGCTCGCGCTGCGACAGCTTGTGGCGCGCCCGGATGAATCGCAGCCGTCCACCGATGTCGACGCTCATGGCCCAGGTCCTGTTGCAGGTGTTGCGGATCGCGCAAATATGGACCAGCGGCCCCAGTGAAATCAATGGCTTGCAGGTCACCAGAAAAGGACTTGTTGCGCATTCCAAGCCGTGGCTCTGCTAGAGGGTCAGCAAAGGAGCGCGGCCGTGACCCTTCATCAGATTCCGAACACTATCAAGACCGACTCGTTCTGGATGCCGTTCACGGCCAACCGGCAGTTCAAGAAGGCGCCGCGCCTGTTCTCCTCGGCCGAGGGCATGCACTACACCACCGTCGACGGCCGCAAGGTGATCGACGGCTCCGCCGGCCTGTGGTGCGTCAATGCCGGCCACGGCCGCAAGCAGATCGCCGCCGCAGTCGAGCGCCAGCTGATGACTTTGGACTTCGCGCCGTCGTTCCAGATGGGCCATCCGCTGGCATTCGACTTCGCCGAGCGTCTCGCCGAGATCGCGCCGAAGGGCCTCGACCGCATCTTCTTCACCAATTCCGGCTCCGAGTCGGTCGACACCGCGCTGAAGATCGCGCTCGCCTATCACCGCGCCAACGGCCAGGCGAGCCGCACCCGCCTGATCGGCCGTGAGCGCGGCTATCACGGCGTCGGCTTCGGCGGCACCTCGGTCGGCGGCATGGTCGCCAACCGCCGCGCCTTCGCGACGCTGCTGCCGGGCGTCGACCATATCCGCCACACCCATGATCTCACCCGCAACGCCTTCGCCAAGGACCAGCCTGAGCACGGTGCCGAGCTCGCTGACGATCTCGAGCGTCTGGTGGCCTTGCACGGTGCCGAGACCATCGCCGCCGTCATCGTCGAGCCGGTGCCGGGTTCGACCGCGGTGCTGCCGCCGCCGAAGGGCTACCTGCAGCGCCTGCGCGAGATCTGCGACAAGCACGGCATCCTCCTGATCTTCGACGAGGTCATCACCGGCTTCGGCCGCCTCGGCACGCCGTTCGCCGCCAACTTCTTCGGCGTCACGCCTGATATGATGACGACGGCCAAGGGCATCACCAACGGCACCATTCCCTGCGGCGCGGTGTTCGCGCATCGCAAGGTGCATGACGCCATGATGATCGGCCCGGAAAACGTCATGGAGCTGTTCCACGGCTACACCTATTCGGCGCACCCGACCGCCTGCGCAGCCGGTATCGCGACGCTCGACATCTACAAGGACGAGGGCCTGCTGACGCGCGGTGCCTCGATCGCCGAATATTGGCGCGATGCGCTGCATTCGCTGAAAGGCTTGCCCAACGTCATCGACATCCGCAATTGCGGGCTGATGGGCGCCGTCGAGCTGTCGCCGCGTGACGGTGCGGTCGGTGCGCGTGGCTACGATGTGATGGTCGATTGCTTCAATCGCGGGCTGTACTTCCGCATGAGCGGCGACTCCTTTGCGCTGTCGCCGCCGCTCATCGTCGAGAAGAGCCACATCGACGATATCGTCGCGATCCTCGGTGACGCCATCAAGCGGGTGGCCTGATAATTGCTCTCGCCGTTGCGAGTTTGTTTCCTTGCAGCGGCGAGCGTGATGCCGCGGGAGTTTGACCAAGCGTGAAAGTTCTGATCCTCGGCAGCGGTGTCATCGGCGTCACCTCTGCCTACTACCTCGCCCGTGCCGGCCACGAGGTGACGGTCGTCGACCGCCAGCCCGAGCCGGCGCTTGAGACCTCCTTCGCCAATGCCGGCGAAGTCTCGCCAGGCTATTCCTCGCCGTGGGCCGGTCCCGGCGTGCCGGTGAAGGCGGTCAAGTGGCTGCTGATGAGGCACGGCCCGCTTGTGGTCCGGCCGAAGCTCGATCCCGTGATGTGGGTCTGGCTGCTCAAGATGCTGCGCAACTGCACCAGCGCGCGTTACGCGGTCAACAAGAGCCGGATGATCCCGATCGCGGAATACAGCCGCGATTCCCTGCGCGATCTGCGCCGCGACATCGGCATCCAGTATGACGAGCGCTCGCAGGGCACGCTGCAGCTGTTCCGCTACCAGGCCCAGCTCGACGGCACGGCTGAGGACATCGCCGTGCTCAAGCAATATGGCGTGCCGTTCGAGGTGCTCAGCCGCGAGGGCTGCATCGCGGTCGAGCCGGCGCTATCAGGCGTGAAGGAAAAGTTCGTCGGCGGGCTTCGCCTGCCGCAGGACGAGACCGGCGACTGCCACATGTTCACGCAGGCACTGGCCAGGCATGCCGAAGCGCTCGGCGTGCGCTTCCTGTTCAACACCGGCATCGACCGCATCGTCACCGACGGCGCGCGGGTCAGCGGCGTCGTGACCAGTGCCGGCATGTTGCAGGCCGACGCTTACGTCCTCGCGCTCGGAAGCTGGTCGTCGCGGCTCGCCGCGCCGCTCGGCATCTCGCTGCCGGTCTATCCGGTGAAGGGTTATTCGATCACGGTGCCGATCAAGGACGCCTCGGGCGCGCCGGAATCGACCGTGATGGACGAGAGCTACAAGGTCGCGATCACGCGGCTCGGCAATCGCATCCGCGTCGGCGGCACCGCCGAAATCTCCGGCTATTCTGACAAGCTCTACGACGCACGCCGTGCCACGCTGGATCATTCGCTGACCGATCTGTTCCCGCGCGGCGGCGATCTCGCCAAGGCGACGTTCTGGAGCGGCCTGCGTCCGATGACGCCGGACGGCCCGCCCGTGATCGGCCCGACGCAATACGCCAATCTCCACCTCAACACCGGCCACGGCACGCTCGGCTGGACCATGTCCTGCGGCTCCGGGCGCGTGCTCGCGGATATGCTGTCGGGCAAGAAGCCGGACATCGATGTGAGTGCGCTGACGGTGGACCGGTACAATCATCGGTTCGGGTAAGACCCTAACCGTCAGTCATTGCGAGCGTAGCGAAGCAATCCAGAATCTTTCCGCGGAGACAGTCTGGATTGCTTCGTCGCAAAGGCTCCTCGCAATGACGGCGTGGAGGCATCGCGCCCTCTATCCATCGCCGTCACCCTGAGGTGGCCGCTTCTTCAGCGGCCCTCGAAGGGCGACGGCCGGCTGCATCGGGGCCCTGCATCCTTCGAGGCTCCCCTTGCGATGCGATCGCATCGCAAGCCTCGCACCTCAGGATGACGGGATTGAGATCGTGCTGGCGCAGGCGGGGAAGGAGGCTTATCCCGCCCCCGTCACGCAGTTCACCCACAGCACCACAGCCTTCGCATCCTGCGCCGGATTGGAAAACCGGTGCGGCCGACGGCTCGCAAAGCGAAAGCTGTCGCCGGTTTTCAGCGACCATGTCTCACTGTCCACCGTCAGCATCATCTCGCCTTCGAGCACGAGGCCGGCCTCTTCGCCGTCATGGGTGTAGAGCTCGTCGCCGGTGGAGCCGCCGGGCTCCAGATGCACCAGGAACAGATTGAGCTTGTTGTCGGCGCTGGCCGGGCTCAGCAGTTGCTTCGACACGCCGGTGCGCCAGAGCTTCAGCTCCGGCCGCTGCAGGGCGCGCGTCACCACCTGATCGGAGGTGCCGTCGGCGCTTGGGCTTGCGCCGAACAGTGCGGCGATGCCGACGCCGAGCACGTCGGCGAGCGTGGCCAGCACGCGCAGCGATGGTGACGACAGGCCGCGCTCGATCTGGCTGAGGAAGCCGATCGACAGCTCGGTGCGCGCTGCGACCGTTTCCAGCGAGAACTGCCTGACGCGCCGGAGATCCCGGATGCGGCGGCCGACCGCCACATCCATTGCGGGCTCCGCCGGCTTGGTGACGGGCTTTGCCTTCGCCCGCTTCGCCGGCTTGGTTGCCGCCGGTTTGCGCATTCTTTTGCCACCGCTCACGTCAAACCGCTTCCTTCATGTGCATGAAAACCACTTGCATCATCCGCGAAAGTGTGACCAAATTTTCATATTGGTGAAAATAGGCCGAAACGGCTCGGCTCGCAACACCCGCGAGCGCCGCCATCGGCCAGACCCAAAGGAGGATGCGATGAAGCGTTTTGGTCTGACCGCGATCGCGGCGCTCGCACTGGCGGCCGTGACGCCCGCTTCGGCGCAGCAGGTGCTGAAGGTCGGCTCGACCCCGACAGGCATTCCCTTCACCTTCCTCGACACCAAGACCAACACCATCCAGGGCATCATGGTCGATCTCGTCACTGAAGTGGGCAAGGATGCCGGCTTCAACGTGCAGATCGAGCCGATGCAGTTCTCGGCGCTGATCCCGTCGCTGACCTCGAGCAAGATCGACATCATTGCCGCCGCGATGTTCATCACCGCGCCGCGCAAGGAGGTCGTCGACTTCTCCGATCCGATCTACACCTACGGCGAAGGCCTCGTGGTGCCGAAGAGCGACACCAAGGCCTATGCCACGCAGGACGATCTGAAGGGCGAGACGGTCGGCGCCCAGGTCGGCACCGCCTTCGTCGACGCGCTGAAGAAGTCCGGCCTGTTCGCGGACGTGAAAGCCTATGACACCATTCCGGACATCCTGCGCGACGTGAACACCGGCCGCCTCAAGGCCGGCTACGCCGATTATCCGATCCTCGCTTACAACCTGAAGCAGGGCGGCTTCCCCGAGGTGCGCCTGGTCGACGGCTACAAGCCCGTCACCGTCGGCTCGGTCGGCATCGGCGTGCGCAAGGGCGAGGCCGCGCTGCTCGGCAAGATCAACGCGTCGCTGGCGAAGCTCAAGGCCAACGGCACCATCGACAAGATCCTCGATAAATGGGGCCTCAAGGCTCAGGGCTGATCGGTAGAGACTAGGCTGCCCGATGAAAGGTTTCTGGCACGACGCCGCCGAGTTCTTCCCGATCCTGATGAGCGGCGTCGTGCTGACGATCGTCGTCACCATCGGCTCGCTGCTGCTCTCGACGGTGCTCGGCCTGATCTGGGCGATGATGCGGGTCTCCGGCATCAAGGCGCTGTCGATGATCAGCGCCAGCTTGATCAACGTGATCCGCGGCATCCCGATCATCGTGCTGTTGTTCTACCTCTACTTCGTGATGCCCGATCTCGGCGTCACGCTGTCCGCCTTGCAGGCCGCGATCCTCGGGCTCGGCATCGCCTATTCGGCCTATCAGGCCGAGAATTTTCGCGCCGGCATCGAGGCGATCGACAAGGGGCAGATCGAGGCGGCGCAGTCCATCGGCATGGGCTGGTGGCTGACGATGCGCCGCGTGATTCTGCCGCAAGCCGTGCGCATCGTGCTGCCGCCCTACGGCAACGTCATGATCATGATGCTGAAGGATTCCTCGCAGGCCTCGACCATCACGGTCGCCGAGCTCGCACTTCAGGGCAAGCTGATCGCGTCCTCGACCTTCAAGAACACCAGCGTGTTCACGCTGGTGGCGCTGATGTATCTCACCATGAGCATTCCGCTGATCCTGCTGGTCCGTCACTTCGAGAAGCGGGCCGGCAAGCGATGATCGAGCTGAAGGACGTTCACAAGAGCTTTGGCGAGAACGAGGTGCTCAAGGGCATCACGGCGACTGTCGAGAAGGGCGAGGTGGTCTGCATCGTCGGTCCCTCCGGCTCCGGCAAGTCCACCATCCTGCGCTGCATCAACGGGCTGGAGAGCTACGACCGCGGCGAGATCAGCGTCGAGGGCCTGAGGGTCGATCGCGACGCGCCGTCGATCGTGAACATCCGCACCCGGGTCTCGATGGTGTTCCAGCGCTTCAATTTGTTTCCGCACCGGACCGCGCTCGAGAACGTCATCGAAGGGCCGCTCTATGTGAAGAAGGAATCGCGCGCGCAGGCGCTCGAGCGCGGCCGCGCGCTGCTCGCCCAGGTCGGGCTTGCCGAGAAGGCCGATGCGCATCCGCCGCAACTCTCCGGCGGGCAGCAGCAGCGCGTCGCGATCGCGCGGGCGCTTGCCATGCAGCCCAAGGCGATCCTGTTCGACGAGCCGACCTCGGCGCTCGATCCTGAACTGGTCGGCGATGTCCTCGGCGTCATGCGTAAGCTCGCCGACGACGGCATGACCATGGTCGTCGTCACCCACGAGATGGGCTTTGCCCGCGACGTCGCCGACCGCGTGCTGTTCATCGACGGCGGTGTCATCGTCGAGCAGGGGCCGGCCAAGGCGCTGCTCAACCAACCCCAGCATCCGCGCACGCAGGACTTCTTGCGGCGTGTGCTGCATCCGCTCTGACCGGTCTTTGCCATGTCTGCGCGCCTGCCTCTGCCGCCCTCGCTCTATTCCGACACCGCTGTCGCACCGGTCGCCACGCCGCCGCTCGATACGGACAAGAATGCTTCGGTCGCGATCATTGGCGGTGGATACACCGGCCTGTCCACCGCGTTGCATCTGGCGGAGCAGGGTGTCGAGGCGCTGGTGCTGGAGGCCCAGGAGCCGGGCTGGGGCGCGTCCGGCAACAATGGCGGCCACACCAATCCCGGCTTGAAGCACGATCCCGATCAGATCGAGGCCGATTTCGGCGCGGACCTCGGCCGCCGCATGATCGCGTTCGCCTACGGCACCACGAACTTCACGCATGATCTGATCCGCCGTTACCAGATCCCCTGCGAGGCGCGGCAGAACGGCACGCTGCGCGCGGCCTACAACGAGGCCAGCGCGGTGGCGATCGAGACAACGGCGAAGCAATGCATCCGCCGCGACATGCCGGTGACGTATCTGAACCGCGAGCAGTTGCGCGAGATGACCGGCACCGACCGCTACATCGGCGCCATGCTGGATGCGCGCGGCGGCGATCTGCATCCCCTCAGCTACGCCCGCGGTCTCGCGCGTGCGGCGATCTCGGCGGGCGCGAAGGTGCATGGCGAGACGCCGGCGCTGTCACTGCGCCGCGACGGCAGAGGCTGGCGCATCGAGACGCCGCGGGCAGTGGTTCATGCCGACAAGGTTCTGCTCGCCACCAACGGGTTCACGGACGATCTCTGGCCGGCGCTCCGCCGCACCATCGTGCCGGTGTTCTCCTCGATCGCGGCCACGGCACCGCTTTCCGATGCCGTGGCCCGCTCGATCATGCCGACGCGTCCCGTGCTCTACGAGAGCGGCCACATCACCGTCTATTACCGCATCGATCAGCACAACCGCCTCTTGATGGGCGGCCGCGGCCCGATGCGCTGGATCAAGTCGCCGCACGACGTCGCCTATCTCATGCGGTATGCCGAGCGGCTATGGCCGCAGCTCAGGGGTGTTGCCTGGACGCATGGTTGGAATAGCCGTCTCGCCATCACCGGGGATCACTATCCCCATGTGCATGAGCCTGCCGAAGGCATCCTGATCTCGCTCGGCTGCAATGGCCGCGGCGTCGCGCTCGCGACTGCAATGGGCGCGCAGCTTGCCCGCCGCCTGATCGGCGGCGCCAAGGCCGAGATCGACATGCCCATCACGGGCATCAAGCCGATCCCGATGCACGCGTTCTGGCCGGTGGGTGTGACGA
Organism: Bradyrhizobium sp. TM233; assembly: GCF_036247965.1. Classification (NCBI taxonomy): domain Bacteria; kingdom Pseudomonadati; phylum Pseudomonadota; class Alphaproteobacteria; order Hyphomicrobiales; family Nitrobacteraceae; genus Bradyrhizobium; species Bradyrhizobium sp. TM233. Next base: position 173,757 of record NZ_BTIG01000009.1, on the reverse strand, counting down.
CCGCCGTGATCGCGGGCCGCATACGGGACCGGCTCGGCATGTGAAGAAAGCGCCGCCCGGTCAGGAGCGACGCCTTGCATCATTGGCAGATATCCGACTTCAGCAGCGGCCTTGTTTCCACAGACCGGGCGGGCACCCGTGACCGCGCCAGCCGACCTTGCGTCCGCGCGACCATCCGGGCGGTGAGCCATGGTGATGATGGCCCATCGAATGGCCATGACCATGACCATGCCCATGTCCGCCTCCATGCCCGCCCTTGGCCAGGGCAGGACTGGTGAATGTGAGGCCGGCTGCAAGGATCAGCGACGCGGCGAGCGCAAGTTTCTTCATCATGTCCTCCACTGGGGCGAGCGCACTTGTCCGTTCAATGAACGAACGGTGGGTGGGTAAGTTCCCTGCGAATGTGGAGGCGTCATGACGCTCGCGCAGATACGTCATCGTGCGAGAGTTCAACGCGCGATGGAATAATCTCCAATCGATCCTTGCACTCAGCCTTCGGCCACGGCGTCAGCCCAGGGCTGGAAGATCTCGACCGCGCCGGAATTCGTGTCGCCCTCGCGCATCACCACGCTCGGGCAGGCGAATTTTTGCGGCAAGGTCTGCACGCGGGTCTCTTCATAGTCGAAGCGCGCGGCCAGCGTTTTGCGCACGTCCTCCGGCAAACGAGCATCGCCGATCACCACCGCGCCCTCGCTGGCATCGATGCGCGGCTGGTGGATGGCGGCATCGAGGTCCATGCCGAAATCCATCGCGAAGGAGACGAGCTGCATCACCGACGGCAGGATGCGGCGGCCGCCGGAGGCGCCGACCGCGAGCCGCTTGCCGTCCTGGGTCTCGGCGATCACGGGCGTATAGTTGCAGAGGCAGCGCTTGCCGGGCGCGAGCGAATTGGTGGTCCCCGGCGTCGGATCGAACCACATGATGCCGTTGTTCATGGCGATGCCGGTGTGCGGCGTCACATATCTCGAGCCAAAGGACGAGAGCAGCGTCTGCGTCACCGCGGCGATGTTGCCGTGTCGGTCGACCACGGAGAAATGCGTGGTGCAGGCGGGCGCCAGATATTCGGCACCGAGCGAGCGTTTGCCGTCGGCATCGCCCATGTCCTTGAGCCGCTCGCGGAAGGCCGCCTGCAGAGCGAGTGCATATTCGACGTAGGCGGCCGCGTCCGGCGCGCTTCCCGGCGTCAGGCTCTGCTGCAACAGGCGCAGCGCGTGCGCCATGGTGGGCCCGGCCGTGAGCTCAGGCGTCGCATACACCTTGCCGCCGCGATACGGGATCGCCAGCGGCTCGCGCAGATGCGCGCGGAAGGCGGCGAGGTCCTCGACCGACAGCGAACCGCCATCGGCCTTGATGTCGGAGGCGATGCTTCTGGCGAGATCGCCCTGGTAGAAATCGCGCGGTCCGGCCTCGGCGAGATGCGACAACGTCGCCTTCAGCGTGTCCTGCGGCAGTCGCGTCTTGGCCTTGATGCCCCATGGCGCGCTCGGTGGCAGCCCATCCTTCAGGAACGCGGCCGCGCTGGCGGGATAGCGTCTGAGATCGGCGGCGGAGCCCGAGATCGTCACCGTGGTCCACCAATCGACCAGCAGGCCTTCGCCGGCGAGCCTGGCTGCCGGCGCGACCAGATCCTTCCACGGCATCTTGGCGTAGCGGCGATGCGCCTCTTCCATCCCGGCGACGACGCCGGGCACGGCGATCGAACCGGGGCCGTGGATGTTGCGATCGTCCTTCACCCGCGGCCAGGGGAAGAGATCGGAAGCGGCGCCTTCGCCACTGAGCGGATAGTCGGCAGTGCGCAGGCTCTGCGGCGCAGACATGCCGTAGTCGATCACCTCAAAGCGATTTTCCTTGGCGCGGTAGAGGACCATCGCACCGCCGCCGCCGATGCCGCTATTCCAGGGCTCCAGCACATTCAGCGCCATGGTCGTCGCCACGATCGCATCCACGCAGTCGCCGCCCGCCGCCAGCACCTGCGCGCCCACTTCGGCCGCCCGCCGCGACTGCGAGGCGACGATGCCGCCCTTGGATGTGACGGCGGGTTTGCGGACGGTTTGGTTGAGGCTGAACTGATGAGGCATGACGTCGTCTTGATCTCTGTTGTTTTGGCGCCGGCTGTGCTGGCGCGGCAGCTCGGCATTGGCGGGACGTGCGAAGGATGGCACATTGCCGCCAACGAGAAAATCCAAAGGGAGACGCGACATGGCTGGTGTGAAACAGGTGCGGGATGGCGCGGTCGGAATCCTGACGCTGGACGAGCCGGCAAGCCTGAACGCGATGACGCCGGACCTGCTCGGCGCGCTCGCCGCCGCCATCGGCGAGATGACCCAGGACGAGGGTATTCGAGCCCTGATCCTCACTGGCGCGGGGCGCGGTTTTTGCTCAGGACAGAATTTGAAGGCGTCGGAAGCGCTGGGTGAGGATATCGCTGCCGGCGTCATGCGCCTCTACTGGCCCGCCTTCAAGGCGCTGCGCGAATGCCGCGTGCCCGTCGTGGTCGCCGTCAACGGCGTCGCGGCCGGCGGCGGCTTCAGCCTGGCGATGGCCGGCGACATGATCGTGGCAGCGCGGTCGGCGAGCTTCATCCAGGTGTTCAGCCGCATTGCGCTGGTGCCGGATCTCGGCTCGACCTGGCTGCTGCCACGGCTGATCGGCCGGCAGCGTGCGCTCGAGCTGATGCTGCTGAACGAGCCGCTGACGGCCGAACGCGCGGAGGAGATCGGCCTGGTGCGGCAGGTCGTCGACGATACGAAGCTGATGGACGAGGCGCTTGCCCTGGCGAGGCGGCTGGCGGAGGGCCCGACGCGCGCTTTGGTGGCAACGCGCCTGCTGGTCGAGGAGAGCGAGCACGCCACTTACGAGGCGCAGTTCCGCCGCGAGATCGAGCTCCAGGCCGTGGTCCGCAAGACCGCGGACGCGATCGAGGGGCGCAATGCCTTTGTGGAGAAACGCAAGGCGAGGTTTGCCGGGAAGTGAGGTGGCGGCCAAAAACGTGGATGCCCGGGACGAGCCCGGGCATGACGATCGAGAGAGTGTTAGCAGGAAAGCGGTGCGCTCAGAGCGAGCGGTTCAGCCGGCTGGCTTGGTACTTGGCACGCCATTTGGGACCCGGCCCGCGCATGTAGTGCAACTCGGGGCGGTAGGGGTCGCCGGCGACCCTGACCAGCGTCTGCCATTTGGCGGCGACGAAGTTCATGGGCTGGCGGAGGAGGCTCAGTGAAGCGAGCAACATGACATCACCTCAATGCGGCTTGCCGAGCATGGCGGTGAAGGGAAGGTCGAACAGATCCTCGCCGTCGGAGCCGCTGACGTGGATCACCCAATCGCGCCAGTCTTCAGCGCCGGGCGTCTGGATCATCGAATTCATGATCTGGGAAGCACGATCGCGCGCCTCCGTGAGATTGGAGACGGCGGTGCCGTAGCGGTCGATCAGCGTGCCCTCGGTGTTGGAGCAGTGAAAATAGACCTGGACCATATGCGCCTCCTGGCGGAGCAACTTGGATGGCAAATCGATACCACCCGAAGCCTTCGCGAAACATTCGGGTCGAGCCCGGTAAGGGAATCTACGGATATTGGTCGGCTCAAAGGTCGTTACAGGTTTAATCACAGGCGAGTGATGTTCGACTGGACGGCGTTCGGACGGCGTGGAACACCTTTTTCGCGGGAAGTCGGGGGAGACGCCGTGAGCTACTTCACATCCAGGCGTGAACGCCGAAGCCTGGGCGCGTGTGCGGGGGTGTTGGCGGCCCTGCTTGGGATCGCCTCGGCGGCGTCATCGGAGCCGCTTCGCCGCAGCGGCTATGCGGTCGGCGCGGAAACCTGCGGCAATGGCGATCTCGCTTTTCCCAGGATCCAGATCGACATGAAGGCCGGATTTTGCGCCGGGCTCGTCGCCAGCGAAGAGGATCGCCTCAAGTTTCCGCGTGCGATCGTGCAGGTGCCGGGCCGCGAGCTGTTCGTGGTCGCCGACATGGGTGGCTGGGGCCACACCGACGGACGGCTGCTGCTGCTCGATCCGCGCGCGGCCCAGGGCGGGCGGTTCAGGGAGCTTCTGGCGGGAATCGAATATCCGTTCGGTCTGGCGATCGGTCCGGACAGGAAGCTCTACGCCTCGACCGCCGAGACCGTCTTCCGGTTCGATCCGCTCGCCGACAATCCAGGCGGCACGGTCGAGACCATCATCCGTCATATGCCGGGCCGCCGGATCACGCTGCCCGACGGCACACGGCTCGAGGAGAGCGCGCATCCGCTCAAGCAATTCGTCTTCGACAGGAAAGGGCGGCTATTCGTCAATGTCGGCTCGCACAGCGACGACTGCATCACGCCGGCGCCGATCACAAAGCTTTGCGCGGCGGCCGAGGGCGCTTCCGCGATGGCCGCGATCTGGCTGTTCACGCCGCCTGCGGATGGCGTCTTCCCGGCGCTGAAGCCTGGCGATGCCGATCCGCCGCACACCGTCTATGCGCGGGGCTTGCGCAACTCGATGGCGCTGGCGCTGCATCCGAATTTTCCCGATGCCGGCTACGCCTTCCTGCAGGGCGAGAACGGGCGCGACTTGCCGGATATTTTCAAACCGAACGAGGAGATCAACGCGATCGAGCAGGGCAGGCATTATGGCTGGCCCTATTGCTACGATTTGTCGACACCGAGCTCGGAATTCAGGAACGTGCTGCAAGGCGGGATCTACAAGTCCCTCTGCACGGCCAACGCCCTCTACAAGCCGCCGCTCTCGCTGATGCCGCCGCACGGCGCGCCGCTCGCGATGCTCTATTATCACGGCAGCAGATTTCCGGAGCTGGAGGGCAGGCTGCTGGTCGGCCTCCACGGTTATCGTCCGACCGGAAGCCGCGTCCTCGTCTACGACGTCGACGATCGCGGCTTCCCCAAGCCTTCCCCCGCGCCGGTGCGTTACCGCGTCAGCTGCGCGGCCGATCCGGTGCGCAGCTTTCAGACCGACGCCGGCGAGGTCGCCGCCGCGCCGTTCGACGAACTGATCGCAGGCTGGCACCGCGTCAACGGCGCGCGGCCGCAAGGGGCACCGGTCGGCATGACGGTCGCGGAAGATGGCGCGATCTGGCTGGTCGAGGACAAGAACCAGACCGTGATCCGCATCGACCGTGCCGCGGGTGATTCGCCGCCACCGCTGCCGTGCGACATGCGCAGCCAGGCGATGATCGACCAGCTCGCGGCCTTCGTCGCCAGGGACGCGCACAACAGCGCCCGGCTGACCACGCTGCGCAAGGGCCTTGTCGAGACGCATTGCGCCGGCTGCCATTCCGATTTCGGTTTGAAGGGCGGCCAATCGGAGACGGAGAAGGACGTGGCGGTGCTCCGCTTCATGCTTTCGCAGGACGGCTGGATCTATCCCGGCGATCCCGACGCCGGCAAGCTGCGCACGCGGCTGCGCGGTCTCGGCGCGGAGAAGCTGATGCCGCCGGGCGGCGAGAGCCTGTCGAAGACCGAGCCCGGCTACAAACGCCTGCTGGACACGGCGGATCTGCTCGTCGCGACAATGGTCCCGGGCACGCGGATGCGGATCAAGCCGGGTCCGCCGCAGCGCAAGTTCTTTGGCAAAACCAGCAAGGAATGCGGCGAAATACCGGCTGCGAAGGTCGTTGTCGTGACACAAAGGAGCGCTGTAGACAAACCCGGCTTCAGCCGATTCTTCCGGCCGGCCGATCCCTATCTGAATGGCGAGTGCACCGACGGCGATGGCTATTACATCCGGCAGGAATTTCTGGTGCCTGTGCAGTAGCGTCCTCATCGTCATCGCGACTGCGTCCGCACATGCGGAAACGAAGCTGTTCGAGAGCGCGCAGGTGACGCCTCCCGGCGAATATACCTTCGGCATCGAAGGCCCCGCGGCTGACCTCGACGGCAATTTGTTCGTGGTCAATCTCGGCAAGCCCGGCACCATCGGCCGGCTGCCCGCCGGCGGGACGGCGTCGGAGCCGTTCACGGCGCTGCCCGATGGCAGTGTCGGCAACGCCATCCGCTTCGACCGCAGCGGCACCATGTTCATCGCCGACTACAAGAAGCACAACATCTTCGCGATTGCGAAGGGGACGACCGAGCCGTCCCTCTGGTTTCACTCCGACGAGATGAACCAGCCCAACGACATCACGATCGCCCGCGAGGGCACGATCTATGCGAGCGATCCGAACTGGAAGGGCCGGGAAGGCCATATCTGGCGGATCGCGAAAGCCGCCGACGGCACGGTGCAGGGACAGATCATGTCGGCGCCGCGCGCGATGGGCACCACCAACGGCATCGATCTCAGCCCCGACGGCAAGACGCTCTATGTCGGCGAATCCAGCAGCGGCCAGATCTGGTCCTATGCGATCAACGGCAACGAGCTGACGGCTGCAAAACTCGTCAAGGCGTTTCAGCCCGACACCGTCGACGGGCTGCGCACCGACGTTGCCGGCCGCCTCTACGTCGCGCGCATCCTCAAGGGCACGATCGCGCTGATGAAGCCGAACGGCGCGGTCGAGCGGGAGATCGCGCTGAAGGCCAAGGAGCCGACCAATCTCGCCTTCGGCGGCAGCGACGGCAAGACCGTCTTCGTCACCCAGCGTCAGGGCGGCTTCATCGAGTCCTTCCGCACCGATCAGCCGGGCCGCGAGCACTGCCTCCAGCGCGGGCGCTGCTGAGCCCGATGGCTTTAGGGTGACGGGTTGCCGCGGGTGGTTCACCTCTCCCGCTTGCGGGAGAGGTCGGCGCGAAGCGCCGGGTGAGGGCTTTCTCCTCTTGGGGATTGTCCCATTGCGGAAACACCCTCTCCCCAACCCTCTCCCGCAAGCGGGAGAGGGAGTGCACCTCGCTCGTTGCGACGATCAAGCCTCCCGCGACTGGCGCGGCATTCTTCTTGCTTGCATCTGGCGGCCGCAGCGATCAAGACAGCTGTGGCATCTTCAAAGCAAGCACGGAGTGTTTGAGTGAAAGCCGTCCATACCGAACTGCACCGCAGTCACGATCCGCAATTCTTCCTGGTCCGCGGTGTCGTCAAACGCACCACCGAGCAGCCGGAGCGCGCCGACCGCCTGCTCAAGGGACTGAAGGACGGCAAGCACCAGCTGGTCGAGCCGACGACATTCGGGCAGGGGCCCCGCGCGCGCATTCACAGTCCGGAATATCTGTCGTTCCTGAGCGAAGCCTGGGACGCCTGGACCGCGCTCGGCGATTCCGGCCCGGAGATGATCGGCAACATCCATCCGGTGCGGCATGCTGCGACCTATCCGACCCACATCGTCGGCAAGCTCGGCTGGCACACCGCCGACACCGCGGCGCCGATCGGTCCGGGCACTTGGGCGGCGGCCTGTGCCGCAACCGACGTTGCGGTCACCGCCGCGCAGATGGTGATGGACGGTGAGGATGCGACCTATGCGCTCTGCCGTCCGCCCGGTCATCACGCCTATCGCGACATGGCCGGCGGCTTCTGCTTTCTCAACAACAGCGCGATCGCCGCCGCGCATCTGCGGCAGAAGCACGAGCGCGTCGTGATCCTCGACGTCGACGTCCATCACGGCAACGGCACCCAAGGCATCTTCTACGCCCGGCCCGACGTCTATACGGTCTCGATCCACGCCGATCCCGTCGCCTATTATCCCTATGTGTGGGGCTATGCCCACGAGCGCGGCGAGGGACCCGGCCTCGGCACCAATCTCAACATCCCGCTGGCGATCGGCACCGGCGATGACGGCTACATCCAGGCGATGGACGTCGCGCGCAAGGCGATAGAGTCCTTTGCGCCGGGCGCGCTCGTGATCGCGCTCGGCCTCGATGCCTCCGAGCACGATCCGCTCAAGGGATTGGCCGTCACCACGCCCGGCTTCCGCCGCATCGGCCAGGCCATCGCGAGGATGGGCCTGCCGACCGTGTTCGTGCAGGAGGGCGGCTATCTCTCGGATATTCTGGGCGCGAACCTGACCTCGGTGCTGGCGGGATTTGAAGAGGCGCGGTGATATCTTCGCCTCTCCCCGTAAGAACGGGGAGAAGGAGAGGAGGCACCCTCAAAACATCCCGCTCGCCGCGAGCGCCTTGCAGACGTGCTGCATCTCGGTCTCGTCGGCGACCATGTCGAGCATGACAGTGGTCAGGCCCTTGGCCGCAAAGTCCTTCAGCTTCGCGCCGATCTCCTGGTAGCTGCCGACGAGATAGGGACAGTCGGCCTGGAAGGTCAGGAACGGCAGTAGCCAATAGCCATTGTCCCCAAGCTCGCCGCTCTGGCCGGCATAGAGGTGCCGCTTCCACACGGAATCGGTGTTCTCCATGGTGAGCACGAGAAGCTCGCGATCGTCAGGGTTGTCGCGGAAACGCATCTTTGCAGCCTGCCGCGCCTCCTCGCGCCCCTCGCGCGCGAAAATGCCGAAATTCATGCCGGGCGCGTTAAGGCCGCGATCGAGATCCTGCGGCAGCATCTGCATCTTGATGCAGCCGGTCTCATTCGCCACGCGCTGGGCCGCCTCGGATTGCCCCGCGATCAGGAATTCGGGCATCAGCTCCGCCGGCAGGCGCGGGCGAAGCTGCAGATGGTGCGCACGGTAGAATCGGCCCTCGAAATTCACCGGCCGCGGGCTCGACAGCAACTGCCGCATCAGCCCCACGAATTCGCCGAGCCTGATATAGCGGTCGGCATGCGACTGGTCGTCGCCGAGCCCCTGCAAGTCGCTGACCGCCGTCCCCGTGATCATGTTGAGATAGATCTTGCGGCCGTGAAGCTGCGCCAGGGACGAGACGAATTTCGCCGCAGTGAACGGGTGCATGTAGACCGGATTGACGGCGATCAGCGGCGAAGATTGCGTCGTCGCACCCATGATGTGCTGGGCCATGGCCCAGGGCTCGACGAACACGTCGTTGCCTTCGAACAGCAAAATGCCTTCGAAGCCGTTGCGGTCGGCGAACTCAGCCACCCGCATCAGCTCGCCGACATATTTCTGGGGATCGCGGTTGCGCGAAATCGCGGGAAAGACGCGCAGCCGCGGCGGCGTCATTCAGCCGCTTCCTGGAGCGGCCAGGCATTGCGGCTGATGGGAAGGCCACCGTCCGCACGGGAGCCGTCGGCAATCGCGAGGCGATGCGAGGGCGAGGGCGAGCACAGCGAGAAGCGCCAGCCGTCCGGATCGTCGGCGATATCGGGCTTGAAGCTGATCTCGATGGCCTCGCGCGAGACCTGCATCGCGAAGGCGTCGAGCGGCAAATTGAGCCCAAAGCCCCTGGCCTTCAGATAGGCTTCCTTGAGCGTCCAATAGTCGAAGAAGCGCTCGGTCGCCGCGGGCTCCGGCAGTCCGCGCAGCGTTTCGACCTCCTCCGGCGCAAAGAAGCGAAGCGCGGTGGACAGCGGCGCCACCCGCCGCGACACGGTTTCGACGTCGACGCCGACGGACTCATGCTTCGACACGACGCAGGCGACGCAGCCGTCGGCATGAGACAGGCTGAAATGCAGCGCGCTCGAGGTCGCGGGCGCTGCGACAAACGGCCGCCCATAGCGGCCGGCTGTAAAGGACCAGTCGGACGGCGCGACGTTGGAGGCGATCTGCGACAGCGCCAGGCGCAGCATCGCATGCGCGAAAATATATTGCCGTCGGTGCCGCTCGAACATGAAGCGATCGGCCCGGACGCGTTCGTCGACCGAGAGCAGCCGTCGGCACGCCTCGACCGCGCCCGGCGCGTCGATGGACTCGATCAGTCCGACAAAGAGTTCAATTCTGTCGTCCGCCATCAATTGGGCCTTTTGCGTCAGGCAGAGGGCAGCCCCCCGGTCCCGACGGAAGAAACAACTGAGCAAGAATCAATCAAGCGGACCGTTTCTAGCGGTCCACCCGGGCGAATTCTTGTCGATTTGCAGGCCGGTTTACAGGCGCAAGCTTGTGCGAGACCCCAACTCGACACGCGAGCGGCCCATCCCCGAAAAATGAAGCCTGAAGATTCGTTCGGCGTCCCGGCCGACGAATCTTACTTCTTCTTCTTCTTGGCTTTCTTCGACCCGCCAAGCACCGAAAGGCTGGCGTCGACGTCCTTCAGCGCGGACTGGAGCTTCTTCTTCTCGGCACCGAGCAGCTTCTGGAGGGCCTTGCGGTCCTTGTCGCTCAACGAGGTACCCTTGGTAAATTTGATGAAACCCATAACACTCCCCCGGTTGAAAATAATCGTCCAAATCAAAACGCCGGAATAATCTTGCGCGATGGCGCCAAATAATCAAGATGCAACTTGGTCATTCACAGCTTTGGCGAGTGAACCCGTATTCGTCCGTGACGTCATCCGCTCAAGCCGCGTTGCGCCCGAGTAATCCGTCGAGCGGCGTGTTGGGCTGGGCAACGGCGGCCCCCAGCAACGCAACGAGATCCTCCATCCACGCGCCGACCGTGCGGCCGTCGAGCAGCTCGTGCTTGTAATTGCATGAGCCGGTGATGCCGGTCGGGCGCTCCTTGAGCATCAGCGACAGCCAGGTCTGGTCGATCGGGAGCACCGGCTGGCCTTCGCGTGCGATGTTGCCGATCGATCCTGTCGTGAGGTCCGGCAGATCGAGCGGCTGGCGCAGCGGATTTTGCAGGGTGAAATAGACCTGGAGCAGCGAGGCCGGATTGATCCCCTCCCGCTCCAGATGGTCGGCCAGGATGTTGAAGGGCAGCTCTTGCCGCGCATGCGCGTCGAGCACGCTCTGGCGTACCCGCGCCAGGGCTTGCGCGAACGACAGCTCCGGCGTGATTTGGGTGCGGACGATCACCGTGTTCTCGAACGGGCCGATGATTCGGTCGGTGTCCGGCTGGGTGCGATTGGCCATGGCGGTGGCGACCGCGATGTCGGTACGGCCTGTCCGGGCCAGCAGCAGGGCCTTCAGACCGGTGAGCAGGCACATGAACAGCGTGCAATTGTGCCGGCCGGCGAACGTCGTGAGCCGGCTGATCAGCTCACGCTCGAGGCTGACCGGATGATGCGCGGTGGATGCGCCCGGGCTTGATTCGCCATCGAAGACAGGGGCCGCGCCGCGCAAATTCTCCGTCCAGTCCGCCGCTTGCCGGCGGGCGGCGTCCGTGCCGCACCACCAGCGCTGCCAGCGTGCGACGTCCGAAAAGGCCGGGGGCAGCTTCGGCAGCGGCGCCGACGGATATCCGGCCAGCGCCGCATAGCGGCTCGACAATTCCTCGAACAGCACGCCGATCGACCAGCCATCGACAATGGCGTGATGCAGCGTCAGCAGCAGCACATGATCGTCGCCGTGGAGCCGCAACAGCCGGGCGCGGAGCAGCGGCGCGCGCGAGGTGTCGATCGGCGTAGAGGTCTCCTGTTGGATCAGAAGATCGATCTTCCGGAGCTCCAAGGCCTTGCGCCGCTTGTTGGTGTGGGCGTCACCGCCGCCGATCGTCTCGATGGTCAGGATACCGCCGAGTGTGCCAGGTGCGGCGATGCGGCTGACGGGCTCCTCGCCGTTCCAGCCGAACGCGGTCCGCAGCGATTCGTGCCGGCGTACGACATCGTCGATTGCCTGGGCGAGGGCGGCCGCATCGAGCGAGCCCTGGAGACTGAACGCGAAGGGCAGGTTGAACAGCGGCAACCCCGGGAGGTTCTGCTCGATCCGCAGCATCTGGTCCTGCGCGATCGAGAGCGTTGGCCCGCCGCCGTCGGTGAGGCCCGCTTCAGCCAGGCTTGTCACGCTTGCGGCAGGCTTGCGCGGCGTCGCCGCCATGGCCTGGTCGACCCGCCGGGCAAGCCCCTCGATCGTCGGTGCCTCGAAGATGGTCTTGATCGGCAGCGACACGCCGAGCGCCCGGGCGACGCGCGCCATCGCCTGGCCTGCCAGCAGCGAGTGGCCGCCGAGGTCGAAGAAATTGTCGGTGACGCCGAGGCTTTCCACCTTGAGCAGGTCGATCCAGATGTCGGACAGCACCTTTTCAGCAAAGCGCCGCGCCGGCACGGTCGCGTCCGGTCCAGGCGCCTCCTGCTGCGCCGGCGCCAGCAGTGCTGACCGGTCGATCTTGCCATGGGCATTGAGCGGCATGTGATCCAGGAACAGGAATGCGGACGGGATGGCGTGGCCCGGCAACCGGCTCTTCAGGAATTCGCGCAGCTCGCTGGCGCTGATCCGGCTGCCGGGCTTTGCGACGATATGGGCGATCAGCCTGACGTCGCCGCTCGCCTCGCGGCGCGGCTCGACGATGCCGGCCCGCACGCCCGGATGGTTGGCCAGCGCGTTCTCGATCTCTTTGAGCTCGATGCGGTAGCCGCGGACCTTGACCTGATGGTCGGCGCGGCCGAGGCATTCGATCGTCCCGTCGGCACGGCGGCGGGCAAGATCGCCGGTCCGATAAAGCCGACTGCCTGGCTGGCGCGCGAACGGATCGGGCAGGAAGCGCTGCCGGCTCTGCGCGGGATCGTTGACATAGAAGCGGCCGATTCCGGCGCCGCCGATGCAGAGCTCGCCGATCACGCCGACCGGCAGAGGCTCAAGGTTGGCGTCGAGCACGTAGAGCTGGGTGTTCGGCAGCGGCGCGCCGATCGGAACGTTGCCCGTCGCGTTCGCCGGTGCTTTGATCAGGCGGTGCAGGGAGACGTCGTCGGAACATTCCGAAGCGCCATAGGCGTTGATCAGCGGTACTTTCGGGCAGCGGGCGAACCAAACCCGGCAGAGCTCGACGGGCAGCGGCTCGCCGGTCGAGATCAGGAGGCGCAATCTCGCAAAGGCGCGCTGGATCGGCGCCTCGTTCATCCGTTCGACGATGACGCGCAAAAGCGATGGGACGATCTCGAGCACCGTGATGCCTTCGCGCTCGATCTCCCGCGCCAGCAGGATCGGGTCCTGCAAGACCGCGTTGTCGCAGACATGCACGCGCGCGCCGACCATCGGGCCCGTCAGGAACTGCCAGACCGAGATGACAAAGCTCTGCGGCGCGGACTGCGCGATGACGTCCCTGGCGGAGAGGCCGAGCTCGGAGATGAGCGAGGCCAGATGGTTCGACAGGCCGCGCTGCTCGATCATGACGCCCTTCGGTGTGCCGGAGGAGCCGGACGTATAGATGAGATAGGCGAGGCCTGCGGCTGCGCGCCGTACGGCGCGGGCCGGCTTGGTCGATCCCAAGGCGATCGCATCTTCGAGTTCGGCCACCGGGATGCGCTCGACCAGTGGTTCGAGCAGCGCGGCAACCATGGGTGACCGCGCGCGGCCGGTCAGCAGAATGCGGGCGCAGCTCGATCCGAGAATGGTCGCGAGCCGCGCCGGTGGAAGATCGGGATCGAGATTGAGGAAGGCCGCGCCCGCGCGCTGTACGCCGATCATCGCGGCGAGCAGGTCGGGGCCGCGATCCGCAAGCAAGGCCACCACGCTCTCGGCACCGACGCCTTCGCGCGCCAGCCAGCGCGCAACCGACTGGCTGCGGCGCGCCAGCTCGCGATAGGGCAGAGAGGTGTGTCCATCCGTCACCGCGATGGCGTTCGGCGTCGTCCTGGCCTGGCGGTCGAAGCGTTCGCTCACATTGCCGCGGATGGTGAAATTGGCCGGCGCGCCCCGGCCTGTCGCCAGCAATTGCCGGCGTTCGGCCTCGTTGAGGAGCGGCAGGCGCGAGATGCGCTGTTCCGGATTGGCGATGGCAGCCTTGAGCATTGTCTTGAACTGCGCGGCCATGCCGTCGATCGTCGCCGCGTCGAACAAATCGGTGGCGTATTCGAAGAAGCCGGTGAAGCGGCCGTCGGCCTCGACCAGCTCGAGCGTGATGTCGAAGCGCGCCACCTTCGGATCGATCTCCAGCCGCCGCGTCGAGAGGCCCGGGAAACGCGCCGCCTCGATCGAGGCGTTCTGGAGGATGAACATGATCCGGAACAGCGGATTGCCGTCGCTGCGGCGTGCGATCTGCAATGCGCGCAACACCTCCTCGATCGCAAGGTCCTGGTTGCGGTAGGCATCGAGCGTGACTTGGCGGACCCGCCGCAACATCTCGCTGAAGCTCGGGTCGCCGCCAAAATCGTTGCGCAGGATCAGGGTGTTGGCAAACAGCCCGATCAGGCGTTCGCTCTCGATCTGGTTGCGATTGGCGATCAGCGATCCCGTCGCGACGTCCTCATGCCCGGTGTGGCGGAACAGCAGGCACTGGAATATTGCGAGCAGCGTCATGAAAGGCGTGACGCCCTGGTTCTGGCTCAGCGCGCGCAGCTCGGCAGACAGCGACCTGGAGAATTCGAGATAGTGGCGGGCGCCGTGACCGCTCCAGACCTCGGGCCTCGGCCGGTCGGTCCGCAGCGGCAGCGTGGTGACACCGTCGAGTTGCGTCCGCCAGTAATCGAGCTGCTCCTTCGCCGCCGGTGTCCGCGACCAGCTCTGCTGCCAGAGCGCAAAATCGCGATATTGGAAAGCGGACGAAGGCAATGCCGCCGCGCTCTTCTCGTGTGCGGCGGCATAATGGGCGGCAAGCTCCTCCCAGAACAGGCGTTGCGACCAGCCGTCGGTGACGAGGTGATGAACGTTGACCACCAGTGCATGGCTCGTCTTGTCGAATGAAAGCAACGTGACTCTCAGCGGCGGCTCGCGCGCCAGGTCGAACGGATATTGCGCCAGCTTGAGCGCCTCGCGCCTGATCACTGCGGCCCGCTTGTCCGCAGGACACGGCTTGAGCTTGATCCGCTCGAACCGCGGCGGCGATTGCAGCACGAGCTGCGTCGGCTCGGCCTGCCGTTCGACGACGACCGAGCGCAGCGCCTCGTGGCGCGTGCTGATCGCGGCAAGGCTCGCCTGAAGCGCGACGACGTCGATCTGGCCCTTGAGCATTGCGACTTCGACGACGTTGTAATTGTAGCGCGTCGGGTCGAGTCGCGAGAGCACGTACATCCGCTGCTGCTGGAACGAGAGCGGCGCGTGTGCCTCCGTCGCCTGCTGCCAGGTCGGCAAGGCCGCCCCGCGCCGGGTTGCGGCGCTGTCGACCCGGGCTGCAAGCGCGGCGACCGTGGCACAATCAAAGATGTCCTCGAACGAGAAGTCGACGTTGAAGCGTTCGCGCAGGCGCGAGCGCATCTGCGTCACTGCGAGGGAGTCAGCGCCGAGCGCGAACACGTCCTGATCGATTCCGACCTGTGGCAGCTCCAACAGGCCGGCCCAGATCGCAGCGAGCTGGGTCTCCAGTGCGTTGCGCGGCAGCTGCGCCTCGTCGCCGTCGTCCGGCCTCGCGATCAGCCCGGCCAGCGCGTTGCGCTTGACCTTGCCGCTGCCGCCTTTCGGCAGGGCTGCCACGCTGCGGATCAGGCTCGGCACCTTGTAGGCTGCGAGCCTCTTTCGCGCGAACTGGCGCAACTGGTCCGAGGTCGCCTCGGCATCGGGCCGCAGCACCACGACGGCGGCGACGTTCTCGCCGAGCTTTGGGTGCGGCACCGCGAACACGCCCGCCTCCAGCACGGCCGGATGGCTGAGCAGGACCTCTTCCACTTCGAGCGGCGAGATCTTCTGCCCGCCGCGGTTGATGACGTCCTTGATGCGGCCGACGATGAAGAGATAGCCGTCAGCGTCGAGATAGCCGAGATCGCCGGTCCGGAACCAGCCGTTGCGGAATGCGGCCTGTGTCGCCGCCTCGTCGTTGTAGTAACCGCGGCTCATGTTCGGTCCGCGCAGCATGATCTCGCCGCGTTCGCCGCTCGCAAGCATCCGGCCGGTCTCGTCCATGATGGCGATCTCGGGGCCGGCGGCGCGGCCGACCGATCCGACCTTGCGCAGCTCGAACGGATTGGCCGCGATCTGCGAGGCCGCTTCGGTCATGCCGTAAGTCTCGAGCACGGGAACGCCGAACGTCGCCTCCAGCCCTTGGAGGATCGTCGGCGCGAGCGAGGCCGAGGCCGAGCGGATCAGGCGCAGCGACGACGATCGGGCACGGTCCGGGTCGGATTCCGCCGCCGTCAGCAGCGCGCGATGAATGGTTGGCACGGCGGTGTACCAGGTCGGTTGCAGCTCCCGCATCCAGCCGAAGAAGGACGCTGCATCGAAGCCGTCGGTGCAGATCACGCTGGAGCCGGCCGCGAGCGCCGTCAACAGGCCGGAAATCAAGCCATGGGCGTGAAACAGCGGCAGGACGTTGAGCAGGCGATCGTGGGAGGTGAGCGACAGCACGCGGCCGGCATTATAGGCGGACAGGCACACATTGCGATGTGTCAGCGGCACCATTTTCGGCCGCGCCGCCGTGCCCGACGTCAACAGGATGAACGCATCGTCGTCGCCGCGCGAGGCGCCGCCGGTCGCGGCCGGCCCGACCGTCGGACCGATGAATTTGCAGCCGCCCAGATTGTCTTGAGGCCCCGGCACGAAATCGATCACCGCGATATCGAGTGCCTTGGCGACGTCGCGGCTCGCCGAGTTCATGTCGGCCCGCGTCACCAGCGCGGTCAGCTTCAGTTCGCTGAAATAGCGTTGCAGCTCGTCCGCGGTCAGATCGGGATTGATGGGGACGCAGGCGCCGCTCGATGCGACCGCGATCAGCGCCAGCGCGCTGTCGGCGCCGCGCGGCAGCGCAACCGCAATCCGGTCGGCAGGGGTGATGCCGAGCCGGCGCAGCGTGCCGACAAGATTTTGCGTCACCTCGCCAAGCGCGCCGTAGTTGAGGACGGGACGACCTGGGGCGAGGAGGGCGGGCGCCGCCGGAATCTTGCGGGCGTAGAAATCGAGAAGGCCGCCGATATGGGCGAATGTGTTGGTTTCGGCTGCCGCGCCGCTTGATTCCTCCGGGGCTGGGAGTGTGACGTCCGACAATTCCGTTCCCTTTTGATCCGATTAAGCTATTCTTCCAAGAAGTCAGGGAACGCGTCCAGTCTGAGGTGAAGTTTTGGCCGCAAAATCTGTGGTTGAGGGGCCCTAAGCCCGTCGACGGAATTATGGTCGGGCGGAAATCACCATGCTGGAGAATGAGCCGGACACGGGAACGGATGGCGGGCTGAAGCGCTGGCTCGAGGGCGTCGGCCTCGGCCATTACACCGATCTCTTCGCACAGCACCGTCTCGATCTCGACGTCATGGGCGACCTGACCGAGTCCGATCTGGTCGAGCTCGGATTGCCGCTCGGCGATCGCAAGCGGCTGCAACGGGCGATGGCAGCGCTGTTCCAGGCGGAAACGGCCGAGGCGCCCGCGACAATGGTGCCGCAAACCCGCACCGAGGTCGGCGCTGAACGGCGTCAGCTCACCACCATGTTCTGTGACATGGTGGATTCCACCTCGCTGTCCGTGCAGTTCGATCCGGAAGACGTCCGCGACATGATCGCGAGCTTTCGCGAGACCTGCGTCCGCGTGGTCAAGCATTACGAAGGGTTTGCCGCCCGTTTCGTCGGCGACGGTATCCTCGTCTATTTCGGCTATCCGACCGCACATGAGGACGATGCCGAACGCGCGGTGCGTGCCGGGCTCGAGATCGTGCGGCTGCTATCGACCGCACGCGCGACCGAGCCGCGCGGTGCGCTCAGCCACTCACCCGCCGTCCGTATCGGGATTGCGACCGGTCTCGTCGTAGTTGGCGACCTCGTCGGACAGGGCACCGAAGAGCGCGACTCCGCGGTCGGCGAAACCGTCAATCTCGCCGCGCGGCTGCAGGGCCTCGCGCCGCCCAACGGCGTGGTGATTTCCTCGTCGACCCAGTCGCTGCTGAAGGGGAAGTTCGACTACCGCAATCTCGGGGTCCACGCCTTGAAGGGGATATCCGAGAAGACACAGGCCTGGCACGTCGTGCGCGCCTCGCGGGTGGAGACCCGATTCGCCGCCGCCATGGGCACGCGGTTGACACCGCTCGTCAACCGCGAGGAGGAGATCGCGCTGTTGATGGGGCGCTGGCAGCAGGCCAAGGACGGCGACGGCCAGGTCGTGGTCAAGTTCGGCGAGCCCGGCATCGGCAAGTCGCGCATCATCCAGGAGATCTTCGAGCGGATATCGGGCGACCGGCATGGACAGGTCTCGTTCCAGTGCTCGCCCTATTACACGTCCACCGCGTTCTATCCGTTCGCCGAGCAGCTCAAATTCTCCCTCGGCCTCGACCGCGAGGATGCGTCCGCGCTGTCGCTGGCGAGCCTGGAGAGCGCGATCGCCGCCGCTCATGGCGACATCGGGCAGGTGACGCCGCTGTTTGCCGCGCTGTTGTCGATCCCGACCGGCGACCGCTATCCGCCGCTCGAGCTGTCGCCGCAGCAGCAGAAGGATGCGACCGCCCTGGCGCTGGTCAATCATTTCCTCGGCCTTGCGCGCGACATGCCGCTGGTGATCGCGTTCGAGGATCTGCACTGGATCGACCCGACCTCCCGCGAGGTGATCGATCTGCTGGTGGACCGGGTGCAGAACCGGCCGATCCTGGTCATCATCACCGCACGGTCCGAATTCCAGCCGAGCTGGGACGCGCATTCGCACATCACGACGCTGGTGCTGAACCGCCTGAGCCGGCAGTTGCGCACCACGCTGGTGGAGCGCGTCGCCGGCAGGGAGCTGCCCAAGGAGGTGGTCGAGGAGATCATCGTCAAGACCGACGGCGTGCCGCTGTTCCTGGAGGAGCTGACCAAGACGGTCCTCGAATCCAACCTCCTGACCGAGCGGCATGGGCGCTACGTGCTGTCGGGCCCGTGGCGGCAGCTCGCGATCCCGGCAACCCTGACCGACTCGCTGATGGCGCGGCTGGACCGGATGGGGCCGTTCAAGCGGATCGCGCAGATCGGCGCGACCATCGGCCGCGAGTTTTCCTACGAGACGCTGCACGCGGTCGCCAACACGCCGGCGGAACAGATCGAGGCGGCGCTCAATCATCTGGAGCAGGCCGGGCTGATCATGCGCCGCGGTCTTCCGCCCGACGCGCTCTACTCCTTCAAGCACGTCATGATCCAGAATGCCGCGCATGCGAGTCTGTTGCACAGCGAGCGACGCAAGCTGCATTCCCGGATCGCCCAGGTGCTGGCCGAGATGTATCCGGAGAAGACCGATCGCGAGCCCGAGCTGCTCGCCCATCACCTGACCGAATCCGGCCAGAGTGAAGGCGCCGCGAGCTTCTGGCTCAAGGCCGGCAAGCAGGCGGCCAAGAGCGGCGCCAATCTGGAGGCGATCGGCCATCTGCGCCGCGGCCTCAGCGTCGTGCAGGCCAATGCGCGGATGCAGGGTGCCGACGAGATGGAGCTCGAGCTGCGCATCGCGCTCGGCAACGCGCTGATCGCCGCCAAGGGCTACGCGGTGCAGGAGGTCGAGGAGAACTACATCCGCGCGCTCGAGCTCGGCCAGCAGCTCGACGACGACGAAAAGACCTTCGCCGCCACCCGCGGCCTCTGGGTCTGCCATTTCATCCGCGCCGATCTCACCCGCGCGCACGATCTCAGCGTCGAGCTGTTGAAGTTCGCCAAGCGCGAGCGGCTGAACGAGCGGGCGCAGCCGGCGCAGCAGACCGGCTATCTGATCGAGGCACACCGCTCGATCGCGATGACCATGCTCTATCGCGGGCGCTTTGCCGCTTCCCAACATCATCTGCACCGCTGCATCAACCTCTACAGCCCAGATCTCCACTCCGATCTGATGGAGCGGCACGGCACCGATCCCGGCGTGGTCTCGCTGTCCTATCTGGGCTATCTCCTGTGGTTCCTCGGCCGGCCCGACGCGGCGCGCCAGCACAGCGAGCAGGCGATCGCGAATGCCGAGAAGATCCGCCATCCCTTCACGCTCGCCTTCGCGCTCGTGTTCGGTGCGTATCTCTGCCAGCATTTGCGCGACGTCGAGGGCACGCGCGACCATGCCAACCGCGCCATGATCATCGCCACCGAACATAATTTCCTGCACTGGAAGCAGCAGGCGGCGATCCTGCGCGGCTGGGCGCTGACGCAACTCGGCGAGGCCGATGAAGGCCTCAGCCAGATGCGCTTCGGCCTCGACGAGTACGAGGCGATGGATTCCTGGCTCGCCGGCTGCTGGTTCCGATGCCTGCTTGCGGAAGCCTACGCCAAGGTCGGGATGCGCGAGGCCGCCTTGCGCGCGCTCGACGGCGCGCTCGCGACCGCGCGGCGGACCGGCGATCACTCCTATCTCGCGGAAGTCTATCGCCTGCAAGGCGAGATCACGCTGTCGGACGGCGACCCGGCCTCGGCGCAGGAGGCCGGCGATCTGTTCGCTCTCTCGCTGGAGACCGCGCGCAAGCAGGGCGCGCTGTCCTGGGAGCTTCGCTCCGCCGTCAGCCTCGCGCGCCTGTCGCATCAGGCCGGCAGGCGCGAGCACGCGAGTCTGCTGCTCGTGCCCGTTGTCGGCAAGTTCAGCGAGGGTTTTTACACGCCAGACCTGAAGCAGGCGGTACAGCTCGTCAAGGAGCTCGGTGCGGACGCACCGGTCCGCGAACGCGCCGATCCCTGACATGAGTGATCTTGCCGCCGCGCGAGCGCGTTACGTCGAGCTGATTGCAAAGCGCGAGCGGATTGCCTCAAAGCGCCTGCTCGAAGCGCTCGCTGCCGTCCCGCGCGAAGACTTTCTGCCGAGGGGGCGCTGGCGCGTCAAGAGCGAGGCGGCGCGCAGCTACCGGCTGACGCCCGATGCGGATCCGGTTCATCTCTATGACAACGTGCTGGTCGCGATCGACGCGCGCCGCAAGCTCGACACCGGGCTGCCGAGCCTGTGGGCCCATCTTATCGATGTGCTCGACGTCAGGGAAAAGGACCGCGTGGTCCAGATCGGCTGCGGGCTCGGCTATTTCACTGCGATCCTGTCGAAGATGGTCGGTCCGAAAGGGCGCGTGATGGCGGTCGATTGCGACCAGCGCCTGGCGTTCCGTGCTGCGAACTATCTTCGCCCCTATCGCAACGTCATCGTGTTTCATGGCGATGGATGTGGGGAGATCCGCGAGCCCGCTGACGCGATCATCGTCCACGCCGGCTTCTCACATCCGCATCCGCTCTGGCTCGAGGCGCTTCGGCCGCGCGGCCGCCTGTTGGTGCCGCTGACCCAGCGGGACCGTGAAGGCGCCGCCCTCAAGATCACGCGCAAGGGCAGGGGGTACGAAGCCGAGGCGGTGCAGCAGATCCGGATTTTCCCCGGCCACGGCCGCGGTATCACCGCCCTCGACGACCGCGTCGCCGACTGGTGGCAGCGGGCCTCAGCGCTGGCGCCGCTGCGCTTCCGCGGGATCGAGCAGGGGTTGCCGGCGGATGGCTAACACTTCGTTTCATTTTACCTTGATTGCGAATGGAAGTATCCAACGCATCCCGGCGCGGCTATGAGTACGGCCTGATGGCCATTTGAGCGCGCTCCATGCATTCCGTTGCCCTGCTGACCGCCAGCTACGCCAAGGATATCGAGCGCTTTTCGCTGCTCAGCGAGAGCATCGACACCTGGCTCTCGGGATACACGCGGCATTATGTTCTCGTTAACGATGAGGATGTGCCGCTGTTCGTGCGGTTCGCCTCCGATAAGCGCGTCATCGTTCCGGCCTCGCGCTATTTGCCGAAATGGCTGTTTGCACTGCCGCCAGCGCTCCAGTTCATCAGCAAGCGGCGGGTCTGGCTGTCGCTGCTGTCCTCGCCGGTGCACGGCTGGCACATCCAGCAGATCCTGAAGATCGCCGGCGTCCTCAACGCGCCCGAGCAGCGCGTCTGCATCCTGGATTCGGACAACCTGTTCTTCCGCGAATTCGACGTCGGCCAATATGCCGGGGCTGAGAAGACGCCGCTGTTCGTCACGCCGAAGGACATCGGTGCAGACCACCCGTTGCATGGGGTGTGGCTGCGCACCGTCGATCAGCTGCTCGGCATCAAGGACCGCTCCTTCCCCGCCGACGACTACGTCGGTAACGCGCTGGTATGGGACAAGGACACCGCGCGCGCGATGACTGCGCAAATCAAGTCGGCGACCGGCTTGAACTGGGTTCTGGCGCTGTGCCGGAAGAAGAAGTTCTCGGAATATCTGATGTATGGCCATTTTGTCGCGAACTCGCCCGCGCATCTCGCTGCCCATCGGGTCACCGAAGACAGCATTGCGGTCTCGCATTGGGACGACACGCCGCTCGACCGTCCCGCCATCGAAGCGCTGATGCGCGCCGCTTCGCCCGAGCAGGTCGCGCTCTGCATCCAGTCCTATTCGTCGACCTCGGTCGAGGACATCCGCGACGTGTTCCGCCTCTCCTCGCGCGACCGTCGCGCTCCCAGCCTGTCGCCCGAAGATATGGGAGACGCGGCCGAGTTCGAGGTGAAGACGCGCGGCTAAGCTCGCGCGTTCAGACGTCCTTCGTGAACTTGCTGATCACGTCCATGAACGGCTTTGGCTTGAATTCGCCGTCGAGCGGCAGGGGCCGGTTCGGCTGCTTGTCCGCGCGGGCGAAGGTGCCGTTGATCCAGCTGTAGCGGTCCGAGAGGCCCCAAGTCAGGATCGAACGCACCGGGCCGCTGGTCGAAATGGCCGTCAGCAGGTCGTTGACGCGCTTGGCGACGATGGCGTCGCGCTCCGCCGGATTGCCCGTCAGCTTCTGGTCGTCGACGTCGAGCTCGGTGACATACACCTCAAGTCCCCACGAGCGCAGCTCGGTGACGAACTCGGCGAGTCCATGGGTGTCGATCTCGAGCTCGGCATGCAGATGCGACTGCAGCCCGACGGCGTGCAGGGGGACGCCCTGGTCGAGCAGGTCCATGATCAGATTGCGGTAAGCCGCGCGCTTGGCAATGAAGGAGTCCTTGGCCGACTCGATGTCGTATTCGTTGATCGCGAGCTTGACGAACGGATCGGCCGCGGCCGCCGTGCGGAACGCCAGCGGAATCCAGCTCTGACCGAGATGCTGCGTCCAGAACGTGTCGCGCCGGTCCTTTGGGCTGCGGGGATTGTCCGGGATCGGCTCGTTGACGACGTCCCACGAGGTCAGCTTGTCCTTGTAGTAGGAGACGACGGTGCCGATGTGGTCGACATAGGCGCGCTCGACGCCCCTGGTGTCCTTGATCTGCTTGGTCCAGTCCGGAATGTCGTGATACCAGGCGAGCGCGTGGCCGCGCATCGTCAGATCGTTGTCCCGCGCAAAGTCCAGAATAGCGTCGGCGCGCTCGAAATTGAACGTGTGCGCATTCGGCCGCAGCATCGGCCATTTCAGCTCGAGCACCGGCACGACCTGCGTGCAATAGGTGCTGATGGCTTCGCCCAGCCTGGGATCGGCTTGCAAATCCCAGAGCGTGGCTGCCGCGCCAAAACCTTGATGGCGCTGGGCAAGCTTCGAGGCCGGCGCTGCGGACGCGGATGGGCCCGCCGCGAGTGCTGCGGCGCCGCCAAGAAGAAATTCGCGTCTGTCGAGCCTGGTCACGGCCGTCCTTTTCGAACCAACGCACCATCGTACCAAGCGGCGCCTCGCGACGCCGGGGTTTCGCCTTGTTGGGTTAACCTCTGCCGCCTGGAAGTCATGGTTCCTTTTCGTGATCGCTTCCGTTCAAGGAAGGGCAAATTTAACGCTAACGCGCGAAAGCGGCTTTGGAGCTTCATTCGCCGCCCGATCTGCAGACTTATGTGACACTCTTGAGGGATGCTGCGGCGCATTCGCTCGCCCCGCCAAGGCCCATTCAAGGCCCCATTGATGAACGGCCGCCACACTCGCAAGACCGCTGCCGGTCCCGTGCTCGCATGCTGAATCGCCATTTCTCGATTTATCTCGTCGCCTACATCCTGCCTGCGGCGGTGGGCTTCTTCGCTGTCACGGCCTATACGCGGCTGCTGACGCCGGCGGAGTACGGCGTCTATGTCGTCGGCATCAGCCTCGCCGGCATTCTGGGTGCGATCTTCTTCGCCTGGATCAAGCTCTCGGTGTCCCGCTATCAGGCGATGTCGGCGGAGGTGGATTTTCGCGGCACGGCGATGGTGGCCTTCGGGCTCACCGTCGCGGTGCTCTGCGCCACGACCCCGCTGGTCTTCCTGTTCCGCAGCGACCTCAGTGTCGAGCTGCTGCTTGCCAGCATGTTCGTCGCGATCATGGCCAATGCGGTCGATGTCGGCCAGGAGTTCGAACGCGCCAAGTTGCGGCCCTACCGGTTTGCCGCGATCTCGATCGTGCGCAGCGTGTCGAGCGTCGGCTTCGGCCTTCTCGGCATCTGGCTCGGCTGGGGCGGATTGGGGCTGCTGGCCGCGTTTGGTCTGGGGTCGCTCACCGGCATCGTCCTGAACCTCGTCGGCGACCGCACCAGGATCGCCCGCTTCCAGCGCAGCCAGTTCATGCAGCTCGCGCGCTACGGCCTGCCGCTGACGCTCGCCGGATTGTCCGTTGCGGTCTATTCGGCCTGCGACCGGCTCATCGTCGCCTATCTGCTCGGCAAGGACGCCGCCGGCATCTTCGGCGTTGCCGCAGACCTGCCGCGCCAGTTCATGGTCATGATCGCATCCAGCGTCGCCGCGGCCACCGTGCCGCTGGTGTTCCGGTCATTGTCCGAGAACAGCGAGGAGACGACGCGGGAGCGGCTGACCGAGAGTCTCGAGCTGCTGCTCGTCGTCGTCACGCCCGTTGCGATCTGGCTCGCGCTTGCCGCGGATCAGGTCGCCGGCACGCTCGTCGGCGTCGACTTCCGCGGCGGCGTTTCGGCGCTGTTGCCGATCCTGGTGCTTGCCCGCTTCTTCGGGATCGCCAATCAGTTCTACGTGCAGATCAGCTTCCAACTGGCCGAGCGGCCCTTCATGCTGGCGGCCCAATCATTTCTCACGCTGGTGGTCAGCGTGGTCCTGATGTTCGCGCTGGTCGCCGGCTACGGCCTCTACGGCGCGGCGCTGGCAACGCTCGTAACCGAAGCGATCGGCTTCCTCGTTGCCGTCGTCCTGATGCATCGTGCCCACCCGGTCCCGTTCGACTTCGGTCGCCTCGCCGGCATTGCAGCCTCCGCTGCGGCGATGGCGGCTGCGATCCTGGCTGCGCGGTCGCAAGCGGGCGGCACCGGCTTCGTGGCGCTCGTCATCGTCAGCCTCGCCGGCGGCCTTGTCTATGTCGGGGCGGCCTGGCTCCTCAACGTCGCCAATATCCGGACGTTGTCGCTGCGTTTCCTGCGAACGTTCAACCGCAAGGCTCTGGGCGCCTAGTCGGCGCTGACGCGGATTGTCGCGCCTGCATCACGGTCCGCAGCCTCTGCGCGATAATTCCCCTCCTGACGCTGTCTCCTGCGGTGAAAGCTATCCGGAAGAGACCGGCAGTCGCCTCCGCATGTCATAGCCGAGGCCGGAGCCATGTTCTGCTGCGCTTGAAAAACAACGTCCGTTCTGCTCATTAGGGTCCTAAATTGCGCCGCAATAAGCGCAACGGGATCATCGACTAAAGTCGATAACCAGCGAGGAAACTAAATGATGCGCAAGCTCACTTTGGCCATTGCCTTGATAGCCCCGATGCTGGGTCATGCCGCGTCGGCCGAGGACACCATCAAGATCGGCTACATCGATCCGCTTTCCGGCGGCGGTGCGAGCGTCGGCGAGGGTGGCCTGAAGACCTTTCAGTATCTGGCCGACGAGATGAACGCCAAGGGCGGAATCCTCGGCAAAAAGATCGAGATCGTCGGTCTCGACAACAAGACCAATCCGCAGGAGAGCCTGGTGCAGGCCCAGAAGGCCATCGACGCGGGGGTCCGTTACATTACCCAGGGCAACGGCTCGTCGGTCGCCGCGGCGCTCACGGACTTCATCACCAAGAACAACACGCGCAATCCCGGTAAGGAAGTCCTGTACTTCAACTACGCCGCCGTCGATCCGAGCCTGACCAACGACAAGTGCAGCTATTGGCATTTCCGCTGGGATGCCAGCTCCGACATCAAGATGGAAGCGCTCACCAACTACGTGAAGGACACGCCTTCGGTCAAAAAGGTGTATCTGATCAACCAGGACTATTCTTTCGGCCAGTCGGTGCGCAGTGATGCGCGCAAGATGCTGGGCGCCAAGCGCCCTGACGTCCAGATCGTCGGCGACGAGCTGCATCCGCTGCTCAAGGTCACCGATTTCTCGCCCTACATCGCCAAGATCAAGGCGTCTGGCGCCGACAGCGTCATCACCGGCAATTGGGGCCAGGACATCGCGCTGCTGCTCAAGGCTGCCGCCGATGCCGGGCTGAAGGTCAACTGGTACACGTATTATGCCGGCGGCGCCGGTGGCCCGACCGCGATCAAGCAGACCGGTCTCGATCACCAGGTCTTCCAGATCACCGAAGGCTTCGCCAATTCGGGCAACCAGGTGGCAATGGATTTCGAAAAGGCGTTCCGCGCCAAGGTCGGCATCTCGCTGTGGTATCCGCGTGCGGTCAACGAGATGCGCATGTTCAAGGCGGCCGCCGAGAAGGCCAACTCGGTCGACCCGGTGAAAGTCGCGGCGGCGCTCGAGGACCTGAAGTTCGAGGTTCTCGACGGCGGCCAGGGCGTCATGCGCAAGGACGACCACCAGTTCTTCCAGCCGATCTACATCTCGTCCTTCGGCAAGCTCGCCGCCAACGAGCCGTTCGATGAGGAGAACACCGGCTGGGGCTGGCATCCGGTTTCCAAGGTCGACACGCCGCAGGCCATGGTCTCCACGACCTGCAAGATGGCGCGGCCGTAATCACCGAACCGTCGTTTTCCCGTGGCCGGCATCGGTCTCGGGAGGACGGCGGCCGGACGACGTCTGATCGGGCGATATTCACCCGGGGCCAAGGCCCCGGCCAGAGATGAGTGCGCTGTGCTTGAACTCATTGTCATTTCGACCTTGAACGGTGTGCTGTTCGGCATGCTGCTTTTCCTGCTGTCGAGCGGGCTCACCGTCATCTTCAGCATGATGGGCGTGCTCAACTTCGCCCATGCCAGCTTTTACATGCTCGGCGCCTTCTTCGGCTTCCAGCTCACCAAATGGATCGGCTTCTGGCCGGCGCTGGTGCTGGCGCCGTTGCTGGTCGGCGCCATCGGCATGGCCGTGGAGCGCTATGGCCTGCGCAACACGCACAAGCACGGCCACGTCGCGGAACTGCTGCTGACGTTCGGCCTCGCGTTCGCGATCGAAGAGATCGTGTCGATGATCTGGGGCAAGAGCCCGGTCGACTACCGCGTGCCCACGCTGCTCGACTTCCCGGCCTTCACGATCTTCTCGACAAACTACCCCGCCTACAAGCTCTTCATGCTGGCCGTCTCGGTCGTGATCTTCATCGCGCTGCTGATCGTGCTCAAGCGCACCCGCGTCGGCCTGATCGTGCAGGCGGCGCTGACGCATCCGCACATGGTTGGCCATCTCGGCCACAATGTCGGGCGCGTGTTCATGGCGGTGTTCGGCGTCGGCAGTGCGCTGGCCGGCCTTGCCGGTGTCATTGCCGGTCCCGCGCTGGTGACGCAGTCTGACATGGCCGCGGCGCTCGGACCGATCCTGTTCGTGGTGATCGTGTTCGGCGGACTCGGATCGCTGCCCGGCGCCTTCGTCGCCTCGCTGGTCATCGGTTTGGTGCAGACTTTTGCGGTGGCGCTCGATGGTTCGCTCGCGAGTGCGTTCGGCCCGCTCGATCCGTCGGCCGGTCCTTCCGTGCTCACCGACATCTGGAATGTCACCATCGCCCAGGTCGCGCCGATCGTGCCTTATCTGCTGCTGGTGATCATCCTGATCGTACGCCCCATGGGCCTGATGGGGACGCGCGAGTCATGAACGCCAAGGTGACCCCGACATCGACTCCGACATTGAAGACTGCAGACAAGCCTGCCGGCGACGGCCTGCGCTTCTACGGCGTCTGGCTGCTCGGCATCGCCGCGCTGATCGTCCTGCCGATGATGTTCTCCTCAGGCGGCTCGCTCACGTCCTTCAGCCTGATCGGCATCGCGATCGTCTTTGCGCTGTCCTACAACATCCTGCTCGGCCAGACCGGCCTGCTGTCGTTCGGTCATGCCGTGCACTACGGCCTCGGCGGCTTCGCGGCCTGCCACATGATGAACGCCGTGGTCTCGCACGGATGGCCGATCCCGCTGCCCTTCATCCCGCTGTTCGGCGGGCTCGGCGGCCTTGTGTTCGCAATCATCATCGGCTGGGTGATGACCAAGCGCGCCGGCACGGTGTTCGCGATGATCTCGCTCGGCATCGGGGAGCTGGTGGCATCGTCCTCGCTGATCCTGCGCTCGGTGTTCGGCGGCGAAGCCGGCATCACCACAGACCGCACCGCGTTGCCAAAAATGTTCGGCTGGTCGTTCGGCCCGCAGCTTCAGGTCTATTATCTCATCGCGTTCTGGCTGGTGCTGTCGGCGATCGCAATGTACGCGCTGACTCGGACGCCACTCGGGCGGATCAGCAATGCCGTCCGCGACAACCCTGAACGCGTCCAGTTCATCGGCTACGACCCGCACGTGGTCCGCTATCTCGCCTTCTGCTTTGCCGGCTTCTTCGCCGGTGTCGCCGGCGGGCTCGCCGCGATCAATTTCGAGATTGCGAACTCCGCCTATCTCGGCGCGATCCAGTCGGGCCTCGTGCTGTTCTCGACTTTCATCGGCGGCACTGCCTATTTCTTCGGGCCGATCCTCGGCGCGATCCTGGTGACCTATCTCCAGCTTGGGCTGACCAGCGTCACCAGCGTGTGGCAGCTCTATTTCGGCATCATCTTCATCGGCATCGTGATGTTCTCGCCTGGCGGCATTGCCGGCCTCTTGATGATGCACCGGCCGCTGGTTCGTGCGGGTGCGCTGTGGACGGTGATCCCCTCCTATCTCGTCGCCGTCGTGCCGACCCTGGCGCTGACCTGCGGCGTCATCCTGACCATCGAGACGGTTGCGCGCTATTCCGGCGGCGAGACCATCAACCTGTTTGGCATTGGCTTCAAGCCGACCTCGCCGGTGACATGGATGGTAGCCGCAGTTCTCGTGGTCGGCGGCGCTTTCGTCGCGCGGCTGACCTGGCGGCGGATCGCCGACGCGTGGGACAGGGCCGCGACGGTCGCCCGTGACCGGGGGTATCTGGCATGAGCGAAGCGGTCTCTGGCATGAGCGAAGCGGTCTCTGGCATGAGCGGAGCGGTGTCTGAAAAGAGCGGACCGGTCCCCGGAAGAAGCGCAGCCATCGAGGTCCGCGCCGTCGAAAAACGTTTCGGCAATGTCGGCATTATCCGCGATCTCAACCTGAGCGTCGCGCAAGGCGAGCGTCACGCCATCATCGGTCCGAACGGTGCGGGCAAGTCGACAACATTCAACCTGATTAGCGGTCATATCAAGCCGACCTCGGGTGAGGTGAAGCTGAACGGCGAGGTGATCTCGGGCTTGCGGCCATTCGAGATCAACCGGCGCGGCCTGTCGCGCTCGTTTCAGGTCACCAACGTATTCGCGCGGATGTCGGTCTGGGAGAACGTGCGCTGCGCCGTGCTGTGGGCGACCGGGCATCGCTACGCCTTCTGGAAGAATGTCGACAGCCTGCCCGAGGTACGCGAGCGGACCGCGAAGATCCTGGACGACATCCATCTCACGCATCGGCGCGACGTGCCGGCCGGTCTTTTGACTTATGCGGAGCAGCGCGAGCTCGAGATTGGCGTCACCATCGCCAGCGGCGCCACCGTCGTCATGCTGGACGAGCCGACCGCCGGCATGAGCCACGCCGAAACCGACCGCGCGGTATCGCTGATCCGCCGGCTGACCGAGGGCAAGACCCTCGTCATCGTCGAGCACGACATGAGCGTCGTATTCGGCCTCGCCGATCGCATCTCGGTCCTGGTTTACGGCCACATCATCGCGTCGGGTACGCCGGAAGAGATCCGGCGCGACCCGAAGGTCAAGGAAGCCTATCTCGGCGAGGAAGCACACTGATGCTCGAGGTCAGGGATCTCCACGCCTATTACGGCAAGAGCCACATCCTTCAGGGCGTCGATCTCGACGTTGCCGCGGGTGAGGTCGTGAGCTTGCTTGGCCGTAACGGCGTCGGCCGGTCGACGACGGTCAAGGCCATCATGGGCGAGGTCGCCCCGCAGGGAACGATCCGCTTCAAGGGCAAGGATATTGTCGGGCTGCCGAGCCACAAGATCGCGCGGCTCGGGCTCGGCTATGTGCCTGAACATCGCGACATTTTCCCGAGCCTCACGGTTCGGCAGAACCTCCTGCTCGGCATCAAGGATACGCGGCGTCCGGGAAAATGGCGGCTCCAGGACATGCTCGACATGTTCCCCAATCTCGCCGCTCGCGCCGATACGGCCGCAGGCGTGCTATCCGGTGGCGAAAAGCAGATGCTGACGACCTGTCGGACGCTGATGGGAGATCCTGACCTCATCATGATCGACGAGCCAACGGAAGGGCTCGCTCCGCTCATCGTGCAGCAGGTGGGGGACCTCATTGCGCGCATCGCCGAGGCGGGCGTCGCTATCCTTCTCGTCGAGCAGAAGCTGTCGATCGCGCTCCGTATTTCCAAGCGCGTCTACATCATGGGGCACGGCCGCGTCGTGTTCGAGGGCACCCCCGACGAGCTCAAGGCCAATGCCGCCGTGCGGCAGGAGTGGCTCGAGGTCTGACGCGGACGAGACCACGTGACGTGCGCGCACCATACAGCGGCTGCGGGATGCGCATACGCATCTGAACGATGCCGGCATGAGGCTGATCGGCGAATAGGATCGACGTCTCGTGACGGGCGGGCAGGGCGCCAGCCGTGCCCGCCCGCAATTGCTCCACTCGATCTTCCTTCAGCCATAGTGAAACGACGATGACAGCGACCGGCCCCCTCAGCGGAATCCGCGTTCTCGATCTGACGAGCGTGCTGTTTGGCCCCTATGCCGCGCAGATGCTGGGCGACTGGGGCGCCGATGTGATCAAGGTGGAGCCGACCGCCGGCGACACCTGGCGCTACACCGGCGTGTTTCGCAACCGCGGCATGAGCGGCCAGTTCATGGCGGTCAACCGCAACAAGCGCAGTCTCGCACTTGATCTCAAGCATCCGGACGGCAAGGCGGCGCTGGCAAAACTGATCCCGACCGTCGATGCGCTCGTCACCAACGTGCGGCCCGCCGCGATGGCGCGGCTCGGCTTCGGCTACGAGGCCTGCGCCAAACTCAATCCGCGTTTGATTTACGCCGCCGCGACCGGCTTCGGCCAGGACGGCCCGTGGGCGGCGCGCCCCGCCTTCGACGAGATCATCCAGGCCGCGTCGGGCCTGGCGTCCTCGATCGGATCGGACGAGGAGCCGGCATTCGTCCCGAGCCTGATAGGCGACAAGATTTGCGCGATGGCGATGGTCGGCGCGGTCTCTGCCGCCCTGTTTCGCCGCGAGCGCACCGGGCAGGGCCAGATGGTCGAGGTGCCCATGCTCGAAACCATCGCCGGCTTCAACAGCATCGAGATGCTGGGCGGTCACGCCTTCGATCCGCCGATCGGCCCGACCGGCTACAAGCGGATGAAGAACCGGCGCCCGGTGCGGACCAAGGACGGCTGGCTGACCATGCTGCCTTATTCCGGGGACAATTGGTGCGCCTTCTTCGAGGCGGTCGGCCGCCCCGAACTGAGCGATGAGCTCGGCGTACGCGATCCCGTGCTGCGCTCGCAGAACATCGACAAGATCTACGACCGCATGAGCGAGATCGGGCCGACCCGCACCACAGCGGAATGGGAGGAACTGTTGCTGCGGCTGGACGTGCCGCACACCGCCTTCGCCCGGCTCACCGAGATCGGCGAGCAGCCGCATCTTGCCGCCGTCGGGTTGTTTGCCGACATCGATCATCCCACCGAAGGCCGGATCCGGCAGGCCCGCCCCGCGACGAAGTTCTCGGAAAGCCCGGCCAGCATCCGCCGCGCGGCGCCTCGCCTCGGCGAGCATTCGCGCGAGGTGCTGCGCGAGGCCGGCTTGAGCGATGTGGAAATCCAGGCGGCGATCGACAGCAAGGCGGTGGGCACCGCGGACTAAGCCGTTCGGGAGGCGTTAAAACACGATCCGGACAAAGTGCGCGGTTTTCCGAAAAGATGATGCTTCAACGACAACCCAAAGCGCGATGAGGCTTCATCCTGCTCGCATCGCGCTTTGCTCGCGACGTCGGACGAGGCCCCTGGCCCCCGTCGTCTTTAGCTCTGGAAGGGCCCATTGGCCTGGCTATCGCTCGCTTCCGTCGGGAAGCGGACCGGCCGGGCCGGGTTCCAGGCTGAGGGCGATTTTGTTCGAGCGAGCCATATTGACCAGTCACTTCTGTGGCTCGCCGGCCATGAAAAGACCGCCGACTTGAGCCGGTCATGGCCGCACCGTCAGCGCGCCGTCGGTCGTGAGCGGGCAATCGCATATGCTTCGCGCCGGCATCGGAGCAAGCGTGCCAAGCCGCCACGAATGACCGAAATTCTACTGGAGCGGTGATCGCCTCCTGGTCCCCGCATCGTAGACCAGGATCTGCAACATCGGGAATCTGCCGAGCAGCTCGGCGCCAGCTTCTCGGGCCGCCGCTTCGCTGTCGTAGCGAGTCTTGAAGTGGCCATCGACCACAAGAGAGAAGCCGTCGGCCGGAGCTATGTCAGCTCTCTGAATGGTCCGCGGTTCGACGTCGTCGGCTTGCGCGATCGGTTTTTTCATGGGGTACCTTCATTGCAGCAGGCGGCGCGAGGCGTCATTGCGCCACACCGTCTAGGCGTCCCTCACGATTTCGGGCTTGTCGTACAACACCGCGTTCAGGAGGGAACTGTGAACCTCGATCTTGCCGTTGTAGGTGATGAAGCCGAGCTTGCGGAATTTGTTCATGAAGAAGCTGACCCGCGAGCGGGTTGTTCCGATCATCTCCGCGAGCGTCTCTTGGCTGATCTGCGCTGCGATAGGCTGAGAGGCGCCATCCTTGCCGAAATTCGCCAGCAGCAGCAGAAGACGCGCAAGTCGCTTCTCGCTCGAATTGAACAGCTGGTCGATCAGGTCTTCCTCGATGCGGCTGTTTCGGCTGAGCAGATAGCCCATGAACAATTCGGAAAATTTCGGCTCGCTCTTGAGTGCGGCGAGCATCGCTGATCTCGTGATGGACGTGATCACGCAAGGCTCCATCACCACCGTTGTCGAAATCCGCAAGAGCTGGCCGTTCAGGCAACCTTCGCCGAAGAATTGTCCGGGCTCCATGATTCCGACCACGGCCTCCTTGCCCTGCTCGGAGACGACGAGAACCTTGATCCTCCCCTTCTGGATGTAGAAGACCGTGTCCGCGGCGTCGCCCTGCGAGAAGACGATTCGGTTCTTGTCGAATTTCAGTATGGCTTTGCCCTCGCCGACTTTGGCGAGAAAGACTTTCGGGTCGAACGTGCCTTTCGGCGCTTTTGCCATGACGTCGTCAAAACCTGATCGGAGGACGTTCAGTTTAGCAGGATCGGTGCCGAGCGCGTTAGGCAAATCCCCGCTCCCGCCCGCGGGTTCCTCTGAACGACGACGACGTGCATATGAACATATCCGGTGAAAGTCTTTTCGTCATATTGGCCGTGGGCATCGCGGCCGGCTCGCTCGCGGTCCGGATCGTCATGGGGACAGGTTTGGGCCTTGTCGGGCGAGAGTCTGCCTGGAACGAACGTCACCACGGGTACTTGGTTATGGCGACCGGATGTGAAGCCCACTCATCATATCTGATGAATGGCGGCCCTGGTTCGCACCCCCGTGCCAGGGCCGCTTCCTCGAACGTTCCAGCCGCTACTTGGCTGGTCTCATCGGATCGTCCATGGATGTCTTTTGGACGTTCCCGCACTTGGAGCATTCGAAGATCCGCAGATCGGGACCCTCGCAACTTGGTCCGACGTGGATCAGCATCATGCGGCGCTGGCACGCCGGGCAGAGTGGTCTGGGTATCGGAATCAGCGTCGGTTCTGGACGAGCATAGACCTCGGACATATGAAGCTCCTGTCCAAATGGCGGGGTATGCTGTACCCAAAGCCGCCGCCGATGACAGCCGATTCGTTTCGGCTGCGACGCGGTGAGCATCCCGCGCGACGAGGTTGACCTCTGTTCAATATTGCTCACATTGCCGAAAATGGCCGCTGGTCGGCGAATATGTCACGCTTTCGGCTGGCGGCCGTGAGCAATATTGCTCAGCGGCACGCCCCGGCAAGGATCAATATGAGAATGCGCGGGGCACGACCCAAGGGCTGCCGCCGCAAGCGTCCGTGGCCGATAACCGTGCTTCTTGGACGACATGTTCCGGAGCACAGCAGATGACTCGAGGGACGCCGGAAAATCGCGCATCGGCGCAGCTGCTCGCGCGTTATCGCGCGCCCGACAGTGCGCGCGGCACCCTCGAACTGGCGATCACGGCGGTACCTTTCCTCGGCCTTTGGGCTCTGGTCTGGGCCGCTCTTGACCACGGCTATTGGCTTGCTCTGCTTCTCGAGATACCCGCGGCAGGCTTGCTGGTCCGCCTGTTCATGATCCAGCACGATTGCGGACACGGCTCGTTCTTCCGCGGCCGCGTTGCGAACGATTGGGTCGGCCGAGCCATCGGCGTGATGACACTGACGCCATACGATTACTGGCGGCACAACCATGCACGCCATCATGCGAATTCCGGCAATCTCGATCACAGGGGCTTGGGTGA
The DNA here is from genome assembly GCF_036247965.1 of Bradyrhizobium sp. TM233. Lineage (NCBI taxonomy): Bacteria > Pseudomonadati > Pseudomonadota > Alphaproteobacteria > Hyphomicrobiales > Nitrobacteraceae > Bradyrhizobium > Bradyrhizobium sp. TM233. Next base: position 139,366 of record NZ_BTIG01000009.1, on the reverse strand, counting down.
CATCGATACGTTGACCGTGCGCGAGTTTCTCGGGCAGTCGCGATGGCGCCGGACGCTGTATCGTTTGTATCGCCATCCCGTCGTGATGTTTGGCGTAGGTCCCACGTATCTGTTCATCTTGAAGCATCGATTGCCGGTGGGGGGCATGCGCCGCGGCTGGAAGCCCTGGCTGAGCACGATGGGCACGAACATCGTGATCGGGGCTCTCGCCGCAGCGGCGATCCGGCTGGTCGGCTATGGGCCGTTCCTGCTGGTACACCTGCCGATCATCGTTCTGGCGGCGTCGATCGGTGTCTGGTTGTTCTACGTCCAGCACCAGTTCGAGCATACCTACTGGTCTCGCGACGAGACCTGGAATTTTCAAGAAGCTGCGTTGCACGGCAGCTCCCACTATCAATTGCCAGGCGTGTTGCGGTGGTTCACGGCAAATATCGGCATCCACCACATTCATCATTTGTCCAGTCGAATTCCCTGCTATCGTTTGCCGGACGTGCTGCGCGACCATCCGCAGCTCGCTGGCGCGGCGCGGATCACACTGCGCCAGAGTTTGCGGACCGTGCGGCTGACCCTGTGGGACGAGGAGCGGCAGCGGCTCGTCTCTTTTGGAGAGGCCGCCATGATCTCGGGGACTGCGCGCACCCTTCCATAGCGTGGCTGCCGAATGTCTTGAATCCATGCGCCCCGTCGTTGCGTCTCCGGGAGAGGCCGATCGGAAGGCGACGGGCGTTCAGCAAGGGTCTGGACGCCGAAGCGCTGTCGGGCGACGACGGGTCGCCTGGCCAAGACGTGTATGCGGCGATCTGTGATCCAATTGTGATCTGTGGCGCGCCCGGTTCCGTTCCGGACGGACATCGGGGATTGCGCCAGGGTGGACATTCTGACGCGGGCGTCGGCCCCAAGCTCGACGCCGGCTTCACCCGCGGGCTACCCTTCCTCCGGTCCGGGCTGTCGTATATGAGAGATTTGTCACCCGCGCGCCGGATATTCCCGCAATCGGCTCGGAACGGTGTCTGCGATTTCTTAATTGAAAGATCGCAATCTGATAGTTGGCCGACGGACTGGCATTTCGACCGAGGATGGCATGAAAAACGGACTGACGACGGCGCAATCCACCGTAGCGATGCGACGTTGGGGGCCTCCCGGAATGGTGATCTTGGCGGCGATGCTCGCTTTGACGGCAATTGGCCCGGCGATTGCGGCCAAGCAGGCGCGTCAGCCGGCCGAGGCGGTGGCGCAGCGCCAGGCCGGCGAGCCGATCATGGCGATCGTCTCGATCAAGAGCCAGCAGGTCACGTTCTACGATGCCGAGGGCTGGATCCTGCGCGCGCCGGTGTCGACCGGCACCACGGGCCGCGAGACGCCGGCCGGCGTCTTCGCCATCGTCGAGAAGGACAAGGACCACCGCTCGACCATGTATGACGATGCCTGGATGCCGAACATGCAGCGCATCACCTGGAACGGCATCGCGCTGCATGGCGGACCGCTGCCCGGCTATGCCGCCTCGCACGGCTGCGTGCGCATGCCCTTCGGCTTTGCCGAGAACCTGTTCGACAAGACCAATATCGGGATGCGGGTGATCATCTCGCCGGACGATGCGGCCCCGATCGATATCACGCATCCCCTGCTGTTCGCGCCGAAGCGGGAAGCCATCGCGGCGGCTCCGGGCCGCATCGACAAGCTCTCCGCCGAGGCCGAGGAGGCCGTTCGGGCCGCCGACGAGGCCAAGAAGGCCGCATCAGCGGCCGCGAAGGAAGCGGCCTCACTGCCCGCATCGTTGCGCAAGCTCGAACAGCAGAAGGCTCGCGCAGACGCCGAGCTCGCCTTCGCCGACAAGACGCTCGCGAACGCAAAGACCGACCAGGCCCGCGCCAAGGCCGAGGAGTTGAAGCAGAAGGCCGCGACCAGGGCCGCCGACGCAGCGACGCTGCTCGATGCCGCCAAGGCCGCCGCGCAGCCGAAGCGCGATGCCGTCGCCGCCACGAAGGAGGCCGCGAAAGCCACCGCGGCCAGGAAGGCCGACGCCGTGAAGGCTGCGACCGACGCAAAGCTCGCGCTCGAGCCGGTCTCGGTCTACATCAGCCGCGCGACGCAGAAGCTCTATGTGCGGCGGAACACGCACAAGCCGGCGCCCGACGGCGGCGGCGAGGTGTTCGATACCAGCATCGAGGTTCCCGTTACCATCCACAATCCCGACCAGCCGATCGGCACGCATATCTTCACCGCGATGGCGAAGACCGACACGGGTCTGCGCTGGAGCGGGGTCACGATCGAAAACGGCGATGCGGCCAGGAATGCACTCGATCGCATCACCATCCCGCAGGAGGTGTGGGATCGCATCGCGCCGACCGCGTTGCCGCGCTCCTCGATCATCATCTCGGACGAGCCGCTGAGCAGCGAGACCAATTACCGTACCGAATTCGTCGCGGTGCTCAGCAACCAGCCGCAAGGCGGCTTCATCACGCGCAAGCCGACCGCGCCCGCCATGATCGCCAGCGATGACGGCTGGGACAATGGCGGTAACGGCTTCGGTTTTTTCTACCAGCGTGATCCCTACGTGCAGCCGGCCAATCCGCGCCGGCAGCGCGGCCAGTACCAATATTATCAGTCGACGCAGCCGATGCAGCGAAGCTGGTGGTAGGACGCAGGGCGGCAGCCCGGACCGCGGCCTAAAGCGGAATGTGTTTTGGTTGAAGCGTTGCGTACCGAGAGCTCAGTTGACCTCTCCTCGTCGGGAAGAGGTCATCTCCAGCGCCGATCGGGCCTGACGCCGTCGTGCTTTGGCAGCTACGGACGCGCTTCGATCACCATAGCCTGAATCTTGCCCTCGACCGGGCCGGCGCCATGACGCGTCCGGATCGTCTCGGCGACGATGTCGGTCGCGGCCTGAAGCTTGCTGGCATCCCTCGCCTCGATCTCGCTGCGCAGCGGCGTGCCCTGGCAGAGGGCGAGCGCGACATATTCGGGCGATGGCGCGCGGCTCGTTTCAGATCGCGTCTCGATCGAGATGTCGCGGAAGCCGGCACGTTCGAGGTCGGCTCTGATGACATCCCTGTCGTGATAGCCGTGCGGCGTGCGGACCATGAAGCGCGGCGGGTCGTCGGGAAACAGCTTGCCGAGCGCGACCGTCGCTTCATGCGTGAGCACATTGTCCTCGATCCGATCCCAGACGTTGAACACGAACGTGCCGTCCGGTTTCAGGACGCGCTTCACCTCTCCGTAAGCCTTGATCCGGTCCGGAAAGAACATCGCGCCGAACTGGCAGCAGACCACGTCGAATCCGGCGTCGTCGAAGGGCAGGGCCGATGCATCCGCCTGGCGCCAGCTGATGCGGTCATCGTCCGCCTGACGCTGCGCGGCGACCGCGAGCATGGGCTCGTTGAGGTCGGTTGCAACGTAACGGATGCCGCGCGGCAGCGCCGCCGCCACGGCGCGCGTCACTGCGCCTGTGCCCGCAGCGATCTCGAGCAGCGCGGAGGGCGAGCGGGCGGCAATGCGTCTTGCGATGTCCTCCGCATAGACGGAGAAGAACATCGGGACGAGATACTCGTCGTAGATCTTCGGAATCGAGCCGGCAAAAACCTTGTCAGTGTCGGACATGATTGCCTCGCTGAAGGTTTGAACACGGGGCTCAAATTAGCACGGTTTGGCGCCGGCTGCGCCGAAAACGATGCGACGGTCGCTCCTACGATCGACCGCCGCCGACCTCGCGGATCGGCCGCGTGCCGTCCCAGCTCATCGCGGCTTGCCGGACCTTCTCGAAGAACGGCCCCTTGGTGCCGCTGATGTCGGAGATCTCGATCACCGTGCCCGGATGGGCCTGCGTGTCGAAATAGGCAAAGCGCCCCTTGTCGCCGCCGATCTGGCCTTCATGCCCGATCCTGTAGCCGAGCCCGAGGGCCTTGTCGTAGAGCGCCTGGTAGTCGTGGCTCCAGTAGGACATGTGCTGGAGGCCTTCGTGCCCGGCGTCGAGGAATTCCTTGTACAGCGAGGGCGCGTCGTTGCGCTGCTGGATCAGCTCGATCTGGAGGTCGCCGGAATTGGCCAGCGCGATGCTCATCTCGACCGCGGAGTCCTGGCCGCGGTGGCGAAACCAGTCGGTCTTGACGCGGTCCATGTAGTACCAGGGGCCGACACCCATCACCTCGATCCAGTGCTTCATCGCGGCCTGGATGTCCCGCACCACATATCCGTTCTGGCGCACCGCGCCGAAGATGCGGCTCATGCCCGCGCTCCTGTTCTCAACCCGCTCACTTGACCTCGATGCCCGCGTCCTTGGCAACCTGCTTCCAGGCTACGATGTCGCGGGCGTTGATGTCGCGCTGTTCCTCGCCGGGGACGAATTGCGGCGTGATGCCGAGCTTCAGCAGCTTCTCCTTGACCTCGGCATCGCCGAGCGCATCCTTCAGCGCCGCCGACAATTTCTGCGCAATCGGCGGCGCGAGGCCCGCGGGCGCATACATCGCCCAGGACAGGCTACGGTCGAACGGCACGCCCTGCTCCTTGTAGCTGGCGACATCCGGCAGGCTCGGCGAGCGCTCGCCGCAGGCGGCCAGCGCCTTGATCGAGCCGTCCTTCACCAGCGGCGTCGCGGTCGCCACGTCGAGTGTGGCCAGCGAAATGTGTCCGCCGAGCAGGTCGCCGGCAAGCTTTGCGATGCCGTTGAACGGCACATGGTCCATCTTGATGCCGGTCTGCTGCATCAGGATCTCCGCGCAGAATTGTCCGGTCGAACCGACGCCCCAGCTGCCGTACTGGATCGGCTCGCCCTTCTTGGCGAGCGCGATCAGGCCCTTGATGTCGTTGGCCGCAAAATCCTTGGTCGCCACCAGGATGATCGAGGAGACGCCGACGCGACCGATCGTGGTGAAATCCTTGATCGAATCATAGGGCAGCTTTGGGTAGATCGCGGGGGCCAGCACGTGCGTGGTCATTCCGCCGACCGTGATGGTGTAGCCGTCATTCGCAGATGTCGCGACCATCTGCGTGCCGAGCGTGCCGGCAGCGCCCGTGTGGTTCTCGATATAGATGCTCTGCCCCAGCGTCTTGCCCATCTTGTCGGCGAGCAGCCGGCCGACCACGTCGCCCCCGCCGCCGGCCGCGTAGGGCAGCAGCATCTTGATCTTGTGCGTGGGATAGGCGGCGGGATCTTCGGCGTGTGACGGCAGTGCCGCCGACAGCAATGCGAGAAACGAAAGCGTGACGGTGCGCAGCATCATGATGGCATTCCCTAATCTTCGAAACGAAATCTGTAGGCATCGCCGTGCCTGATCACGCGACCGGCGGTAGGTGCCGGAAAATGGCCGGTGAGCAGATAGCTCGGCGTATCCGCCAGCTCTTCCAGCAGCGCCATGCGCGTTGCGAGCGCCGCGGTCGGATCGACATCGGCGGCATTCGACAGCCACGGCGCGGCGCACTGGATCGGATGATGGATGACGTCGCCGGACATCACCGCGTGATCGTGGCCGCCGGTGATGTGGATCTGCATGTTGCCGGCGGTGTGCCCGGGTGCCGGCGCAAAGCGCAAGGCCGCATCGCGGTCGTCGAATAGGCGATGGTCGGTCTCGACGAATTCGGCAAGGCCGGCCGCCACCACCGGCAGCACGGAATCCTCGAACGAGCCGTGGTTCACCGGGCGCTTCGGCGCGGCGTGTTCCGCGGCCTCGAAGTGCCGGTATTCTTCGCGGCCCATCAGATAGCGCGCATTGGGAAAGGTCGGCACCCAGCGGCCGTCGATCAGCCGCGTGTTCCAGCCGACGTGATCGACATGCAGATGCGTGCACATCACGAAATCGACCTGTTCGGGCGCAACGCCCAGCGCCTGCAAATTCTCCAGATAGGGTTGGTCGAGGTTGTTCCACGCCGGTACGCGCGGCCGACGCTTGTGATTGCCGCAGCAGGTGTCGACGATCGCGGTCCAGCGCGGTGTTCGCACCAGATAGGAGTGGTGGCTGAGGATGAAGCGGCCGGTCTCCGGCTCGATGTAGCGGTGATCGAGCCAGCTCCGGTTCTCCGCGATCACCTCGTCGGTGACGTTGGCGAACAGCCAATTCTTGTCGAAGGCGAGCGCGGGGATCTCGCTGACGAGATCGACCCGCATGCTGCCGATCGTCACCTGCCGCATCGGTCAGTTCTTCAGCAGGTCGCCGAACGGCACCCAGCGCGTGCCGTCGAAACGGATCAGCTGCAGGCTCGTCATCGGCGTATAGCGCTCGGGCGAGTTGCTTACCGCGGTGCCGTTGATCAGCATCGGCAGGCGCACGTCCTTCATGGTCGTCGCCTGCTTCATCACATTGGCGCGGGTGAGGTCATTGCCGGAGGCCTTCAGCACCGTCACCAGCGTTTGAGCGATGGTGTAGCCGTAGACGTTGAGCCAGTCGCTCTTGTTGGTATCAGGCATGTACTTGTCCATGAACGCCAGCCACTCCCGGTAACCGAGGTCATCCTTGTTGGCCGGATCGGTCGCGTCCTTCAGATATTGGCTGGAGATGACACCGGTGGAATTGTCCTTGCCTGCCGGCTCCAGCACGCCGCTGATCGAGGCCGAGACGTTGGAGATGATGGTCGTCGGCTTCCAGCCGATCTCGCCGATCTTGCGGATCGCCTGAGCCGCGAACTTCGGCGTCGCCGCGACCAGCACGACATCGGCACCCGCGGTCTTCAACTGCAAAATCTGGGTGTCGACGGTCGGGGCCGAGGTCTCATAGGCCGCGCGCGCGACGATCGCTTCGCCGCCACCGAGGCCTTCTTCGAGCGCCTTCAGATAGTCCTTGCCGAGATCGTCGTTCTGGTAGAGCACGCCGATCTTCGCATTGGCATGGCTCGCCTTGATGTATTTTGCATAGGCGATCGCTTCGTCGCGATAGGTCGGCTGCCAGCCGACCGTCCACGGGAAATTCTTGGGATCGTCCCACTTCGCCGCGCCCGAGCCGAGAAAGAGCTGGGGCACCTTGCGGTCGTTGAGATATTTGTGCACGGCGCTGTTGGTCGGCGTGCCGACGCCGCCGAAGATCAGCAGCACTTCCTCGCTCTCGACCAGCCGCCTTGTCTGCTCCACCGTCTTCGGCGGGCTGTAGGCATCGTCGGCGATGATCATCTGGATGCGCCGCCCGTTGACGCCGCCGTCGTCGTTCACTTTCCGGAAATAGGCCTCCGCCGATTTCGCAATCTGCGCGAAGGCCGACACCGGGCCGCTCAGCGGCGCGGTGGTGCCGATCCTGATGGTCTTGTCGTCGGCGCCGGGATCGTATTTTGCGGTTTGGGCTGAGGCGATACCGGCCGCGAGCAGCGGCACCAGGATGCAGGCCGCAGTGAGGCGAGGGCGGGCGAAGCGCGCCATGGGTCGTCTCCCAAAAATTGCTCTCCGCCTCTCGATCGAGCGGAGTTGAAACGCGAGAACAGCGCCCGAAGCAGGCTTGCGGGCCGCGACCGTTGCCGCCAGAGTGGGCGAGACGAACGATCGTTCGTACGGTTGACTAACGAACGATCGTTCGTTAGTCAAGTCGCATGGCTCTCCACACCACAAGCGCGGCGGAAGCGGCTGCGCCCACGACGCGCGAGCGCATCCTCACCGAAGCGCTCAATCTGTTTGCGCAGAGCGGCTATGGCGGCGCCTCGATGCGCGAGCTCGCACGCCGCGTCGGCATTCGCGAGAGCAGCCTCTACAATCATTTCCCCGGCAAGGCCGCGATCCTGGAAGCGATCGTCAGCGAGCATGGCCCCGCCAGTTCGGCGAGCCGCCTCGAGGAGTCCCGCTACAAGCAGCTGGCGCGCCAGCCCGCAGCGTTCTGTCGCCAGTTCGCGCTCGACCTCGTCGAGCAATGGTCCGATCCGCGCGAGCACCAGTTCCAGAAGGTGATCACGGCCGAGCGTAACCGCGTCCCCGGCATCCGCGCCAAATTCGCCGATCATTTCTACGCGCGCGAGCAGAGCATGATGACGGACTATTTCCGCGGCTTTGCGCTCGCCGGCCTGGTCAAGACGCCGGACCCGCGCGAGACCGCGCGGCTGTTCGCGGCGGGCCTGATCTACATCCGCCTCGAGCATTACGTGATGGGCGCAGCGCCCTCGCCTCGGCCGAAGGTGATCGAGGCGATCGACCGCTATCTCGCCTTCTTCCTGTCGCTGATCGCGGCAGGCGAGGACACCGACAACAAGAAACGAAAGCCCAAGGGAGAAACGCGTGGCAAGGCTGCCCCTGATTGATCCGGAGACGACGAGCGGCGACATCCGCGCCTCGTTCGACCGCATGCCGGTCAAGCTCAACATCTTTCGCATGATGGCCCATGCCGAGGCCAACATGATCCCGGCGATGCGGCTCGGCAATTCGATCCTGCACAAGCAGAGGCTCAGCGCGGTCAACCGCGAGCTCTTGATCCTCCAGGCCGCCCAGCTCGAGGGCGGCGCCTATGAATGGCGCCAGCATGTTTCGATCGCGCTCGGCGTCGGCTGCACGCAGGCGCAGGTCGATGCGGTCGAACGCGGCGATTACGACGCCGGCGCGCTGAGCGAGGCCGAACGCGCGCTGCTGAACTTCGGGCGCGAGGTGGTCGCGAACGTCCGCGTGCCCGAGGCGATTTTCGCCGCTGCCCGCGCGCATTTCAGCGACCAGGAGATCGTGGAATCCATCGTCGCGCTCGGCTTCTACATGATGATGGCGCGCCTGACCGAAGCGACCGAAACCGATCTCGATCCTGCCGCCGGCATGACGGTCTATGACGGCCGCAAGAAGTAGGCGGTCGCGATGACGGAAACCGATAGCAAGCCGGAACGTTACGTCCGACCGCCGAGTGCGGAGTCGCTGGGCGAAGCGCCGGGCAGGGGGCGCCTGAGGGGACGTCGCATCCTGATCGTCGGCGGTGGCCAACGCGTGTTCGACACCGCCACCGATCCCATCGGCAACGGCCGCGCCATGAGCATTTTATGCGCACGAGAGGGCGCGAGGGTCGCGGTCGCCGATCTCAACCGCACCTCCGCGCAGCAGACCGTCAAGCAGATCATCGATGAGGGCGGCGAAGGGTTTGCGATCGCGGCCGACGTGACCTCCGAGGCCGACGTTACACGGATGATCGAGGAGGCGCATCGCGCCATGGGTGGCCTTGACGGCATGGTGCTGAACATCGGCACCTTCGGCAAGACCGGGCTCGATGCCGTCAGCCCCGAGGAGTGGAACAGGATCTACGACGTCAACGTCCGCGGCCCCATGCTATGCTGCCGCGCCGCGCTGCCGAGATTCGACGATGGCGGCGCCATCGTCTTCATCTCCTCGATCGCCGCGTTGAAGGCGGGATCGCAGATGGCGGTGTACGATTCCTCGAAAGCCGCACTCGGCGGCCTCATGCGCAACATCGCCCATCTCGGCGCGCGCCGCGGCATCCGCGCCAACCTGGTCTATCCCGGCCTCGTCGACACCCCCAACGGCCGCGAAGCCGGCGCCGGCCGTCCCAACCGCGGCAAGGGCCACGTCCCGTTCGGCCGCCAGGCCACGGCGTGGGAGATCGCCTATGCCGTGCTGTTCTTCCTGTCCGACGAAAGCGTCTACGTCACCGCGCAGACGCTCGCGGTCGATAGCGGCCTGAGCGGGATGTGAGTTGGATGCTTCGCGCGGACGGAGCGAAAGCGTAATCCGGGCTACTGCAGACTACACCCACACCGACGGAGTGCTTGTGGATAGATAAGATCGCGTGTCTCTCGCGCGCGGCAGAGCAGATGGTCGAGCGAGATGTTGCCCGGCCCTTGAGCCATGATGCCGAGCGCCATGGCTGCCCAGGTGCGATTTCGAGGCCGTGCTGAAACGCGGCCACGATCGTCCCGCCGAGCCGATGCGCGACCGCTGCCGGCAGCTCGCTGCAGCCGCGCCCGATCTCGCCTGGCGACCTGTGGCGGCGTTGGCGTCCAAACAGCGTTACCCCGCATCCGGCGGGCCAGGCCCTTGAGCTCGCCGAGCGTCTATAGTAAGGGTCTGGCCGGGTCTGCAGTTCACCCAGGCGTCACCGTCCCGCGAGGGAAGCTAAACCTGCAAGGCTCAATCGTACCGACACCAAACCTCGTGCCGCGTCGTAAGCCGGTGACCTCCGACAATCCATCTGTGGATCGGCACATCGAGGATTGGTCATGACCAGAACCGCCATTGAATTCGTTGCGGGCGACATCTCCGCGCTCGCGAAATCCCTGCGCGCCCAGCTTCTGGAGCGCACGTCGCCACCCGGTCACGTCGAGCTGCTCAACATTCTGGCGCGTGCGACGGGGCACAGGAACTATCAGCATTTCCGCGCGCGTGCGGTCGGCACTGCCGTGGACGATCGCGGCACGCCGGCACCACAAGTCGATGCGGTCGATCTGAAGCGCGTGCAGCGCGCCGCGCGCCATTTCGACGGCCACGGCAGGCTGCTTCGCTGGCCGGCCCGCCACAGCCTGCAGCAGCTGAGCCTCTGGGTGTTGTGGGCCGGCTTCCCGCCGCGGTGCAGCCTGGCCGAGGCGCAAGTGAAGACGTTGTTGAACCGCCAGCACGCTTTCGCCGATGATGCCTTGCTCCGCCGCGCGCTGTGCGATCACGGCCTGATCTTCCGCACGGCCGACGGGCGAGAGTATCGCCGGATCGAGCGTCGGCCGCCGACGGAGGCCACAGCGCTTCTGCGCCACCTCAAGGCCAGCGCATCCGGACGAGCGGAAGCTGCGACATGACCGCAGATCTTGACGCATTGCCGCTGCACCGTCATCGCATCGAGGATAGCCATGAAGACAACATTGCTTAGATCTGAAGACTATACCCGCTCGCCGTGGAAGAACGGCGGCGGCATCTTTACGGACATTGCGGATGCCCATCGCAAAGATGCGCCCACGAAGAACTGGGACACTCTGCTCTGGCGCTTTGCGAGCACGCCGATCGTGGCGCCCGGTCCCTTCTCCCACATGCCGGGCATCGACCGCTTGCAAATGGTGGTTAGTGGGCGCGGGCTGGTGCTCAAGGCCCCGGGCCAGGAGTTCGACGAGCGTGAACCTTTTACGACCGTGCGCTTCACCGGCGAGCTCGCGATCGTGACGGAGCTTCACGCCGGGCCGGTCGAGGTCGTCAACCTCATGGCGCGGCGCGGTGCGGTGGAGATCGAGCTCGAAGCGCTCAGGGAAGCCGGCGACCGACCGTTGCATGCCGGCACGCATCTGGTTTACGCGCCGCACGGCGATTGCCGCATCCGCCTCGATGGAGAGGATCTTGCCATCCCCGGCCACGGCACGCTCAGGATCGAATTGACCGAGACATCGAAGCTCGCGCTCGTTTCGGGTCTGGTGGTGCTGGGGTCGATCCGGATCGTCGGCTAAGGGGCGACAGCCCGGTGCGCACAATCCATGCAACTGGCTAGGTTGACGCGGCGGAGCCGGGGCACGATATCTGCCCTGATGCAGACCACAGCTTGAGGGGCAGGATATGACCGCGCAAGACAACCACGCCCCCGCCACGCAGGCCGACGGCGTCGTCGACTGGCTGACCAACGGCACGCGCGACGAGCGCTTCATCGACAATATCTTTGCGCAGATGTGCATCCGCCTCCAGCAGGCGGGCATTCCGCTCAAGCGGTCGACGCTTCACGTCCAGATCAATCATCCGCAATGGCTGGGCGCCCGGATGATATGGTCCGACGGGATGCAGGGGGCGGAGATCGCGCGGGTGGATTACGATGTCCGCGAGCGGTCCGAATACATCGGAAGTCCCGCCAGCGAGATCCACGAGGGCGCCGTCGAGCTGCGCGAGAATCTCGAGCGTGATGCCTCGCTCGGCCGCAAGCACGCCCTCTATGACGAGATGCGGGCCAGCGGCCTGACCGACTACGTCGCCTGGCCCCTGTATCACACGCTCGGCAAGCGGCACATCGTCACCTTCGCCACCGACCGGCCCGGCGGTTTCGAGCCGGCGCATATCGCCGCCCTCAAGAAGGTCCTGCCGGTGCTGGCGCTGGTCAGCGAAATCCGCATCAAGAATCGCCTGGCGCGAACCTTGCTGGAGACCTATGTCGGCTCCCATGCCGGCGAGCTCATCCTGGCGGGCGCGACCCGGCGCGGCACCGGCACGACGGTGCGTGCCGCGATCATGATCTGCGATCTCAGGGATTTCACCAAGATTTCCGACAACTGGCCGCGCGACGACGTCATCGATCTGCTCAACGACTATTTCGACGCGATGTCGGAGCCGATCGCGCGGCACGGCGGCGAGATCCTGAAATTCATCGGCGACGGCCTGCTCGCCATCTTCCCGGCCAGCGCTCCCGACGCCTGCGCAAATCTCCTCCATGCCGTGACCGAAGCCCGTCGGGCCATGGCCGCCTTGAACGAGCGGAACAACGGCACGGGCCGCGCGCCGCTGAACTACGGCATCGGCGTCCATGTCGGCGACGTCATGTACGGCAATATCGGCTCGACCAGCCGGCTCGACTTCACCGTGATCGGCCCTGCCGTCAACATGGCCTCCCGCCTCGAGGCCCTCACCAAGCAGCTCGGACGAACCGTGCTGCTGTCACGCGACTTTGCGGAGCTGGTGGAGGGGAAGTGCGAGCTGGAGCGCGTCGGCAAGCATGAGGTGCGCGGCTTCAGCGATCCGATCGAGCTGTTTGCGTATCACGGCTGAGGGGCTGCGCCGGACGCACCGATGAAGCTAAAGCCCAAGTCGGGCCGCGACGTGATCGATCGCCATATCCAGCGCCAGTTCCAGCGGTCGTGTCGAACGCAAGGTTTGCGCGAGCAGGAGTCCTCCCTGCAGGCTGGCGAGCATCGCCTCTGAAAGCTCCTTCAAGTCGCTGCTCGGCGTTCTCCCCGCCCGTGACTGCATTCTTGCGAATGCCGCTTCGAAATAGCCTGCCCAGCACGCAAAGCTTGCCGCCAGCGCCGCCCGCGTGCGCGGCGTCTCCGAGAGTTCGGCAGCCAACGAACCGAGCGGGCAGCCGCCAGCGCAATTGGTCTGATCCGTCAGCTCGACGACGGCGTCGCGCCATCGGCGAAGTCCGGCGAGGGAATTGAGCTTTCGCAGCAGACCCTCGTGCGTTCCGAGCACGCACTCGGCCTGTCGCTGGATCACCGCCAGCACGAGTTCATCCTTGTCGGCGAAGTAGTGATAGACCTGCGATTTGCTGGCCTCGCTGGCCTCGATCACCGCATCGATCGTCGTGTTCGCGGCGCCTCGCGCGCGCACGAGCTGCGTTGCCGCATCGACGATGCGCGCGCGTGTTGCCGCACCCCGTGCCGTCTTTGGCACTGAGGTCTTTGGCATTGAGGTCTTGGGCAATGCAGTCACGTTTTTGTTCATGGCTGTCACCGTACTTGACAGGGAGAAGGCAGGCAAGTAATTGGACTAAATAGTCCAGTTACTCGAGGAAACAAGAATGTCACGTCTCGACAATGGCGATGCCTTTCCGGCCATGGCGCTCGATACGGTCGCCGACGGCACTGTCTCCGTCGCGCACCATCTGGCCGGTCACTACGGCGTGGTCCTGATGTATCGCGGGTCATGGTGCCCGTATTGCAATGCGCAGCTCGCGGCCTTTGCGCGTGCGAAGGAGAAGCTCGATGAGCTCGGGATCAGAGTCGTCGCCATGTCCGTCGACGACAGGATCGACGCAAGCGCGCTGGTGGAAAAGCATCGCCTGAATTTTCCGGTCGGCTATCGCGCCGATGCGGACAGGATCGCCGCGGTGACCGGCGCCTACGTCAACGAGAGCCCACGCTACCTGCAATCCACCGGCTTCGTTCTCGATCCAAGCGGAAGGGTGATCACGGCGGTCTATTCCAGCGGCGCGATCGGACGGCTGGTCGCCGAGGACGTGATCGGCTTCGTCCGTTACGTGAAATCCAAGTGAGGCCAACTGAAACCCGGAGGCGGACGTGAACTCACATGAGGTTGCCGTCGTTGTTGGCGCGGGTCCCGGATTGGGCAACGCGCTCGTTGCGCGCTTTGCGGATGCGGGCATGCACGTTGCTGCGATCTCGCGCAGCGGCGGCGCAGCTGAGCCCCACCGCGAGCTGGTTCGCCGTTACCCCTGCGATGCGACGATCGCGGAGCAGGTCAAGGACGTGTTCGCACGCGTGAGGAGCGAGCTCGGAGCACCATCCCTCGTCGTGTTCAATGTCGGCATCTGGGATCGGGGAGGAATCCTCGAGATTTCCGCGGCGTTGTTCGAGCAAGCCTGGCGCACCGGCTGCTTTGCCGGGTTCCTGATCGGCCGGGCCGCAGCGGCTTCCATGCTGGACAGCAGCGGCGGGACGATCATTTTCTCCGGTGCCACGGGGTCTATCCGGGGCGGCGGCGGATTTGCCGCCTTTGCCTCTCCGAAATTCGCCCTGCGGGCGCTGGCACAGTCGATGGCTCGTGAGCTGGGCCCGAAGAACATTCATGTGGCGCATGTCATCCTCGACGGCATGATCGCGCAGGACGACGATCCCTCGGAGGCCCTGCTTCAGCCGGCGGCGATCGCGGAGAGCTACTATCAATTGCACCGGCAGGCCCGCAGCGCCTGGACCCATGAGCTCGACCTGCGGCCATCAAGTGAAAAATTCTAGCTCGCCGGCTGCGGCATCCGCCCGGGTCGGCGACCCAAGACCGCGCGACTGGCTGTTGCTGCTCTCGCTGGTGCTGATCTGGGCCGTGAGCTGGCCGGTCATCAAGATCGGTGTCGGCCAGATCCCGCCGATCTGGTATGGCTGCCTCCGCTATGCGATCGCGTCGCTGATCCTGTTCGGAGTCCTTGTTGCGCGGGGTGAGCTTGCGCTGCCGCCGCCCGCTGATGTCCCCGTCGTCGTCATTTCGGGTGCGCTTCAGATGGCGGCGTATTCGGCGCTCACTGGTCTTGCCCTGACGATCTTGCCGCCGGGGCGCGCGTCCGTGCTCGCCTTTTCCACGCCCATCGTGGTCGCGCCGCTTGCAGCCTGGCGGCTGGGCGAAGATCTGGGACCGAGGATGGTGGCGGGCGTGTTGATCGGATGTGCAGGAACTGCCGTGATCGCCTCGCCGTCCTTTGCCGTCGTGGGCAGGCAGACCCTGGCCTACGCAATGCTGATGGGCGCCGCTACGGCCTGGGCCGTCACCCTCGTGACCGTGCGGGGGCATCGCTTCACCTCTTCGGCGTTGAGCCTCGCCCCCTGGCAGATGCTCGTCGCGACAATCCTGCTGCTGCCGATCGCGATCTCCGCCGAGGGAGCGCCGCCGGCAATATCGCCGCTTGGCGCGGCCACCCTCGTCTACGTGGCGCCGGTCGCAACCGCGTTCGCCTACTGGGCCGTGGTCGAGGCCGGGCGTCGCTTTGCTGCAAGCACCATGTCGATGGCGCTGCTGGCGACACCCAGCGTCGGGCTGCTGATTTCCGCATGGGTGCTGAATGAGCCGATCAATGCGTCTCTCGTCGCAGGAGTGGCTCTGACGGCGATCGGAATCCGTCTGACGATTGCGACGACGCGAAAGGGATGATCGAGAGGCCCTCGTGGACTGCGAGCCTTCGCTGTGCGAGGGCACCGCAGTTCGTCTGTTGCCAACGCGGCAATGTGCAACTACGCTTTGCGCTGCCTCGCCCATGGTCCTGCGATCGGCCGAACCTACATGCCAAAATTCCTTCGCATCGGAGTTCTTCAGTCCAACGTATCCGGCTACACGTCGAAGGCGTGGTGCGTTCGGCGCGTCGGCTCGGCGGTGTTCCTGAAGTGGGGCGCCGTGGAGGTGCAGGGCGCCGGCGATGGGCGAAGGGTCTACTGGACGCGTCTGCCGCAGGAGAAGACCGTTCGTTGCGGCACGGCGCAGCGCGCCCAGGACTATACCAAGGCCGCGATCGCGCGGCGACGCAGCCATCGCTATGAGCCGCTGGCCGGACCGATCGCGCTCCGGCGCCGATCCGCCGAGCGGAGCGCGGAGCTCAAGCAGGCGCTGGCCACGATCCTGATCGTCGACATCGTCGGCTCGACCGCGAAAGCGGCAAAGCTCGGCGATGCGCGTTGGACCAAGGTCATGGGCCACTATTACGCCGCGGTGCGCAAGGAGCTGAAGAGTACGCGCGGCAAGGAAGTGGTGACGACCGGCGACGGCGTGCTGGCGACATTCAAGGCGCCGGCTTCCGGCGTCCGTTGCGCGACCGCGATCCAAAAGGCCGTGCGCACGCTGGGGCTCGACATCAGGGTCGGGCTGCATGCGGGCGAGTACAGTGTGAGCGGGGGCGAGATGGTCGGTCTTGCCTTTCACATCGGCACGCGCGTCGCCGCCAAGGCGCGCGCCGGCGAGGTCCTGGTCTCGAGCGCGGTCAAGGACCTGATGACGCAGTCGGAGATCCGCTTCAGGGATCACGGCGTGCATCAGCTCAAGGGCGTGCCGGAGCGGTGGCGGCTGTTTCGGGTGGAGGATTGAAGGGATCGCGGCCTATCAGCTCGGATCGGTCCGGTCGCATTTCGGGCATCGCCCGTCCGCGGCGGCGGCGAGCTGGTGGCCGATCTCTTCCCTGAGAGCGTCTGCCTCGAAGGCCGTACCGTCGCTCCTGAGGATTCGCTTGGCGCGTTCGTAGGCATGGCTCTCGGCGGCGTCGTCGCCGACGCGGACGATCACCTCATCGTGGAAAGGGCAGACCGTGGTCGCACGGGTGGTTTCGAGCGCGTAGCGTACCACTGCGGTCAGATCGTCGACGTTGGTGGACATCATGGCTGCTCTCCTGATGGCGGCGGTCCCGATCGTGGCCCGTTTCCGGCGGAGGGGCGTACTCTCGGCCGTGTCGGTCCGGTCAGGCGACGAGGACGACGTCAGTCAGCCGGCTTCCTTGGAAGCACCGAGGCCGATTGCGTGTTCTGTCCAGGGCTGTGCCATTCAACCCGCGGCTCTTGCCCTGGTTCCATCGAAGCCGCTCGCGCCGGGCCGGCTCGGTTTGGCACCGTCTTGCGAAGCGGTGCCCGGAGTGCCTAGGAGTCCGGGCTCCGCTTCGTTCGGCACCGGAGCAGGAGCGCGCCCGATGTCATGCAGAGCATAGGCGCGGGCGGACCGCTCGCCTTGACCCATCTCAAACACAGGGAGGGCCCCTAAGGAATCATCCGCAATTTCGCCGGCCGCGGTTCGGGCGCATGAATGAGGACATGCAGCGCCAGATCCTCTTCAGGTGCCCGCGCACCGGCATAGACGTCCAGCATCGGATCGATGACGAGCGGCCCGAGAGCTTCGAGCCGGCGGACAGCTATTTGTCCGTGAGGTGTCCGGCGTGCATGTCGCTGCACTTCGTCAACAGCACCACCGGCAAGCTGCTGGGCGAGCGAGGCCGGCAGCCCGCCTCGATGTCGCGTTCCGCCTGATCGGTTCGTGTCGATTGTTGCAGCGCCGCAACCGTCAATGGATCGCCGCGTACATGATGGCTTCCTCGGTCGCCTCCAGCGCGGAAAACTCCTCGACGACCTTGCCTTGCCTGCAAACCAGGATTCGATCCGACAGCGCCATGATCTCGGGCAGGTAGGAGGAGATCACGACGACCGCCTTGCCTTTGTCGGCCAGCGAATTGATCAGCTCGTGAATCTCGACAATGGCGCCGACGTCGACGCCTCGCGTGGGCTCGTCGAATATGATCAGCTCCGGATCCTGGATCAGCGATTTGGCGATCACGACCTTCTGCTGGTTGCCGCCGGACAATTCGACGACCTTGGCCTCGTCGCCGATGGCGCGCACCTTGAGCCGCTCGATCCAGGACTTTCCGGTCGCCGTGCTTTCGCGTCGTGACAGCCAGGCGCGTCCTTTGGGAAACTTGGCGAGCAGGCCGAGATAGATGTTGCGCGCAATGGATGCGGTCTCGAAGAATCCTTCGACCTTGCGATCCTCGGTCACGTAGGCGATGCCGGCCTGCACGGCCGGCGCGGGGACGCGGTAGCGGACCGGCTTGTCGTCGAGGATCACCTCGCCGCCGTGGAAGAAATCACGCTTCATGACGCCTGCGACGATCTTGAACGTCTCGGTGCGCCCTGCGCCGACGAGACCGAACACGCCGGTGATCTGGCCTGCAAACACCGACAGCGAATTGTTCTTCACCATCGGCGCCATCTTCAGGTTCTGCACCGTCAGAACCCGCTTGCCTGAAGGCCGCACCTTCGCCTTGCGCGCGCCGTAGAGCGTGTTGGAGAGGTCCCGGCCCACCATCGCCTGGACGATGCGCGCCCGATCGAAGCTGGCGGCGTCGTCGGTCACGACATGCCTGCCGTCGCGCAGCACCGTGATGCGGTCGGCAAGCAGCAGCGCCTCTTCGAGGGCATGCGAGATGAAGATGATGGAGACCCCGCGCCGCTTCAGGTCCTTGACCAGGTCGAAGAAGTATTTCTTCTCCTCCGGCGTCAGCGTTGCCGTCGGCTCGTCGAAGATGATCACCTTGGCCTTGTGCAGGACGGCGCGTGCGATCTCGACCATCTGCTTCTTGGCCGCGCCAAGTCCGCCGACCGTCGCCGTTGGCGTCACGTCGAAATTGAGCGATTGCAGGAATTGCTGGGCCGCGATGTAGATGCCGCGCAGGCGGTTGTAGAACTTCTCCTGACCGAGGAACAGGTTCTGCGCCACCGTCATGGTCGGAACCAGGCTGTTTTCCTGGAACACCATGGCGATTCCGAGGTTGCGCGCCTCCAGCGGAGTCCTCGGGGTGACGTCGACGCCGTCGACAATCATGCCGCCGGAGGTCAGCGTCACGACGCCGGCCATGACCTTGGTCAGCGTCGATTTTCCCGCGCCGTTCTCGCCGACCAGCGCGTGGATTTCGCCGCGCCGCAGGTCGAAATCGACGCCTTCGATGGCGGGCACGCCGGCGTAGAGCTTGGTCGCTTTCGACAGCGACAGGACGAGGTCGTTCATGCGCGGGCCTCCTCGCCGAGGGATGCCAGCGGCAGCTTGATGACGCGCCCGGGGCCCTTGGCAATCATCACGAGGTCGTTGCCGACTTCGACGGCGGACACGATGCCGTGGTTGACGCCGTCGGCCCGGCTGTGGAGCGAGTAGCGCGGAAGGCCGTCGGCTCCGAGCCGGATGACGAGACCGTATGACCGCGGCGGCGCCCAGGGCTTCATCACGCCCATGGTCTTGATGTGGGCGCCCTGCAGCGGCTCCTTGAAGGAGTTGCCGGAGCGCAGACGCGGTGCGACCCAGAATTCCGGGTCGATCTCCGCGATCATGCGGCGGCGATAGGCCGGCTCGCGGAGCACGAACTCGACCAGCTGGGTGCGCGCGGTGAACGCGGTGAGCCAGAAGCCGCCGCCGCTCGCCGGCGACAGCCGGGACGGGTAGACGGGCAGGTGACGCAGCACATCGTTGCGGCTTCCGTCCGGCGAGATCGCGACCAGGCGATGCCGCCAGCTTTCGCTGACGAGCACGGCGCCGTTGCTCGCGATGGCGCCGAAAGCATAACCCAATCCGCCGGCAAGCTGCGTGACCGCGCCCGACTTCGGATCAAGCCGCAGCACCCGCCCGGTCTTGCCGAGCTCCATCAGATCGCGCGCCCAGTCGCCGACGTCGTGCAACGACGATCCGTCGGTTGCGATCAACGTCCCGTCGGCCGCGGCAGCGAGCGCGTTGACGGCGTGCAGGCCCTGCGTGAATGTGACCGCCGGCGTTTCGGCCGTAGCGCTGTCGTAGACCCGGACCTCCGTGCCGCCGAGCGCGACGGCAAGGCCCCCACCAGGCAAGGACGCCAGCGCGGAGATCGGCCGCTCGAAGCTGCGAACCGTCGTTGCCGTAGTTCCAGTTAGACGCGTCAGCCGCGCGCCATCGGCCACGAGCAGCGACGTGCCGTCTGTGGCGAGATCCTCCGGCGCGTCGCATTCGAGCAGGATTTCGGCGTGCTCGAGCGCCTGGTTGGGCTTCAACGCCCCGTCGAACGACGGCACGGTGATGGCCGCCTCGCCACGGCCGAGGAAGCGGTTGGTGAACTCTCTGATAGCGACGATCACGACGGCTTCCCCCAGCGCTTGTCGTACTGAACGAAGTCGGGATCGGCATTGTCGAGCTTGAAACGGCCGATCCGGTTGTTGGCGATGCCACCGAGATAGAGATAGCCGCGATGCTCGCGCATCGAGGTGATCATGGGATGATTGAGGCCCTTGAGGTCCCAGAACGATTCCAGGATCTTGCCCTGCTCATTGAACTTGACGACGCAGCCGGTGTTGATGTTCGGGAACAGCCATTCGTCGACCGGCACGCGCTTGGCCATGCGCCGGCGGAAGCCCGGCATTTTCCAGGCCAGATCGAGCGAGGGGCTGCGCATGCCGACCAGCGCGAGCCAGTAATTGCCGTCCGAGGCAAGGTTGATGTTGTCGGGATAGCCCGGAAGGTTGTCCATGACGATCTCGACGTCGCCCTTCTTGGGACCTGCGAACCAATAGCGCTTGATCGAGCAGCCGAACGTCTCCGCGAACAGGATCGATTGCCCGTCACTGGCGACCGCGACGCCGTTGGGGAATTTGAGGCCGCGTAGCGCGGTGTGGGTCGTGCCGGTCTTGGTGTCGTAGCAGATGATGCGGCCGTTGCCGCGCGCTTCCAGCCCGTCGACCGGCCACTCGTCCATCTCGTAACGGACCGTGGCTTCGGAGAAGAAGATCAAGCCGTCGTCGGTGATATCCAAGTCATCGGCAAGCCGCAGGCGGCTGTCGTCGTTTACGGAATAGATGCTGCGGTTGGTCTCGTCGGTGGCTTTCTCCACGGTGCCGTCGGGCTTGATGCGATACAGGCCCATGCCGCCGATGCAGACATAGAGATTGTCTTGCTTGTCGAACGCCATGCCGAGCGGCTGGCCGCCGATATGCGCGAACACCTCCATCCGCTCGTAATCGGGCGGAAAGAAGCGGATGATGTCGCCGTGCCGCGATCCGGCATAGAGCACGTCGTTGCGATCGAGGATGACGTCCTCGGGCGCCTCGATCCGGCCGAGCCCGATCAGCGAGACGTCGCGCAGCCTGTCGTTCTGCTCGAACGGTCCGCCGCTGCCGATCTCGGTCGGCGGCGGAGGCGGCAATGCGTGGTAGGTCGGGGCGACATAGACCTTGCTGATGATGCGGGTGCGGTTCTTCTGCCAGCGGATGTCGACCATCGCCGCCGCCAGCAGGATCGTCGCCAGCGCCATGCGGTTGACGCCGCCGCGTGCATTCATGGCGGTCAGGCCGTTGGTGACGAGCAGGACGACGAGCACGCCGACCATGGATTTGACGACCGAGCCCTTGCCGCCGCCGAGCGTGATGCCGCCAAGCACCGTTGCCGTCAGCACGATCACCTCCAGGCCGACGCCGATATCGCCGCCGACCGTGCCGAGCCGTGCCGCAAAGAACAGCGCACCGATACTGGTCAGCACGCCGCTCGCGACGTAGCAGAGAGCGATGGTGCGGCGGACGGGAATGCCGGAATTGTAGGCCGAGCGGCGCGAGCCGCCGATGGCGGTGATGTGCCAGCCCGGCCGCAACCGCGTCAGGAAGACGTGACCGAAGATCGCGATCACGATATAGACCAGGGCGACGCTGGGAATGCCGAGCACGTCGCCGCCGCCGATGAAGTTCCAGGACGGAATGTCGGGAAATGCCGAGGCGATGGCGTTGGAATAGCGCTGGATCAGGAGATCGTAGGCCGAGCGGTAGATGATCAGCGTGATCAGCGTGGTGATGAAGGCGCGGAGCCTGAGATATCCGATCAGCACGCCGTTCACCGCGCCGAGCAGCCCGCCGACGAGCATGGTGACGACCACCACGGCGGGGACCGGCCAGTCGAGCACGTCGAGCAGATAGAGCGCGCAGAAATCCGTCAGGGCGAAGATGGACCCGACCGACAGATCGATGCCGCCGACGATGACGACCAGCGCCATGCCGAGACCGATGAAGCCGATCTCGCCGGCCTGCCGCGCGGTGTCGGCGAGGCTCGCAGGCGACAGGAAGTGCTCGAGCGAGCGGCTGAGCGCGAAGCCGATGATCAGGAGCAGGATCACCGGAATGGCGGTTTCGGTCCAGCGTTTGGACAGGATCTCGCCGAGGAGATGGTCCGGCCAGTAGCGATATCGGAGCCTCGTCAGTGTCTCGCGCATCTGCCTTCCGCTGATTCCATGAGCAAGGTTGCGCGTTCCGCACCCGAAGGGACGGAACGCGCAGCTTTAGTGTGCGATCACTTCTTGAGATCGGAGAGATTCCAGCACGCCGTCTGGGTGTCGGCGTTTTCCTTGGTGATCGGGATCAGCGTGGTGTACTCCGAGCCCTTGACCGAACCCGGCTTGGCGCCCGACGACAACAGCCACTTGATCGTGCCGGCCATCTGCGCGGCCTGTGTCGGCACGTCGTAGCTCATGTTGAGATCGAACGAGCCGTTCTTGACGAGCTCGCATGCGCCCTTGCGCTCGCCACCGCCTGAGGTCGCCAGGAACACCTTGCCGGTCAGGCCGGCTTCCTTGATCGCGGCGGCGGTGCCGATGTCCATGCCGTCCCAGAAGCCGACGATGCCGCAGAGATCGGGGTTCTGCTTCAGCACGGTCTGGGTGATCGCCTTGGCCTTGGCCGCATCCCAATCGGCGGCCTGGCTGGAGACGACCTTGATCTCGGGATGCTTGGCGAGGATGTTCTCGACGCCCTTGAGCGTGTAGGCGCTGGCCGCCGCCGAGAGCGCGCCCTGGATGATGGCGATCTTGTTGGACTTGCCCTGGCAGGCCTTCACCACGCCTTCGGTCTGGCGCTCGCCGATCTCGATCCAGTTGGCGCCGACGAAGGCCGAGCTGCGATAGGCCGAGCCCATGTTGATCTGGATGACGTAGATGCCTTCGTTCTCGGCGCGCTGCAGCAGCTTGGCGTAGGTCTGCACGTCCGGATTGTGGATCACCATCACCGCCGGTTTCTCCGAGATCAGCGAGGTGACGGCCTGCGCGCCCGCATTCGTATTCCAGTTGGGATCGCGAATGACGAACTTGACGCCGAACGGCTCGAGCTCCTTCTTGAGGCCGGCGTACCAGCCTTCCGTCAGGTCGAAGTTCATCGCGACCGGCACGTAGGCGACCGTCTTGCCGGCGAGCGCTTCCCGGAATGGCTTTTGAAACGGCTCGTCGAGGCCCTGTTGGGCGAGGGCCGGGACGGCTGAAAGCGCCAATGCGGCGATACTTCCAAGCGCGAACTTATGAACGCTGGCCATTGTCTTCCTCCTTGTTGGATACGCGTTTTTTTCAGGCAGATCAGATGTCGCCCTGTTGGGCCGTTTCTTCGTTTCGTGGGTTGAGCAGCGTGTCCGTGATGACCGCGACCAGGAGCACCAGGCCCTTGATGAGGTTTTGGCCGGCATAGGGGACGTTGAGGATCGTCATTCCGTTCAACATCGTTCCGATCAGGAGCGTGCCGATGATGACGTTGACGACCCCGCCGCGTCCGCCCGACAGGCCGATGCCCCCGAGCACGACGACGAGGATGACGTCGTAGATCAGCGTCGAATTGAAGATCCGGGTCGGCATGGAGTTGACGGACGCCGCCAGCACGAGGCCGGCAAAGCAGCCGATCAGCGCCGCAAGGACGTATTGCAGCACGATGATGGGCCGCGACGGGATGCCGGTCACGCGCGCGGCGAACGGGTTGTCGCCGATCGCGTAGATGTAGGCGCCCCAGCGCGTCTTGCGCAGCAGGATGAAAACCACGACGCAGGCGATCGCGAACATGACGATCGAGGTGGGGATGCCGAGGATGCTGCCATGGCCGAGCCGCTCGAACCCGGCCATGCCGTCGCTCCATTGCACGACGTCGAGCTGGAAGAGGGCGGCCTGGCCGAGACCGGCGACGAACAGGCCGCTCGCCAGCGTCGCGAACAAGGGCGGCACTTCCGCATAGGCGATGAGCCAGCCGTTGACGAGACCGATCGCGATCGACAGCAGGCCGGCGGCGAGCAGCGAGGCCGGCAGCGAATGCCCATTCTGCACCATCTGCAGCACGAGGCCGCCGGGGACCGCGAGGGCCGCGATCAGCGACAGGTCGATGCCGCGGCCGATCACGACGATCGCCATGGCCAGGCCAAGGATGCCGAGCACCGCCACGTTCTGCAGCAATGTCAGCATGTTGTCGGCGGAGAGAAAGCCGCTGAGGAAGACCGAGAAGGTCAGGAAGAGTGCAGCGAAGACCGCGAACACGATCTCCTGTTGGCTGATCCGAACGCGCTTCATCGCTTGCCATCCCTGGGATCGGCATCACGCGTGCGGGATCGCCGTCTCCGCGCGCGCTTGCCTCCCCCCGTCCCAAGAGTTGTTTTGCGCTTGATAGGCGAGAGACCTCAATGTGGCTTGCGTCAACGCGCAAACCTTTTGCGCTGGCGCGCAAAGAGTCTTGCACGAAGCTGACAGGAACCTAAGATCGCCCGGCAGCTTTTGTGCGCTGCACAGAAGTCTTCGATGTAACGGGCCGCCGATGGATCTGGTGTTCACGACCGAGGAGCTGGATCCCGCCAAGCGCTTCGCTGCCTGGCAGGATGCGATCTGCGACCACTATGTCCATGTCGACGTGAACGCGGTGAAGCCGGCCGACTATCAGGGCTTTATCCGCGAGGCGCAATTTGGCCCGGTCACGATGAGTGACGTCTTCCTGTCGGAGCAGCGGATATCGCGGCGCGACCGGCACATCGCAAAGCTCGACAAGGATTGTTACTACGTCCAGTTTCTGCAAGCCGGCAGCATGGACGTGCTCCAGGCCGGCCAGACCCTGGTGACCAGCCCGGGCATCGGCGCGATCTTCTCGGCCTCCGACGCCTACGATCTCGAATGCTCGAACCAATTCCGGTCGCTGTATCTGGAGATTCCGCGCAAGGAATTTTCATCGCGCTTCGCCGAAGGAAAGATGCCGTCGGCGGCGACGATTGCGACGGGGCGGGGTCTGGGCCGGATCGCCGCCGAATTCTGCGCGCTGCTCGCATCGGAGGCCTCGAGCCTGGAGGAGACGGCGCGAGGCCGGCTGGGGCATGAGCTGATGGATGTTCTGGCGCTCGCGCTGGACATGGGCGACAAGGACGAGTTCTCGGAGGACGCGACGGCGCGGAATGCGCGCCTGCGCTCGGTCAAGGGCTGGATCGAGGAGCATCTGACCGATCCGGATCTGTCGCTGGAGAAGATTGCCAGGAACAACGGCGTCTCGCTCCGGCATCTGCACTATCTGTTTCGATCGACCGAGATGTCGGTGTCCGAATGGATCCTGAACCGCCGCCTGCAGCGTTGCTACGACGCGCTGATGCGCCCGGAGCTGCGCGCGCTGTCGGTGACCGAGATCGCCTATCGCCTCGGCTTCAGCAGCTCGTCGCACTTCAGCACGGTGTTTCGCAGGAAGTTCGGCCACAGCCCGTCCGAGCTGCGCCGGCGGCAGACGATGGCGATCGACTAGAGCGGGGATCGCGCGCCGAGCCGACGGCGATGGCGTTCGGCGGCAACTCGCGCGTCCTATTTCTCGACCGCGCCCGTCCAGTCCTTGAAGCCGCCGAGATTGTAGACCTTCTCGTAGCCCAAATCCTTCAGCAACTTGCCGGCCAGCGCCGACCGGCCGCCGGACGCGCAGTAGAGAATGACGCTCTTGCTCTTGTCGAACGCCTTGTCGTGGGAGGGCAATTCCGGATCCGCGCGAAACTCCAGCATCCCGCGCGAGACGTTCACCGCCCCCGCGATCTTGCCACTGGCGGCAACCTCCGGCGCATCGCGAACGTCGACGACCAGCGTGTTGCCGCTTCTGATCATCTCGGCGGCCTCGTCCGACGTGATCTTGGGGACTGCGGAATTGGCGGCTTCGAGCATCTGCTTGACGCTGGTTGGCATTGGGTTTGCTCCGTTGTTGGCCCCGCGCGGAGGATAACATATTGTTTGCGGTTCGCCTCCTTCTGACGAATGAGGGCCGGATGCGAGATCGAAACGACGGCTTCGATCGGCTGCTGCGAAGAAATCCCGCGGCAAGATGCCCGGGAAGAAGAATGTGGTTAGGAGGAAGACAGTCCGCTCCGGAGGGGCTGGCATGGCAGATCGAGCAGGCGACGAGCTGGAGGCCTCGTCGTCGCTTTTTGGGTCGCCGGCGATTAGGATAGCTCTGGCACGGTGGTAGTATTGCGTGGACCGGGAACGATTGCCATCATCTGCCGGTTCTTGGCGGTTCATACCCAGTGACGAAGCGAGGGAGTACATCGTGGCATTGCAGCACGCTCAACCAGGAGAGATCGTCGATTTGCGGCCGCTTGGAAGCAAATTGACGGACGCCAAAACGGCGGCAATCATCAAAACTGAGCATTTCGAAGCAATTCGGCTGATCGTCTTGGCCGGAACGGAAATCCCGCCACACAAGGTGCCCGGCAACATCATGCTCCATTGCCTGGAAGGGCGCATAACGCTTGGCTTGGCGGATTCGTCGACCACGTTGAGTGCCGGCGAGTGGATCTACCTCACGGGCGGCGAGATGCACTCGCTGAAGGGCATCGAAAACTCCTCCCTCCTTTTGACGATTCTCTTCGGGAGCGGATGATCTGGGGCAGTCTCGGAACTCACTGCGCGATCGTAGAGATGTTGTGTCGTTTGCCTGCCAGCGCATAGCTTGTGCTTCTCCCGCCGCCTTTCTCCTTTTCGAGAATGTCCATTTCAATCAGTTCGTTGATATCGCGCAGGGCAGTATCTGGCGACGTCTTCTCGATCTTGGCGTATTTCGATGAAGTCAACTTGTCCTCGAAGCCATCGAGCAGGCGGTTCAGCATGTCACGCTGGCGATCATTGAGTGGCGCAGCTGCGTGCTTCTTCCAGAATTCAGCCTTGCGAAAGACAGCAGCAAGTATCTGTTCAGCGCCCTCGAAGGCGCGGTCGAGACACGCCAGGAACCATTCCAGCCAGGCGGTAACATCGAGGCTGCCCTTGCTCCGTTACTGTTTCCGGGCGGAGGATAGCGTTGGAGGAGCATGCTCTGTTTGATCATGCGCTCATTCTGTCCCCAATATCGTGCGAGCCAGCTCCGACGGATTCTCGACAGCCGAGAAGTGGCCGGTATTCCTGAGCGTCACCACCTGCGAGTTGGGAATGAGAGACCGTGTGCGCTCGCGCTCGTCGGGCCGAGACCAATCGCTGTCGCCATAGATGAGCGTCACCGGAGCCGAGATCTGCCGATAGTAGTCGCGGGCCGTGCTCCAGGATCGCCAGCCCGCCAACACCTTGCGTGCGGCCCGCTTGTATCCCGGGCGGTGGGCCACCTTGTCGAACTCGGCGAGCAGATCGGCCGGCAGCTTGCGCGGGTCGTGGTATCCACCACCCATGATCTTGCCGAGAACGATCTTGTTTTCGAGCGACGCGTTGATCGCCCCGAGCACCGGGATCTGCAGACTTCCGATAATGAAGTTCGCGAGCCAATTGCCCCGTCGAATTCCGTCCCCATAGCGAGTTTCGTAGTCGTAGGGGTTGATTGCATAGACCCACTTTACGCGGTGTGGGAGGGAGGCCGCCACCGTGAGAGCCAATGCGCCCCCGATCGACTCGCCGACGAGCGTTATATCCGAGAGGTCTAGCGCCTCGATGAAGCGGATGACTGCCTGCCTGAAATAGGGCTCGTTGAAGCTCGCACTCGGATCGATCGGTGAGTGTCCGTGGCCGGGCAGATCGATGGCGTACACCGTGTGCGACCGGGCGAGGAGAGGCGCAAGGCGGCGGAAATACTCGAGCTGCGTCCGGATC
This sequence comes from Bradyrhizobium sp. TM233, assembly GCF_036247965.1. Taxonomy (NCBI): domain Bacteria; kingdom Pseudomonadati; phylum Pseudomonadota; class Alphaproteobacteria; order Hyphomicrobiales; family Nitrobacteraceae; genus Bradyrhizobium; species Bradyrhizobium sp. TM233. Next base: position 111,722 of record NZ_BTIG01000009.1, on the reverse strand, counting down.
GTATGGATGAGGAGCAACGGGGGCCCGCTGCCGGTCTTGTGAAAACGCACACTGAGCCTCTCCGATAATTTGAGCAAACTCGGCGCGGCTTCGCTCACGTCAAGCATCCGATCTCTCCATGTTTCGAGGGGGCGGTCATTCAAGTGGCGGCAGCTTCACGGACCAGCGCGGCTGCCGAATCCAGAAGGGCTCGTGCGAGGTCGGTGTCGTTGACCGCGCGCGCCAGCGTCACGGCGCCGACCATCGTCGCGAGAATGGCCATGGCCTTGTCTCTGGACCCCTGGTCGCCGTCCTTGGCGATGAAGCGGCCGAGCACGTCGAGATGGGCCTTGATGCCCGCTTCGAACTCGGCCTTGACGTCGGGACCCTGCCGGGCGGCGTCCGCGCCGAGGGCCACGATCGGACAGCCGTCCATTCTCTCTTCGCGATGATCGGCACTGAGATAGAATCCGATCACTGCGCTGAGCGGATCGTCAGGATTGCGCGCGGCCGCGTCCGACCATCGGCCGGAAGCGCTCTCCAACGCTCGCTTGGACGCCTCGACCGCCAAGTCCTCCTTGGACGCGAACTGCTTGTAGAAGGCGCCCTGGGTGAGCCCGGCCCCCTCCATCAGATCCTTGAGGCCAATGCCGTCAAAGCCGCGATCCCTGAAGAGGCGACTTGCCACATTGATCACGGTTTGGCGGTTCTCCGCGGCTTGAACGCGACTGACGCGCATCGTGCTCCTCCATTTGGATTTCAGTCGAAATCTATGTTGAATATAGATGTCGAATGACATCTATCAAGTGGGCGGCTGCAGCTGGACCGGTGATTTCCCGAGATCACGTTCCCGTCAGGTTACAAATTTAGATTGCGGTCGACCTCTATCTCAATATAGAGTTCGAGCGAAATCTAAATCGCGCAGGAGACCGTCATGAAAAGGGGAATTGCCGTTTTGGCCGGTATTATGATCCCGGCGGGGGTGGCCACATTCGTCAGTCTCGGCATTTTCACCCCAAAAGCCTCTGCCGTGAGCGACCCGAGGCAGGAGCCGCCGATGGTCAACCTGGTGAAGGCCGCGCGGGTGAACGGCTCCGAGCGCGGGTTCACAGGCACCATCGGCGCGCGGGTGGAGAGCAATCTCGGCTTTCGCGTCGCCGGCAAGATCGTCGAGCGGTTGGTGAATGTCGGCGAGCAGGTCAAAGCGGGGCAGCCTCTCATGCGGATCGACGAGACCGACCTCCGCCTTGCGCTTGCGGCGAAGCGTAACGCCGTAGCCGCGGCTCGCGCGGTAGTCGTGCAGACGGATGCCGATGAGCGGCGATATGCCAACCTTGTCAACGACGGATGGACGTCCAAGCAGCGCTACGAACAGGCGAAGGCCGCCTCGGATACAGCCAAGGCGCAGCTCGCCGCGGCCGAAGCCGAGGCAGGCGTCGCCGAGAACCAGGCGACCTATTCCATCCTGGTGGCAGACGCGGACGGCACGGTCACCCAAACGCTTGGCGAGCCCGGCCAAGTGGTCTCGGCCGGCCAGGCGGTCGTTCGGCTTGCGCAGTCCGGGCCTCGTGAAGCCGTGGTGGCGCTTCCCGAAACGATCCGGCCGGCGATCGGCTCGCTCGCCGAGGCCAGCCTGTATGGAAGCGATGGACGCCGCTACGCGGCGCATCTGCGCCAATTGTCGAACTCTGCCGACGCGCAGACCCGGACTTACGAGGCCCGCTACGTGCTCGGCGGCGAGGCGGCGGCAGCACCGCTTGGCGCGACAGTCACGCTTCGGCTTTTAAGCCGGGACAGTCAGCCGGAAGTCCAGGTGCCGCTGGGCGCCGTGCTCGATGACGGCAGGACAACGGGCGTCTGGGTGTTCGACAGCGGCAGCTCGACCGTACACTTTCGCCCCATCAAGCTTCTGCGCGTGAGCAGCGAAGCGGCCATTATCTCTGGATCAAGCTCAGCTGATCCCATTGTTTCGCTCGGCGCTCACCTCCTGCACGAGGGCGCTCGCGTCAGGACCGCCTCCGACGGCGGGAGCAAATGATGAGCTTCAATCTCTCCGCGGTCGCCGTTCGCGAGCGGGCCGTCACCCTGTTCTTTATCATTCTGCTGGCGGCAGCAGGCGCCTACGCCTTCTTTATGCTCGGGCGGGCCGAGGACCCATCCTTCACCATCAAGACCCTGACGGTCACGACGGTGTGGCCGGGGGCGACGGCACGCGAGATGCAGGACCAGGTCGCCGAACCCCTGGAGAAGCGGATTCAGGAGCTGACCTGGTACGACCGGGTGGAGACGACGACGCGGCCGGGTTATGCTTACATGACGGTGACGCTGAAGGACAGCACGCCGCCATCGAGCGTCCAGGAAGAGTTTTATCAGGCTCGCAAGAAGCTCGGAGATGAAGCCCGCAAGCTGCCGGCCGGCGTGCTCGGGCCCTTCGTCAACGATGAATATTCGGACGTGAGCTTCGCGCTCTACGCCCTCAAGGCGAAGGGCATGCCGATGCGTGAGCTCGCCAGGAAGGCGGAGGTGATCCGCCAGGACCTGCTGCATGTGCCCGGCGTCAAGAAGATCAATATCTTCGGCGAACGTCCCGAGCAGATCTTCGTGGAGTTTTCCTATCCCAAGCTGGCAACGCTCGGCGTGTCGGCACAGGATATCGTTGCCGCCTTGCAGCGGCAGAATACGGTGACCCCGGCAGGTTCGATCGACACGAGCGGGCCCCAGGTCTTCATCCGGGTCGACGGTGGTTACGACAGCGTGCAGGCGATCGCCGACACGCCGATCGTCGCTGCGGGACGAACCTTGAAGCTGTCCGACATCGCCGAGGTTCGTCGTGGCTACGAGGATCCTCCCACCTACATCATCCGGCACCAGGGCGAGCCCACGATCATGCTCGCTGCAGTGATGCAGGAGGGCTGGAACGGTCTGGCGCTCGGCAAGGCGTTGGAAGAGAGGTCCGCAGCCCTGGCGCGGACACTGCCGCTCGGGATGACGCTCGACAAGGTGACCGATCAGGCCGTGAACATCACCTCCGCGGTCGACGAGTTCATGATCAAATTCGCAATGGCGCTCGCTGTGGTGCTGCTGGTCAGCCTGCTCAGCCTCGGCTGGCGCGTGGGAATCGTCGTGGCCGCCGCAGTCCCTCTGACGCTGGCCGTCGTGTTTCTCATCATGCTGGAAACGGGCCGATTCTTCGATCGCATCACGCTCGGTGCTCTCATCCTCGCGCTTGGCCTGCTCGTGGACGATGCCATCATCGCCATCGAGGTGATGGTGGTGAAAATGGAAGAGGGGATGGACCGCCTCAGTGCGGCGGCCTACGCATGGAGCCACACTGCGGCGCCGATGCTCTCGGGCACACTCGTGACGATCGCGGGATTCCTGCCGGTGGGGTTCGCGCGCTCGACCGCCGGCGAATATGCCGGCAACATCTTCTGGGTCGTCGGGTTCGCTCTCATCGTCTCCTGGATCGTCGCGGTGATCTTCACGCCTTACCTTGGTGTCAAGATGCTGCCCGCGATCAAGCCTATCGAGGGCGGCCACCACGCGATCTACGACACGCCGAACTACCGGCGCTTGCGGCGGGGCATCACCATGGCCGTACGCCACAAGTTCCTGACCTGCAGCCTCGTCGTGATCGCTTTCGTGCTGTCCGGCCTCGGCATGGGCGCGGTCAAGCAGCAGTTTTTCCCGACGTCGGATCGCCCCGAGGTTCTCGTGGAGGTTCGCCTGCCGGAAGGCACCAGCATCGAGACGACGACCGCCGCCGTCGAGAAGCTCGAACGCTGGCTGCATGATCAACCCGAGGCGAAGATCGTGACCAGCTATGTCGGTCAGGGCGCGCCCCGCTTCTTCTTCGCGATGGCGCCGGAGCTCCCCGATCCGGCCTTTGCCAAGATCGTCGTGCTGACACCAGACGCCGAGGCACGCGAGGCTTTGAAGCAGCGGCTCCGGGAGGCGGTATCACACGGCCTTGCCCGGGAAGCGCGTGTGCGCGTCACCCAGCTCGTCTTCGGACCCTACACGCCGTTCCCGGTGGAGTTTCGGGTGATGGGCCCCGATCCCGCGAAATTGTACGCGCTCTCTGAAAAAGCCGTCGAGGTCATGCGGGGCGTTCCCGACGTGCGACAAGCCAATCGGGATTGGGGCAATCGCACACCCGTGCTCCGCTTCATTCCAGATCAGGATCGGCTGAACCTCATCGGCCTCTCGCCGGCGGAAGTCGGGCGGCAGCTCCAGTTCCTCCTCACTGGCATCGCCGTCACGCAGGTCCGCGAGGACATTCGCAATGTCCCGATCGTAGCGCGCAGCGCCGGCGGCGAGCGGCTGGATCCGACACGGTTGGCCGACTTCTCACTGACGAGCCGAGACGGCCGTCTGATTCCGCTCGACCAGATCGGCCATTCGGAAGTCCAGCTCGAAGAGCCGATCCTGAAGCGCCGCGATCGCACGCCGGTCATCACGATTCGTTCGGACATCAATGAGGCGACGCAGCCTCCCGAGGTCTCCAAGGACATCGTGAAAGCCCTCCAGCCGCTGATCGCATCGCTTCCGGCCGGCTATCGCATCGAGACCGGCGGCTCGATCGAGGAGGCCACGAAGGCCAATGACGCGCTCGCGACCGTCTTTCCCGCCATGATCGCCGCAACGCTGATCGTCATCATGCTTCAGGTCAGATCATTCTCGATGATGGCCCTCGTCATGCTGACCGCACCGCTTGGTCTCGTCGGCGTCGTGCCTGCGTTGCTGATCTTCAACCAGCCCTTCGGCTTCAACGCGATTCTGGGACTGATCGGACTGGCCGGGATACTGATGCGCAATACCCTGATCCTGACCGAACAGATCAAGGAGAACCGCGCGGCGGGCCTCGACGACTACCACGCCGTCATCGAAGCCACGGTGCAACGCACGAGGCCGGTGATCCTGACCGCACTTGCGGCCGTACTCGCGTTCATCCCCCTCACACACTCCGTCTTCTGGGGATCGATGGCCTATACCTTGATCGGCGGCACGGCAGTCGGCACGGTGTTGATCCTGCTCTTCCTTCCTGCGCTGTATGCCGCGTGGTTCCGCATCAAGCCGACTGCGGATGAGATCCCTGTGAGCGCGACGGACAAACCGGAGTTGCGAACAGCAATGGCTGCCGAGTAGGGCTATCTCTGATCAGCTGGCCGCGCGGCAGACTTCACTCGCTTCGCTCTTGATGTGTGGCGCTGGCTTGCCGGGCCGAAGCTCGCGGCCGAAGTCCGTCTTCGCGTCTGCTTTGCTCCAGCTACGCCGGACACGCTTCGCTCCTCGGCCTTGCATGGCTGCGCCACGCGTAGCCCGAAGGGCGAAGCGTGGTGGGCCCGGCAGGACTCGAACCTGCAACCAGACCGTTATGAGCGGCCGGCTCTAACCATTGAGCTACAGGCCCCGCCGCGAGGTGGCTCGCGGGACGCGCGGCCGGCAACGGTGCGCGGTTCGTTTACAGGGATGGGGGCGGGGGTGCAATGCTGGCCCGGCGGATGGGAACGCCGGAGCAGCATCGCCGGCGATTTTCAAATAACCGAAATTGGCGATGATGCCTGTATGCCCCTGTTTTGCCCGACGGAGCAAAACCACCTCGTCAGGCTCGTCTTTCGTTGCCCGTAACCCATTGAAATTACTGGCCTCGTCTACTGTGCATGGGGTTGTTTTGCGATATTTGTGGAGGGGGCCTCCGGGTCCCCTCCGATGTCCTGCCGGCGAGCCGCTAGGCCCGGCGCTAATCCACCGACACCCCGGCGAACTCCACCACCTTGCGCCACTTCTCGGTCTCGTCGGTGACCAGCTTGCCGAACTCGGCCGGCGTCATCGGCTTGGGGATGCCGCCGACTTCAGTGAGGCGCGCGATCAGCTTCGGGTCCTTCAGCGCTTCGCCGACGGCCTTGTTGAGGGTCTCGATCACGTCGCTCGGCGAGCCTTTCGGCGCGGAGATGCCGTAGAAGCCGACCGATTCGAAGCCCGGCACGGTCTCGGCGATCGCGGGCACGTCGGGCACGCTCGGCCAGCGCTGCGGCGAGGTCACGCCCAGCGCGCGGACGTTGCCGCCTTTGGCCTGCTCCAGCGCGGAGGGCAGGTTGTCGAAGATCAGCTGCACCTTGTTGGAGATGATGTCGGGGAAGGCGATGGCTGAGCCGCGATAGGGCACGTGCACCATGTCGCACTTGGTCATCACCTTGAACAGCTCGGCCGACATGTGCACCGAGGTGCCGTTGCCGGACGACGCAAACGAGATCTTGCCGGGATTGGCCTTGCAGTAGTCGACGAACTCCTGAACCGTCTTGGCCGGAAACGCGTTGGAGACGACCAGCATGTTGGTGAGCTGCATGATGCTCGCCACCGGCACGGTGTCGCGCAAGAAGTCGAACGGCAGCTTCTTGTAGAGCGAGGTCGAGATCGCGTTGTTGGGCGCGACGAACAGCAACGTGTAGCCGTCGGCCGGCGAGTTGATCGCGGCGGCGGCAGCGATGTTGCCGCCGGAGCCCGTGCGGTTCTCGACGATGAATTGCTGGCCGAGACGGTCCGACAGCCACTGCGCCATGATCCGCGCCACGATGTCGACCGGGCCGCCGGCGGCAAATCCAATCAGCCAGTGCACGGGGCGGTCGGGATAGGCGGCGGAGGCGGGAGGCGTGGCGCTGAAAAGACCTAAAAGGACTGTGAGCCCAAAAAAACCGCACCGCAAAATTCGCAACATGACGCCTCCCATTGTTCTATTGTCGTTGGGCGACATGCTTTCACAAATTCGGGCCGCTGCCTACATCGCCGCAAGTCGGTGTTGACGCAGGCCCGCCGGGAATGACCATGAGATTCGCGATGATCGCTCTTGCTGCAGTGCTGCTCGCAAGCCCCGCTGCCGCTCAAACCGGAGGCACGGCCATTTCGACCACGGCGATCAGTTTGGGCACAGCGACGCCCGGCGGCGGTTTCCCGCTCTATGGCAACGCCTTTGCCGAAGTGATGAACGCGGCCGATCCGCACATCTCCATTGCGCCCCGCAACACCAAGGGCAGCAACGAGAACATTCCGCTGCTGGAGAAGGGCGAGCTCGATCTCGCGCTGGTCGCGGGCGAGCCGGCCTATGAGGCCTTTGCCGGCATCGGGCGTGCGCCGGTTCGGCTGAAGATTCTCACGGCGATCTATTCAAACCCCGGCATGTTCGTGGTGCGCGCGGACAGTCCCTACAAGACGATCCGCGATCTCGTCGGTCAGCCCGTGGCGTTCGGCGCCAAGGGCTCGGGCCTGCCGATCCTGGCGCGCTATGTGCTGGATGGGCTCGGGTTGAGGCAGGATGAGGACTTCAAGGCCATCTATCTCGATCGCGCCGGCGACGGCCCCGCGATGGTCGAGGACGGCCGTGTCGCCGCGCTGTGGGGCGCCGGCATCGGCTGGCCCGGCTTTGCCGCGGTCGCATCGAGCGCGTCAGGCGCGCGCTTCATCGCGCCGAGCGTTGAAGAGATGACGCGCATCCGCGCCAAGCATGCGTTCCTGAAGCCGCTGCTGGTGCCGGCCAATAGCTATCCGAAGCAGGACGCGCCGATCGCCTCGCTCGGCTCCTGGAGTTTTGTCCTCACGCGCGAGGACCTGTCCGATGACGTCGCCTATCGCTTGGCGAAGACACTGCACGGCGTCGAGGCGGATTTCTGCAAGAAGCTCGCCCAGGCCTGCGAGACCACCGCGTCGAACACGGTGGCGGCGGCGCCGAGGCCGGAGCTGATCCATCCGGGCGTGATGAAGTATTTTCGCGAGATAGGTGTGGTGAAATAGCGAGTGGCGAGTTGCGAATAGCGAATGGAAGCATCCCCATTCGCTACTCCCTATTCGCCACTCGCCAATCTCACTTCTTCACCATCGCACACGCCTGGTCCGGCGGACCGAACGCCTTGTCGCCGGAGATCGTGGTGAGGATCTTGTAATAGTCCCACGGATATTTGCTCTCCTCCGGCGTCTTCACCTGCACCAGCCAGAGATCGTGCACCATCAGATTGTCCTCCCGGAGCTTGCCGTTGCGGGCGAAGAAATCCTCGATCGGCTTCTCGCGCATCTTGGCGGCGACCTTGAGCGGATCGTCGGTGCCGGCTTCCTTGATGGCGTTGAGATAGTGCATCACGGACGAGTAGACGCCGGCCTGCCACATCGACGGCATCTTGTTCATCTTGGCGAAGTAGCGCTTCGACCATTCGCGGGTCTTGTCGTCCATGTCCCAGTAGAACGAGGTGGTCAGCAGCAGGCCTTGCGCCGCCTGCAGGCCGAGGCCGTGGATGTCGGTGATCAGCGCCAGCAGCGCCGCCATCTGCTGGCCGCCCTTGAACACGCCGAACTCCGAGCCGGTCTTGATCTCGTTCATGTTGTTGGGGGGGCCTGCGGCAATGCCGATGATCTTGGCCTTGGAAGCCTGCGCCTGCAGCACGAAGGAGGACAGGTCCGGCGTTGCCAGCGGCGGCCGCACCGAGCCCAGCACCTTGCCGCCATTGGCGGTGACGACCGCCGACGCATCGCGCTCCAGCGAATGGCCGAAGGCGTAATCGTCGGTGATGAAGAACCAGCTGTCGCCGCCGCGCTTGACCACCGCGTCCGCGGTGCCGACCGCGAGCGCGCGGGTGTCGAACACCCATTGGATCGCGTAAGGCGAGCAGAACTTGCCGTGGAAATCGGCGGTGCCGGTGGAGTGGGTGATGAACAGCCGCTTCTTCTCGTTGGCGATGTTCTGCACCGCGAGCCCGACCGCCGAGACCGGCACGTCGACGATCAGATCGACCTGCTCGACGTCGAACCAGCGCCGCGCGAGCGAGGCGCCGATGTCGGCCTTGAGCTGATGGTCGCCGACCACAACGCTGATCGGCTTGCCGAGCACGGTGCCGCCGAAATCGTCGATCGCCATCTGCGCCGCTGTCACCGAGCCCTGACCGGTCGGCGCGGAGGCCGGGCCGTTCATGTCGGTGAGCACGCCGATCTTGACGAGGTCGTCGGAAACCTGCGCCGATGCCGCGCCCGACATCAGCGTCGCCGCCAGGAACGTCGCTGCAAAGCCGGCCGCGACCGGTAGTCCAAATCTCGTTGGGTTCACGCTTGTCCTCCCCTGATCCGGCGCGTTGGCCGGTGTTGCCCCGGGTATGCCCGGCTGAATTGGTTTCTTTTGCAACTATTTTGGGGCGGGCGTCAATGTCAGGCTGCGAAGCGGATCTGTCCTGCGGGTGAGGGATCGTAGCCGGTCAGCTCCTCGGCGCGCTGGCGCAGCCGCCGCTCGTTCAGGAATCCGATCAAGGCCTGCATGGCAGGGCGGAAATAGCTGCGCTGCCGCATTGCGAGGTCAAAATTCTCCCAGACCAGGGGCACGAAATCGAGGCCGGCCGAACGCGCCGCGGCGCGCGTGGCGATGCCGCAATCGGCCTGGCCGGCGCGGACCAGTTCGGCGAGATCCGGCCCCGTCAGGGCCGGCGTCTCGACCCGCCGCAAATCCCGCGTCGTGGCGCCCGCGCGCTTCAGGAGCACATCGAGCAGCATCTGCGCGCCCGTGCCCTGTTGCCGCATCGCCATCCGGGCGCCGAGCGCGAGCACGTCGGTCAGGCCGTGCAGGTGCTTGGGGTTGCCTTGCGGCAGCACGAGCCCCTGCTCGCGGCGCACGAACGCGACCAGCACCGCATCATGCAAATCCGGAGCGGCCCGCAGCGCTTCGACACTGGCATCCCCCGTGAGATCGTCGGAAGCATCCAGGCCGTGGAAGTGTATCGCCGCCGCCATCACCTCGTTGCGCTGCAAGCGCTCGAGCCCGCGCACGCTGCCCTCGCTCATCGATCCCAGGCCCGAGCCGGATTCGCGCAGGCTCCAATCCAGCAGCTCGTCCTGGCTGCCGCCCACGACCGGCGGCGGCTCCGCGATCAGCATGCCGGCCGGACGCGCGAGGCCCGAGAGCACCCAGAGATCGAGCTCGTGTCGCGGGAAGAGCCACTTCCCGGTCACCTTGGTGCAGGGGATCGCGCCGGTGGTGACGAGTTCGTAGAGCTTGCGTTCGCCGAGCCGAAGATAGTCGGCGGCTTCGCTGGTCGTCAGGAATTCCATCCTGCATTCCTATGCAAATTCTTGCTTCTTTTTGACGTTCGACGCAGGTGGAATTCTGCATTTCAAGTTCTCGTCCGCCGGGACCATGCCTGATCATCTCGCTGCTTTGCAACACATCCTCACGCGCGTCGTTTGCTTTGGTGAATGATCCTGCAGCATGCGCTTGGTGCGCTCGTCGCCGGCGATCGCAATCGGATGGCGATCTGCGTTGCCGAAATTTCCCGAGCCGCGCGATTGCCGCCTCGCGGGCGAATCCCGCCGCCGGTAGTGGCTGGATTTGCATTCAATCTGTTGTTGTCCGCATCGCGGACGCCGCAGCGCGCAAACGCGTCACGAGTGCGGCGCAATCGATCATCATCATGATCGCGTCATAGCCAATGGGAACCTGATCATGGGCCGCCTGTCCGTTGCATTCGCGCTGTTCTGCGGCCTCACCGCGGGCGTCGCGGCCTCATCCGCGGAAGACCGCGCCATCGTGCTGGCCTCGACCACATCGACGCAGGATTCCGGCCTGCTCGACTATCTGCTGCCGATCTTCCGCGACAAGACCGGCATCGACGTGACGGTGATCGCGCGGCGCGCCGACGAGGTGCTCGACGGGCCGCGAAGGGGCGAGGCCGACGTCGTGCTGATGCATGCGCGGCCGCAGGAGGAGAAATTCGTCGCCGACGGGTTTGGCGTGAAGCGGTTCGACGTGATGTACAACGACTATGTGCTGATCGGACCGAAGAGCGATCCCGCCGGCGTCAAGGGCAAGGACATCGCGACGGCGCTGAAGGCGATCGAAGCCAAGGGCGCGCCGTTCGTGACGCGTGGCGATCGGTCGGGCACCCACGCTGCGGAACTCGCGCTCTGGATCGTCGCCGGCATCGACATCGCGGCTGCCAAGGGCGCCTGGTACCGAGAGGCCGGCCAGGGCATGGCCTCGGCCCTCGACGCCGCGCGCGCCGCCAATGCCTATGTGCTGTCGGATCGCGGCAGCTGGATCTCTTTCAAGGATCGCGGCGATCTCGACACCGTCGTCGAAGGCGACAAGCGGCTGCTCAATCAGTACGGCGTGATGCTGGTGAACCCCGAGAAGTTTCCGAACGTGAAGAAGGAGCTGGGGCAGACCTTCATCGACTGGCTGATCTCGCCCGAGGGGCAGGCGGCGATCGCCGGCTACAAGGTCGACGGGCAGCAGCTGTTCTTTCCCAATGCGGATCGGTCGGGCGGTTGACGTCGGCATCGCCGGCGGTTGCCAAACCGGGCGATGCATGGTCCACCATGGCGCATGACCCAGCGCCTGCCGCCATCGCTGACGCCGCTCGACACTGCGCTCGCCGCGTTGCTGAGCGGGCTTGAACCGCTTGCACCGGTGGAGTTGCCGCTGAGCGAAGCGGCCGGCTGCATCGCGGCGGGCACGCCGCTGCTTGCGGCCCATCCGCATCACGACATCGCCGCCGCGGACGGCTGGGCGCTCTGCGCCAACGATCTCGTTGGCGCGTCCTCTTACTCGCCGCTGCCTTTGACACAAGCGCCCGTGTGGGTCGAAGCCGGTGACGCGATGCCCGACGGCTGCGACTGTGTACTCGATGCCGACGCGGTCGATGCATCGGGGCCGCTCGTGCAGGTGCTGGCGGAGGGCGTGCCGGGGCAGGGCGTCAGGCGTGGCGGCAGCGACATCGCCGAGCGCACGCCGGCCGGCGCCGAGGGCCATCCGGTCGCCGCAGCCGATCTGCTGCTCGCGCGCGTTGCCGGTTTGGACAAGCTCGGCGTACGGCGGCCCCGGCTGAGCATCGTCAACGTGCCGGGTGCAACGGCAACGATGCATATGATCGCCGGGATCGCGGGCGCTGCGGGACTGGATGTGAAGACGCATGAGGCCGGCGCGCGCGATGCGGCGTCGATTGCCGATGCGCTCGATATATCCTGTTGCGATCTGATCCTGACGGTCGGCGGCAGCGGCGTTGGTCGCGCCGATGCGGCCGTCACGGCGCTGGCTCAGCGCGGTGATGTGATCGCCCACGGTTTTGCGCTTCAGCCCGGGCGGACTGCCGCGGTCGCCAAGCTCGGAAAGGTTCCCGTCGTCGCCTTGCCGGGCTCGCCGGATCATGCACTCGCGGCGTGGCTCGCGCTCGTGCTTCCGCTCATCGACCGATTATCGGGGCGCCGGCCGCGCCGGTGGGTGAGCCTGCCGCTTGCGCGAAAAATCGCATCCAGCGTCGGCATCGCCGAGATCGCTTTGCTGGCCAGGGAACATCACGGCTGGACGCCGCTCGCCGTGGGCGAATGGCCGCTCCAGGCCATTGCCGGTGCGGATGCATGGCTGCTCATTCCTGACAGCCACGAGGGATTTGCGGCAGGCGTGCCGGTCGATGCCTATCTGATGTGGGAATGATATGGGTTTTGGCATGTCGACGAACCCGCAATCGCAAATCCGCAGCGCGCTCGAACAGGAGCAGTTCCTCAAGATCCTCTCGCGCGAGGAGGCCCTGGCGCGCTTCGAGGCTGCGTTGTTCCCGCGCGCCGTTCCGAGCGAAATGCGTAAGCTCGGCGATGCGCTCGGCATGGCGCTCGTTGTAGACATCACCGCGCCGATCGACGTTCCCCCGTTCGATCGCTCCAATGTCGACGGCTTTGCCGTGCGCTCGGCCGACCTTGCGGCGGCTGGCGAAGGCACTCCTCGGCGCCTCACGCTGAACGGCGAGACCATCCACTGCGGCACCGCGCCGACGCTGCAGGTGGCGGCGGGAACCGCAACGCCGATCGCCACCGGCGGTCCGTTGCCGCGTGGTGCCGACGCGGTCGTCATGGTCGAGCACACCCAGCCGGCCGGCCTTGATGCGATCGACGTGCGTCGGGCGGTCTCGCCCGGGCAATTCGTGTCGTACGCCGGATCCGATATTGCACGCGGCGAGGCGCTGCTGCGCGCCGGCACCATCATCGGCTCGCGCGAGATCGGCATGCTGGCCGCGTGCGGCATCGCCGAGGTGATCGTCGCGCGCAGGCCGCGTGTCGCCGTGATCTCCACCGGTGACGAGCTGGTCCAACCCGGCGGGGCTCTTCCGCCCGCCGCGATCTACGACACAAACGGCGCGATCGTCGCGGCTGCGATCGACGAGAACGGTGGCGAGGCAGTCTTCCTCGGCGCCATTCCAGATGATGAGGCGAAACTCGAATCCGCAATGCGCAGCGCGCTCGCCGAGTCCGATATGCTGGTACTGTCGGGCGGTACCTCGAAAGGCGCCGGCGATCTGTCCCATCGCATCATCGGCCGGCTCGGTGAGCCCGGCATCATCGCGCATGGCGTTGCGCTCAAGCCCGGCAAGCCGCTGTGCCTTGCGGTGTGTGACGGCAAGCCGGTGGTGATCCTGCCGGGCTTTCCAACCTCGGCGATGTTCACCTTCCACGACATGATCGTGCCGGTGCTGCGCAAGCTGGCCGGCCTGCCGCCGCGCTCGGATGCCAAGGTGAGCGCGACCGTGCCGGTGCGCATTGCTTCCGAGCTCGGCCGCACCGAATTCATCATGGTCTCGCTGGTCGAAAGCAGGGATGGCCTGATCGCCTATCCCTCCGGCAAGGGGTCTGGCGCGATCACGTCCTTCGCGCAGGCCGATGGCTTTTTGCGGATCGATGCGCTCGCCGACCAGATGCCGGCCGGGACCGAAGCCGAGGTGACGCTGTTCACGCCGCACGTGCGCGTGCCCGATCTCGCCATCGTCGGCAGCCACTGCACCGGCCTCGATCTCGTCACCGCACAGCTCGCACATGCCGGTCTGACGGTGCGCTCGATCGCCGTCGGCAGCCTCGGCGGACTCGCGGCCGCAAAGCGCGGCGAATGTGATTTCGCGCCGATCCATCTGTTCGATGACAAGAGCGAGACCTACAACTCGCCCTATCTCGTCGAGGGCCTCGAGCTCGTGCCGGGCTGGCGGCGGATGCAGGGCATTGTCTTCCGCGAGGGCGACAGGCGTTTCGAGGGCCTCGGTGCGAACGAGGCGGTCGCCGCTGCTCTCGTTGATCCCGCCTGCATCATGGTCAACCGCAACCAGGGCGCCGGCACGCGCATCCTGATCGACCGGCTGCTCGGCGGTGCGCGGCCGGAAGGCTACTGGAACCAGCCGCGGTCGCACAATGCTGTTGCGGCGGCCGTCGCGCAGCACCGCGCTGACTGGGGCATGACCATCGCGCCGGTCGCGCATGCGGCCGGCCTCGGTTTCATCCCGCTCGCGGAAGAGCACTATGACTTTGCGCTGGTAAGCGCGCGCAAAGACCGGCCGGCGGTGCGGGCTTTTCTCGACGCACTTGGCTCGAATGAGGCGCGCGCCGCGCTGGAGCGGGCGGGATTCCGGCCGGCGTAAACGAGCTCGTGAGCGGGCCTTGGCTAAAGCGCGATGAGATCGGGAAGAATCGTCCTAGCGCTTTAGGTTGTCGTTTGAGGATGATCTTTCGGAAAGCCGCTGCGTACTTTTCCGAATCATCCCTTTAGGATGCGTCGTCCAGTGCCGCCAGCCGTTCCGCCTCGGCGATATCCTCGACCGTATTGGCGTTGAAGAACGGATCGAGCGGCTTGGTCGGCCACGTCACCGTCGCGAGCGGATAGCGCGCCGTCCAGCGGTCGATCTTGCGGAGGTCCTCGACGACCAGCGCGTGCCGGAGCTCGTCGCGCAAGGCGACGCGCCACAGGCCGATCACGGGATGCGACTGCTCGCCTGATGCGGCGACCGCGAGCTGCGCGTTCTCTTGGCTCCGCGCCTCATGCAGCCGCGCGACCAGATCGCGCGGCAGGAACGGGCAGTCGCCGGCGGCGCTGAGCACCCATTCGACACCCGGCCGGTTCGCCGCGGTCCAGTCAAGCGCGGCGAGGATGCCGGCGAGCGGACCGGGAAAGCCGGGCACGTCGTCGGCGACGACCTGCAGGCCGAACGCGGCGAAACGCGCGGGATCGCCGTTCGCGTTGAGGATCAGCCCGCTGCACTGGGGCGAGAGGCGCGCGATCACGCGCTCAAGGATGGTGCGGCCGCCGATGGTGCGCATCGGCTTGTCGCCGCCGCCCATGCGGCGGGCGAGGCCACCGGCGAGCAGCACGCCTTGCGTCGGCGGAAATTCAGTCGTCACCAGCTTCACCCTTGCGCTTGTGCTTCGCCGACTCTTCCTCGACGTAAGCGAGGTCCTGGTCGTAGACGATGCGCTCTTCGCCGGCGAGCGCGATGAAGCGCTTGCCGCGGGTGCGTCCGACCAGCGTCAGCCCGACCTGCCTTGCAAGATCGACCCCCCAGGCGGTGAAGCCGGAGCGCGACACCAGGATCGGAATTCCCATGCGGACCGTCTTGATCACCATCTCCGAGGTGAGCCGCCCCGTGGTGTAGAGGATCTTGTCGGAGGCGTCGACGCCGTGGCGGTACATCCAGCCGGCGATCTTGTCGACGGCGTTGTGGCGGCCGACATCCTCGGTATAGCAGAGCGGCGTGCCTTCCTTGCACAGCACGCAGCCGTGGATCGCCCCGGCCTCCAGATAGAGCGAGGGCATGGTGTTGATGGTCTGCGTCATCTGGTACAGCCAGGACGTGCGCAGCTCGGCCTTCGGCAGTGCGACGCTCTCGACGGCTTCGAGCAGATCGCCGAAGGCGGTGCCCTGCGCACAGCCCGAGGTCTGCGTGCGCTTCTTCAGCTTGGCCTCGAAATTGGTGTGATGCTCGGTGCGAACGACGACGACCTGGAGGTCGTCGTCGTATTCGACCTCGGTGACCTCGTCATTATATTTCAGCATGTTCTGGTTCAGCAGGTAGCCGAGCGCCAGATATTCGGGGTAATCGCCGATCGTCATCATGGTGACGATCTCCTGCGAATTCAGGTAGAGCGTCAGCGGCCGCTCCATCGGCACCTTGATCTCGACCTTGGCGCCGGTCTGGTCGGTCCCGGTCACGCTCTGGGTCAGGCGCGGGTCGCCCGGGTTGGGGAGGATCAGGGGCACCGGGGCTTTGTCGATCTTCATCATGGCGGCGAGGTTAGCATGACATTCGGGTCAAGCCGATATAAGCATGCTCACGACGAGGGAGAAGGCGGTTCCGGCCGCATGACACGGCTGGCGGAGATCGAGTTGCGATGAAAGTCATCGGCCTTGCAGGCTGGAGCGGTGCGGGCAAGACCACGCTGTTGACGCGGTTGATCCCGCATTTCAACGCGCAGGGGCTGCGCGTCTCCGTCATCAAGCATGCGCATCACCAGTTCGACGTCGACGTGCCCGGCAAGGATTCCTGGCGCCATCGCGAGGCCGGTGCGGCCGAGGTGCTGGTGGCGTCGTCGAACCGCTGGGCCCTGATGCACGAATTGCGCGGGGCCGCGGAGCCGCGGCTGCCGGAACTCCTGGGCAAGCTGTCCGCGGTCGATCTCGTCGTGGTCGAAGGTTTCAAGCGCGAGCCGCATCGCAAGATCGAGGTGCATCGCGCGGCCAACGGCAAGCCGTTGCTGTTTCCCGACGATCCCGGGATTGCCGGGATCGCGGCGGACACCGCCATTGACACTGGGCTGCCAACTGTCCATCTCGACGATATCGCGGCAGCCGCAGCATTGCTGCTGCGCGCGGCGATGCCGGTCGAGGAAGTGGTCGCTAAAAGCGCTGCGATGCGCTGACGAGGCACCATGGCGCAACTGTCGGACGATTGCTTTGCCTTCGGCGGCCCGATGATGTCGGTCGACGAGGCCGTTGGCCTGATCACGACGCGCGTCAATGCGATCGCCGATCTGGAGACCGTGGCGCTGGTCGAGGCGGACGGGCGCGTGCTGGCGCGCGATGTCGCAGCGCCCCTGCCGCTGCCGCCCTTCACCAACTCGGCCGTCGACGGCTACGCCGTGCGCAACGCCGACATTCCTGAAGGCGCGGAGCGGGCATTCCCGCTCGATGGCCGTATCCAGGCCGGCGGCCTTGCACAGGCGCCGATCAAGCCCGGGCACACTGCGCGCATCTTCACGGGCGCGCCGATGCCGCCGGATGCCGAAACCGTCTTCATGCAGGAGGACGTCCGCATCGACGATTCCGGCAAGATCGTGCTGCCGCCGGGTCTGAAGCCCGGCGCCAATGTCCGCCCCGCGGGCGAAGACATCCCTGAGGGGCACGTCGCGCTGCGCGCCGGCCAGCGCTTGCGGCCGCAGCACGTCGCGCTTGCCGCGGCGTTCGGGCTGACGCGCCTCGATGTCGTCAGGCGAATCCGTGTCGCGGTGTTCTCGACCGGCGATGAGCTGGCTTCGCCCGGCGAGCCGCGCGCGGCCTCGCAGCTGTTCGATTCCAACCGCTTCATGCTGATGGCGATGCTGCGCCGGCTTGGCTGCGAGGTCAGCGATCTCGGCATCTTGCGCGACGAACGGACTTCACTCGCGAATGGCTTGAAGCAGGTGGCCGGTCGTCATGACCTGATCCTCACCACCGGCGGCGTCTCGACCGGCGAGGAGGACCACGTCAAGGCGGCGGTCGAGAGTATCGGCTCGCTGGTGCTGTGGCGGATGGCTATCAAGCCGGGCCGTCCCGTGGCGATGGGCATCATCGACGGCACGCCCCTGATCGGATTGCCCGGCAATCCCGTCGCGAGCTTCGTGACCTTCGTCCATGTGGTGCGGCCGACGGTGCTGGCGCTCGCCGGCGGCGTGCCGGAGCCGCCTCTGCCGATCCCGGTGCGGGCGGCATTCACCTACAAGAAGAAGCCAGGCCGGCGCGAATATGTTCGCGTCTCCGTGCGGCGGGCGCAGGACGGGGCCTTGGAAGTCGTCAAGTTTCCGCGCGAGGGAGCCGGGTTATTGTCCTCGCTGGTCGAGACCGACGGCCTCGTCGAACTCGGCGAGGACATCACGAATGTCGAGCCGGGGCAGGACGTGGGCTTCTTGTCCTATGCCGATCTGCTCTAAAGGCCTCGCGTTGACGTCATCGATCGGTCCCGCCATGTTGTGCCCATGACCAGAACGACGCTCGATCTCACCGGGTTGAAATGCCCTTTGCCCGCCCTGAAGACGCGCAAGGCGCTGAAGCCATTGCGGCCGGGCGATCAGCTCGAAGTGCACTGTACGGATCCCTTGTCGGTGATTGACATTCCGAACCTGATCCGCGAGACCGGCGACAAGGTCGAGATCACCGAGCGCAACGAGGCGCGCATCGTGTTCCTGGTCGAAAAGAGCGACGCCCCGTAGAAAGGCGAATATTCACGGCGGCGACGTTTGACTATGTTGCCTGCACGGGACACGGCCGGAACTTCGCTGCAATGCGAAAGGCGCCGATGGATGATCTCAAACCTAAGACGTCGGGCATGACTTTCTCAACATCGAGGGCAAGCGCTGCCGCAGGTCCTGCGGTGAGCCGCGAGCCTGCCGCCAAGCCCGGCAAGACGGCCGCAGGGCCGGAGTTCGGCGCGCTGGCGCAGGCCTCCATCCTGGTCGTCGACGACGAGCCGGGCATGCGCAATTTCCTGGTGCGCACGCTTGGACCGCGCTGCAAGCTGGTGGACGAGGCGGCCGATACCGATCAGGCTTCGCGCAAGCTCGATTCCAATCGCTACGACGTCGTCATTCTCGACAACATCATGCCAGGCAAGAATGGCGTCGATTGGCTCGCCGAGCAGCGCGCCGTCGGCTTCTTCGCCGACGCCATCCTGATCACCGCCTATGCCGACCTCGACACCGCGATCCAGGCCCTGCGCGCCGGTGCGGCCGATTTCGTGCTCAAGCCGTTCCGCTCCAACCAGATCCTCAACGCGGTGGCACGATGCCTCGACCGTGTCCGCCTCCAGCGCGAGAACTATGTCCTGCGCTACGCCCTGCGTGCCTCGTCCGACCGCACCTTTCTGCGCGACAACCTGATCGGCCAGTCGGCCGCGACGCTGCGCGTGCGTGAGACCATCGCGCGCGTTGCACGCCTGCCGACCTCGGTTCTCCTCACCGGCGCATCCGGCACCGGCAAGGAAGTGGCGGCACGATCGATCCACTCGCTGTCCGACCGCGCCGACAAGCCCTTCGTGCCCGTGAATTGCGCGGCGATCCCGCCCGAGATGATCGAGGCCGAGCTGTTCGGACACATCAAGGGCGCCTTCACCGGCGCCGATTCGGGGCGTGAGGGCTTGTTCCTGTACGCGCACGGCGGCACGCTGTTCCTCGACGAGATCGGGGAGCTTCCGCTGCCGATGCAGAGCAAGCTGCTTCGCGTGCTCGAAGACCGCCGCGTCCGTCCGGTTGGCTCCGAGCGTGAAGTTCCGGTCGACCTGCGTTTCATCTTCGCAACCAATGCCGAGCTTCAGAAAGAGGTCGAGAAGGGCCGTTTCCGAGCCGATCTGTTCTACCGGCTCAACGTGATGCAGATCCACCTGCCGCTCCTGAAGGATCGCGGCGATGACGTCCAGGAGCTTGCCGCCATCTTCATGAGCAAGCTGTCGGCTCAGCTCGGCATGCCGCCGGTGCCGATCGACGCCTCGGTGCGGGCGGCGCTCGCAAGCTATGACTGGCCGGGCAATGTGCGCGAGCTGCGCAATTTGATCGAGCGCACGCTGATCCTCGGCGCCTTCCCCGACGATTTCGCCGGTCCGCGCAACGACGGCCAGTCGGCACCTGCCGACAGTCTCGCGGAGCTCGAGCGCCGTCACATTCTCGGCGTGCTGAAGGAGGTCCATGGCAATCGCGAGGAGGCGGCGCGGCGTCTCGGTATCTCGCGCAAGACCATCGACCGCAAATGCGCGTTATGGGATGTCTGATAGCGCCCGCCGCAGCGGCGAGCTCGTGCGGGGTCGCTCCGTCCGCTTCCGGCTGCTCGCGATCGCTCTGCTGCCGATGCTGGTCATCCTGCCGCTCCTGCTCGGCGTTGCAATCTATCGCTGGAACGCGAAATTCGACGCGGCCCTGATCTCCAAGGTGAACGGCGATCTCACCATCGCCCATCAATATCTCGCCCGCATCCTGGAAAAGACCGGCGTCCAGATCCGGGCGCTCAGCCTGTCGGCCCGCTTCCAGGAGGTGCTGGCGCCTGATGCGCACGGCTCGCTCCGGGACCTGCTCGACGAGACCCGCAAGGAGATCGGTCTCGATTTCCTGTATCTGACCAACGATCGCGGCGACGTCCTCGCCTCATCGCCCCCGCTGCAGCGTCAACCGAGAGGTGACTGGCCGATCATCATGTCGGCGCTGTCGGGCCAGGTCCCCGCGACGGGTGTCGATATTTTCGGCAATGACGAGCTCGCCGCAATTTCGCCGGCCCTGGCCGAGCGTGCGCGATTGGACCTCGTGCCGACCCCGAACGCAGTGCCGACCGACCGCAGCACGGAGACGCGCGGCATGGTCGTGCACGCGGCGAGCCGGGCGATGCTGCCTGACGGGGGCGCCGCTGCGCTGGTCGGCGGCACATTGCTCAACCAGAACCTCGAATTCATCGACACGATCAACGATCTCGTCTACCGCGCGGCGAGCCTGCCGGAGGGCAGCCAGGGCACCGCGACGCTGTTCCTGGACGACGTGCGGATATCGACCAACGTGCGTCTGTTCGAGGGACGGCGCGCGCTCGGCACGCGCGTGTCGGCGGCGGTGCGCTCGGCCGTGCTGGGTGAGGGGCACACCTGGCTCGACAGCGCTTTCGTGGTCAATGACTGGTACATCTCCGCTTACGAGCCGCTGGTCGACAGTTATGGCAAGCGGGTCGGCATGCTCTATGTCGGCTTTCTGGAGAAGCCGTTCAGCGAAGCCAAATACCAGACATTGGTGATCATCATCGCAGCGTTCATCGCGATCACCGCTGCGACCGTACCGATCTTCCTGCGCTGGGCGACCTCCATCTTCATGCCGCTGGAGCGCGTCACGGCGACGATCGGCGAGGTGGAGCGCGGGAACCTCTCCGCCCGCACCAAGATGCCGGTGTTGGGTGACGAGATCGGCCGCGTCGCGGTTCATCTCGACAACCTGCTCGACCAGATCCAGGAACGCGACCGACAGCTCCGGGAATGGAACGAGGAGCTGAACGTCCGCGTGCTGGAGCGCACCCGGGACCTCGAGCACGCCAATCTCAAGCTCGAGGCAACCACCAAGCAGCTCATCATGTCCGAGAAACTGGCTGCGATCGGCGAGATCACCGCCGGCGTTGCGCACGAAATCAACAATCCGATCGCGGTGATGCAGGGCAATCTCGACGTCATCCGCAGCGTGTTCGGGGCCGATGCCGACAAGGCGAAGGTCGAGTTTCGCCTGCTCGACGAGCAGATTCACCGCATCAGCCAGATCGTGACCAAGCTGTTGCAGTTTGCAAGGCCGGAGGAATATGCCGGCTATGTCGAGCGCCATGCGCCGGCGAGCGTCATCTCCGACTCTCTGCCGCTGGTGCAGCATCTTCTGAACAAGACCGAGATCGCCGTGGTCAGGGACGACCGCGCCAGCCGGCTCGTGCTGATGAACCGGAACGAGCTGCAGCAAGTCCTGGTCAATCTCATCGTCAACGCGATCCACGCCATGCCGGAGGGCGGAACCCTGACGCTCCGCTCCTTCGATGCCGAGCGCGACGGCCATCAAGGCGTCGCCATCGAGGTCGCCGACACCGGCATCGGCATGAGCACTGAGGTGATCGAAAAGATATTCGACCCCTTCTACACCACGAAACAGCGGCAAGGCACCGGACTGGGCCTTTCCATCAGCCAGACGCTGATCAAGCGCCAGGGTGGACAGATCACGGCCGAAAGCCACCTCGGTTCCGGGAGCGCCTTCACGATGTGGCTGCCGGAAGCGACCTGATTGGACATTTTGTCCCGGGATTCAGGACATTCTGTCCGGCACGGCACATTGCGCTGCGGGAAGTCGTTGAATCATCACGATGCGACTTCTGGCACGCGCGTTGCTCATCTCAAGACAGGGTGTTGAGGGGGATGAGGGCGCGATAGCGGTCACGGCAACGCTGCTTGCGAGGCGAAGGGACATCGCTCGCGATCAGTTGCTTGCCCGGCGCACAAGACGCGATGCGCACCAGACGATTCCACTTCGGCATGAATGAAGTCCGACCTGTCATGCGCGGCTGCCAAGCACGCACACGACCGGTCGCAAACCGATATGCCGGCAAGGCCGCGCTTGGGAGGGAATGCTTATGACGACTGCCGATACCGTTCTTGCACCGGTTGGTGCTTCCGGCTTCCTCGATCGTGAACGCACGATCGCGAAGGCCGGGTTCAATCGCTGGCTGGTGCCGCCGGCTGCGCTGTGCATCCATCTCTGCATCGGCATGGCCTACGGCTTCTCGGTGTTCTGGCTGCCGCTGTCGCGCGCGATCGGCATCACGCAGAGCAAGGCTTGCCCCGACATCTCGCTGTGGCAGGAGCTGTTCACCACGACGTGCGACTGGAAGGTCGCAAGCCTCGGCTGGATGTACACGCTGTTCTTCGTCCTGCTCGGCGTCTCTGCCGCGATCTGGGGCGGCTGGCTCGAGCGTGCCGGCCCGCGCAAGGCAGGTTTCGTTGCCGCGCTTTGCTGGGGCGGCGGCCTCTTGATCGGCGCTTTCGGCGTCTACGTCCATCAACTCTGGATCATGTGGCTTGGGGCCGGCGTCATCGGCGGTGTCGGGCTCGGCCTCGGCTATATCTCGCCGGTGTCGACGCTGATCAAATGGTTCCCCGATCGCCGCGGCATGGCGACGGGCATGGCCATCATGGGGTTTGGCGGTGGTGCGATGATCGGTGCGCCGCTCGCCAATCTGCTGATCAACTACTTCAAGACCGCAACGGACGTCGGCGTCTGGCAGACCTTCGTCGTGATGGGAGTGATCTATTTCATCTTCATGACGATCGGTGCCTTTTCGTATCGGGTGACACCGCCCGGCTGGCAGCCCGATGGCTGGACGCCGCCGAGCGAGAAGAAGTCGATGATCACCGAGCACCATGTGCACCTCAACAACGCGCACAAGACGCCGCAATTCTGGCTGATCTGGTGGGTGCTCTGCTTGAATGTCTCGGCGGGTATCGGTGTGATCGGCATGGCCTCGCCCATGCTGCAGGAAATTTTCGCCGGCAAGTTGATCGGGCATCCGGAGCTGACGTTCAGCCAGCTTTCGGTCGAGCAGAAGGCATCGATCGCGGCGATCGCCGCCGGCTTCGCCGGCCTGCTGTCGCTGTTCAACATCGGCGGCCGGTTCTTCTGGGCGTCGATGTCGGACCTCATGGGGCGCAAGAACACCTACTACACCTTCTTCATCCTCGGCATCGTGCTCTACGCACTGGCGCCGACCTTTGCCGCGATGGGCTCGAAGCTGCTGTTCGTGCTTGGCTTCGGCATCATCCTGTCGATGTACGGCGGCGGATTCGCGACAGTGCCGGCCTATCTGGCCGACATGTTCGGAACGCAGTTCGTCGGCGCCATCCACGGTCGGCTGCTGACGGCGTGGTCCACTGCCGGCATCATCGGCCCCGTCGTGGTCAACTACATCCGCGAGTTCCAGCTCGCGGCAGGTGTGCCGCGTGACCAGCTCTACAACACGACGATGTACATCCTGTGCGCCATGCTGATCGCCGGTTTGATCTGCAACTATATGATCAAGCCGGTCGATCCGAAGTGGAACATGAGCCACGAGGAGGTGGCCCGCCTGCAGGCGGCCAGTGCGAAGAGCGAGGCGTCGGTCCAGCACGGCTCGTTCGGCATCGGCAAGGGCGGTCTGGACGCCAATGCGGCGCTGTTCTGGGCCTTCGTCGGCGTGCCGCTCGCTTGGGGCGTCTGGAAGACGCTGGAGAGCGCGGTCAAGATTTTCTGATCGCACGTTCATCGCGGCGGGAGCGCACCATGCGCGCTCCCGCCGCTCATTTCGATTGTTTCAAAACTACCCTGGGGGAATTCGATGGTTCGTAAGCTCGTTTGTGCCGCCGCCGTGCTGCTCGTCGCCGGCGCCCTGCAATCCGCATCCGCACAGACCGCCGCGGCACCGGCTGTAACGCCGCCCGCCGCGACCGAGGCCAAGCCTGGCAAGATCAAGCTGACCGCGCAGAAGCTCAAGGACATGAAGGCCAAGTGGAGCGCCAACAAGTCGAAGCTCAAGGACTGCCGCAAGGACGTGAAGGCCAAGGGCCTCGCGGGCGACGATCGCTGGTTCTATATCGAGGAGTGCATGGGCAAAAGCTGACCCGCCAGCACCAGTCATGGCGAGGTCACCTGTCGCCTCGGGGCGGGAACTCGATGCGATTTCGCTATCGCAGCATAAGAAGCCTTTATTGATCTTCAGGCCAATTCAGGCTTCGTTTGATCAGCTGGATGTTGGACGAACGGTAAAGCCGGGTCCGGGCAGCGGTCCAGGGTTGTCCTTGGGCTGCGCTTAACTGCTTCCGCAAGCATGATAATTTGCTTGGCATCTGGCATGCCAGAAGTTAGAAGTAGAGCCGTTCTACAGTCGAGATCGAGACGAATCGATGAGCCACGACGTGCACAAGGTCCGCCCGTTCGAGCATCCCGGTGAGGGACGCAAGCGAGCCAAGGCCACGCCCAAGGGACGGCAGGTCGATCCCACCGCCGCGCACGAGATCGAGCAGCTGCTCGGCGACAGGCCGCGGCGGCGTGATCTCCTGATCGAATATCTGCACCTGATCCAGGACAGATATCATCAGATCTCGGCCGCGCATCTCGCCGCGCTCGCCGACGAGATGAAGCTCGCCTTCGCCGAGGTGTTCGAGACCGCGACCTTCTACGCGCATTTCGATGTGGTGAAAGAGGGCGAGCCTGACATTGCGCCGCTGACGATCCGCGTCTGCGATTCGCTGACCTGCGCGATGCTCGGCGGTGAGAAGCTGCTCGAGGATTTGCAGAGTGCATCGGGTCCCGGCATCCGCGTCGTCCGCGCGCCCTGCGTCGGCCGCTGCGACACCGCGCCGGCCGCGGAAGTCGGCCACAACTTCGTCGATCATGCGACCGTCGCCAATGTGATGGCGGCCGCGAAGGCCGGTGACACCCACGCGCATCTGCCCAAATATGTCGACTACGACGCCTATGTCGCTGATGGCGGCTACAAGCTGCTCAACCGTTTGCGCTCGGGCGAGTTGTCCAAGGACGATCTGCTGAAGGCGCTCGACGACGCTTCGCTGCGTGGCCTCGGCGGCGCTGGCTTCCCGACGGGACGCAAATGGCGCGCGGTGCTCGGTGAACCCGGCCCGCGGCTGATGGCGATCAACGGCGACGAGGGCGAGCCCGGCACGTTCAAGGACCGCGTCTATCTCGAAAGCGATCCGCATCGCTTCATCGAGGGCATGCTGATCGGCGCGCATGTGGTGCAGGCCTCCGATGTCTATATCTACCTGCGCGACGAATATCCGGCCTCACGCGAGATCCTGGAGCGCGAGATCGCAAAGCTTCCTCCGGGCGGCCCGACGCTGCACATGCGCCGCGGCGCCGGCGCCTACATCTGCGGCGAGGAATCCTCGCTGCTGGAGAGCATCGAGGGCAAGCGCGGCCTGCCGCGGCACAAGCCGCCCTATCCGTTCCAGGTCGGCCTGTTCGGCCTGCCGACGCTGATCAACAACATCGAGACGCTGTGGTGGGTGCGCGACATCGTCGAGAAGGGCGCCGACTGGTGGAAGGGCCATGGTCGCCACGAGCGTCACGGCCTGCGCAGCTTCTCGGTCTCGGGCCGCGTGAAAAATCCCGGCATGAAGCTCGCACCCGCGGGCATCACCGTGCGCGAGCTGATCGACGAATATTGCGGCGGCATGGCCGATGGCCATCAATTCTATGCGTACCTGCCGGGCGGCGCGTCCGGCGGCATCCTGCCGGCGTCGATGGACGACATCCCGCTCGATTTCGGCACGCTGGAAAAATACGGCTGCTTCATCGGCTCGGCCGCGATCGTGATCCTGTCGCAGAAGGACAGCGTGCGTGCGGCGGCGCTGAACCTGATGAAGTTCTTCGAGGACGAGAGCTGCGGCCAGTGCACGCCGTGCCGCGTCGGAACCCAGAAGGCGGCGCTGCTGATGCAGAAGCCGGTGTGGAACCGCGCACTTCTGGAAGAATTGAGCCAGGCGATGCGCGATGCCTCGATTTGCGGGCTTGGACAGGCGGCATCGAATCCGCTGGCCACCGTGATCAAATATTTCCCTGACGAGTTCAAGGAAGCGGCCGAATGACCAAGATTACGTTTGAGCTCGACGGCAAGCAGGTCGAAGCCAATCCCGGCGAGACGATCTGGCAAGTCGCAAAACGCCAGGGCCGCGAGATCCCGCATCTGTGCTATTCGCCCGCGCCCGATTATCGGCCTGACGGCAATTGCCGTGCCTGCATGGTCGAGATCGAGGGCGAGCGCGTGCTGGCCGCGTCCTGCAAGCGTACGCCGTCGGTCGGCATGAAGGTGAAGTCCGAATCCGCGCGCGCGGTGTCGGCGCAGAAGATGGTGATGGAGCTGCTGGTCGCCGACCAGCCGGCGCGCGAGACTTCGCACGATCCGGATTCGAAGTTCTGGCACTGGGCCGAGACGACAGGCGTCACCGAGAGCCGCTTCCCGGCCGCCGAGCGCTGGGCAACCGACGCCAGCCATCCGGCGATGCGCGTCAACCTCGACGCCTGCATCCAGTGCGGCCTGTGCGTGCGCGCCTGCCGCGAGGTCCAGGTCAACGACGTCATCGGCATGGCTTATCGCAACCATGGCTCGAAGATCGTGTTCGACTTCGACGATCCCATGGGCGAGTCCACCTGCGTCGCCTGCGGCGAATGCGTTCAGGCCTGCCCGACCGGCGCATTGATGCCGGCCGTGATGCTCGACGAGAAGCAGACCCGCGTGACTTACGCGGACAAGAAGGTGGATTCGCTCTGCCCGTTCTGCGGCGTCGGCTGCCAGGTGACCTACGAGGTCAAGGACGAGAAGGTGATCTATGCCGAGGGCCGCGATGGCCCTGCCAATCGCAACCGCCTCTGTGTGAAGGGCCGCTTCGGCTTCGACTACATCCACCATCCGCACCGCCTGACCAAGCCGCTGGTGCGGCTGCCCAATGCGAAGAAGGATGCCAACGACCAGGTCGATCCCGCCAATCCGTTCACGCATTTCCGCGAAGCGAGCTGGGAAGAGGCGCTCGACATCGCGGCCAAGGGTCTCGTCAAGATCCGCGACACGAACGGCGTGAAGGCGCTCGCCGGCTTCGGCTCGGCCAAGGGCTCGAACGAAGAGGCCTATCTGTTCCAGAAGCTGGTGCGCACCGGTTTCGGCTCCAACAATGTCGACCACTGCACCCGGCTGTGCCACGCCTCGTCGGTGGCGGCGCTGTTCGAAGGTCTCAGCTCGGGCGCCGTGTCGGCGCCGTTCTCCGCGGCGATGGACGCCGAGGTCATCATCGTGATCGGCGCCAACCCGACCGTAAACCATCCGGTCGCCGCGACCTTCATCAAGAACGCGGTCAAGCAGAACGGCGCCAAGCTGTTCGTGATGGACCCGCGCCGGCAGACGCTGTCGCGCCATGCGACCAAGCATCTGCAGTTCAAGCCCGGCTCCGACGTCGCCATGCTGAACGCGATGATCAACACGATCATCACTGAAGGCCTGACCGACGACCAGTACATCGCCGGCTACACCGAGGGTTTTGAGGACCTCAAGGAGAAGATCAAGGAATTCACGCCGGAGAAGATGGAGGCGATCTGCGGCGTCCCGGCGCAAACGCTGCGCGAGGTTGCGCGCGCCTATGCGCGGGCAAAATCGTCGATCATCTTCTGGGGCATGGGCATCAGCCAGCACGTCCACGGCACCGACAATGCGCGCTGCCTGATCGCGCTCGCGCTGATCACCGGCCAGGTTGGCCGCCCCGGCACCGGCCTGCATCCGCTGCGCGGCCAGAACAACGTGCAGGGCGCCTCCGATGCCGGCCTGATCCCGATGTTCCTGCCGGATTACCAGCCGGTCGGCCGCGACGACTTGCGCGGGGCCTTCGAGAAGCTGTGGCAGCAGGATCTCGATCCCGTGCGCGGCCTCACGGTGGTCGAGATCATGAACGCGATCCATGCCGGCGAGATCAAGGGCATGTATATCGAGGGCGAAAACCCCGCGATGTCGGACCCCGATCTCCAGCACGCGCGCCACGCGCTCGCCATGCTCGACCATCTCGTGGTGCAGGACCTCTTCGTGACCGAGACCGCGTTCCACGCCGACGTGATCCTGCCGGCCTCGGCCTTCGCCGAGAAGGAGGGCTCCTTCACCAACACCGATCGCCGCGTGCAACTCGCGCGCCAGGTGATCAAGCCGCCGGGCGATGCGCGACAGGATCTCTGGATCATCCAGGAGATCGGCAAGCGCATGGGCCTGCCGTGGAATTATGCCGGTCCCGGCGACGTCTTCACCGAGATGGCAGAGCTGATGCCGTCGCTGAAGAACATCACCTGGGAGCGGCTGGTGCGCGAAGGCGCGGTGACCTATCCGGTCGACGGTCCGGACCAGCCCGGCAACGAGATCATCTTCACCACGGGCTTCCCGACCGCGAGCGGCCGCGGCAAGATCGTGCCGGCCAAGGTCATCCCGCCCGACGAGATCCCCGACGCCGAATATCCGATGGTGCTGTCGACCGGCCGCGTGCTGGAGCACTGGCACACCGGCTCGATGACCCGCCGCGCGCAGGTGCTGGACCAGATCGAGCCCGAGGCGGTCGCGTTCATGTCGCCGAAGGACATGCACAAGAAGAAGCTGGTGCCGGGCGATTTCATTCGCCTGGAGACTCGCCGCGGCGCCGTCGAGGTCAAGGTCCGCTCCGACCGCGACGTGCCGGAGAACATGGTGTTCATGCCGTTCTGCTACGCAGAGGCGGCGGCGAACCTGTTGACCAACCCGGCGCTCGATCCGTTCGGCAAGATCCCGGAATTCAAGTTCTGCGCGGCCAGAGCCGAACGCGCGGAGATGCGGGACGCGGCGGAGTAGGGAAGACCTCCTCCCAGCGGGGTTTGGCGGCATAGCGCCTCCAAATTCCGCTGTCGTCCTCGCGAATGCGAGGACCCATACCGCGTGATTTCTCGATTGCGGACGGTCTTAGTACCAAACGTCGAGCCTTCGCCAAACTCCTCCCTGGGGTTATGGGTCCCCGCGTGCGCGGGGACGACAGCGGATGTGTGGCGGCAATTACACCCCCCACCGCTTCGCTCCTCGCAATGACGGTGGTAGATGTGACCCATGTCCAAAGCCACCCCAGCCACACGCGCGCTCACGGCCGCCGGTATTGCCTTCACCGTCCATGCCTACGACTACGATCCTGACGCCGAGAGCATCGGGCTGCAGGCGGCCGCTGCGCTGGCTGAGGACCCCGCGCGCGTCCTGAAGACGCTGATGGCGCTGGTCGATGGCAAGCCGGTCTGCGTGATCGTGCCGTCCGACCAGGAGGTCTCGATGAAGAAGCTGGCCGCTGCCGCGGGCGGCAAGTCGGCGCAGATGATGAAGCCGCCCGAGGCTGAGCGCGTCACCGGCTACAAGGTTGGCGGCATCAGCCCGTTCGGCCAGCGCAAGCCCGTGCGCACCGTGATCGAACAGAGCGCGCTCGGGCATGATCAGGTTTATCTCAATGGCGGCCAGCGCGGCTTGCAGGTGCGGCTGAGGCCGGCCGATGTGCGGGACGCGTTGAGGGCGGTCGTTGTCGACGTCGTGGCCTGAGCGTCACGCGCTTACTGCTTCTGCAGCAGCTTCAGCCGGCAGCGCAGCGCCTCGCGGATATGTGCCCTCGCAAGCTGCTCGGCCTTGTCGCCGTCGCGCGCGGCGATCGCCTCGATGATGACCTGGTGCTCGCCGTGACTGGTCGAAGGGCGTCCCGTCACCGTGAAGGTGGTCGGGCCGAGCAGCGCGATCCAGTCCTGCAATTCGCGCGAGGCGTTGTCGAGATAGCGGTTGCGCGCGGCGCGGCAGATGGCCTCGTGGAAGGCGCGGTTGAGCCTTGCCATTTCTCCTGCCATCTCGGCGACGTTGGTCGCGGAGGTCTCGACAAAAG
Source organism: Bradyrhizobium sp. TM233 (assembly GCF_036247965.1). Taxonomy (NCBI): domain Bacteria; kingdom Pseudomonadati; phylum Pseudomonadota; class Alphaproteobacteria; order Hyphomicrobiales; family Nitrobacteraceae; genus Bradyrhizobium; species Bradyrhizobium sp. TM233. The sequence continues at coordinate 81,765 of NZ_BTIG01000009.1, read as the reverse complement.
CCTGCTCGATATCCCAGAGTGCATCGACCTCGGGCGCCGAAGCGTGTTCGGCGGCGAGGCGCGCCGCGGCACCTTCCATGATTTCGCGCATGGCGTAGAGCTCGAGCACTTCCGAGATGTCGAGATTGCGCACGATCAGCCCGCGTCCGCCGGCGGGCTCGACGAAACCGCGTGCGGCGAGCCGGCCGAGCGCTTCGCGCACCGGGGTGCGGCTGACCTTGAGCCGCTGCGCGACCTCTTCCTCGCGCAGGCGGTCGCCGGCGCGGTAGCTGCCGGCCTGGAGCGCCTCGCACAGCGAGCGGAATACAGCTTCGCCAAGGGCAACGCCGCCGCCGCGCGCGATCGATCCGCCTGTCTTTGCCGGACGCCTCGCCATGTTCCCTCGTAGCAAGGCGCATCCTGCCCATGCAGAGATGACGCTTGCAGGCTCTCTGTATATCTTTGTATACAAAAGTACGCAATGGTGGTGCCGGTTGACCGGGGCCGCCGGCGGATAGAATGTCTCAACTTCGTCGCATCGGGCGGACGGCATGAGCAGCAAGTACGACGTGCTGGTGATCGGCGGCGGCAACGCGGCGCTGTGCGCGGCGATCGCGGCGCGGCGCCTCGGTGCCTCGGTGCTGGTGCTCGAAGGCGCGCCGAAATTCTATCGCGGCGGCAATACCCGCCACACCCGCAACATGCGTTGCGCTCACGATGCGGCCACCGAAATACTGACCGGCCCTTATACCGAAGAGGAGTTCTGGGAAGACCTGCTGCGCGTCACCGGCGGGCAGACCGACGAGGTGCTCGCGCGCCACATGATCCGCGAGTCCAAGGACATCCTGAACTGGATCGTGGAGCAGGGCGTGCGCTGGCAGCCCTCGCTCGGCGGCACGCTGAGCCTCGGCCGCACCAATTCCTTCTTCCTCGGCGGCGGCCGCGCGATGCTGAATGCGCTCTATCTCACTGCCGAGCGCCTCGGCGTCGACGTCGAATACGACGCCGAAGTCACCGACCTCGTGATGGAGGACGCCATGTTCCTCGCCGCGCGCCTGAAGCGGCCGATCAGGGGCGAGACCGAGATCCGCGCGACCTCGCTGGTCGCCGCCGCCGGAGGGTTCGAGGCCAACATCGACTGGCTCAAGCAATATTGGGGTGAGGCGGCCGACAATTTCCTGATCCGCGGCACGCCCTATAATCGCGGCTCGATCCTGAAGATGCTGCTCGACAAGGGCGTGCAGGAGGTCGGCGACCCCACGCAGTGCCACGCGGTCGCGATCGACGCCCGTGCGCCGAAATTCGACGGCGGCATCATCACCCGCCACGACTCCGTGGTGTTCGGCATCGTCGTGAACAAGCACGCGCAACGTTTCTACGACGAGGGCGAGGATATCTGGCCGAAGCGCTACGCCATTTGGGGCCGGCTGGTCGCGGCGCAGCCCGACCAGATCGCCTACATCATCTTCGACTCGACCGTCGTCACGAGCTTCATGCCGACGCTGTTTCCGCCGATCGCTGGACAGACGGTGGCCGAGCTCGCCGGCAAGCTGGAGCTCGACCCGGCCGCGCTGGAAAAGACCGTCACCGAATTCAACGCCGCGGTGCGGCCCGGCACCTTTGATCACACCATTCTGGACGACTGCCGCACTGAGGGTATCACGCCGCAGAAGACCCACTGGGCGCGCAAGATCGAGACGCCGCCTTATCTCGCTTACCCAGTGCGGCCCGGCATCACCTTCACCTATCTCGGCACGCGCGTGACCAAGGAGGCGCGGATGTTGATGGCTGACGGCAAGCCGTCGGCTAACATGTTCGCGGCGGGCGAGATCATGGCCGGTAACGTGCTCGGCAAGGGCTATGCCGCCGGCATGGGCATGACCATCGGTAGCGTGTTCGGGCGGATCGCGGGACGGGAAGCGGCACGGCATGCGAAGAACTAAAGAAAAGGCTCTGGGAGGAACCATGTCGCGCATTGCCATTGCTTCGATCACGGCGCTGTTGACCGTCGGCCACGCCCACGCCGCCGAGCCGATCACCCTGCGCGACATGGGCTCGTTCCACGTCGGCGGGCGGCTGGTCGAGATCTCCGGCAAGCCGGTGAAGGAGGTCGTGTTCACGCCCGGCGGCGTGCCGGCCAAGGTCGATCCCAACGGCACCTATCAGGTCGAGCAGATGTACGTGCAATATTTCCTGCCGGCCAACGAGAAGGGAGCTTATCCGCTGCTGATGTGGCACGGCGGCGGACTGACCGGCGTCACCTACGAGACCACGCCCGACGGCCGCGAAGGCTGGCTGAACTATTTTCTGCGCAAGGGATGGGCAGTCTACAATTCCGACGCGGTGGAGCGCGGACGCGCCGGCTGGGCGCAATACCCAGACATCTTCAAGAGCGAGCCGGTCTTCCTGACCACGGCCAATCCGTTCGAGCGTTTTCGCATTGGCGATGGACCAAACTCATACGATCCCGATCCCGCCAAGCGGAAGCTGCTGCCGGGCAGCCAGTTTCCGGTCGAAGGCTATGGGAATTTCGTCAAGCAGAACGTGCCGCGCTGGACCACGACGGATGACGCGATCATCGCCGCCTATATCGCCGAAATCGATCGCGTCGGCCCCTCGGTGGTCCTGTTCCACAGCCAGGCCGGCAGCTTCGGCTTCAAGGTCGCGCAGGCCCGGCCTGACAAGGTCAAGGCGTTGATTGCGATCGAGCCGGCCGGTATCGGCGATGCCGCCAAAGCGGATGTGCTGAAGAACATCCCGACCCTCATCATCTATGGCGACTATATCGAGCGCGATTCGCGCTGGCCCAAGATCCGCGCCAACGGCGTTGCCTTTGCGGACGCGATCAAGGCGGCCGGGGGCAGCGTTGACGTCGTCGACCTTCCCCAGGCCGGCATCAAAGGCAATTCGCATATGGTGATGATGGACAAGAACAACCTCGAGGTCGCCGGCCTGATCCAGAAATGGCTCGAGGGAAAAGGTCTGACGAAGTAAAGCCATGCACGGAACCAGAATTTTGGACGAAGCCGACCGTCTGATGACGGTCTGCAATTCCTGCCGCTATTGTGAGGGTCTTTGCGCGGTATTTCCGGCGATGGAAATGCGCCGCGCCTTCTCGGACGGCGACTTGAATTATCTCGCCAATCTCTGCCATTCATGCGGCGCCTGTTACGTCGACTGCCAGTTCTCGCCGCCGCACGAGTTCAACGTCAACGTTCCCAGAACGCTTGCGGTCGCGCGGGCGGAGTCCTATGCCGCCTATGCCTGGCCGGGCGCGCTGTCCGGCGCTTTCGCCCGCAACGGTCTCGTCATCAGCATCGTCGCGGCGCTCAGCATGGCGGCCTTCATCCTCGGCTTTGCCGCCTTGAACGACCGCAGCGTGCTGTTTGGCGTGCACAGCGGTCCCGGCGCGTTCTACAGGCTGATGCCGCATAGCGCGATGGCAGCGCTGTTCAGTGCTGCGTTCCTGCTTGCGATCCTGGCGCTCGTCATGAGCGTACGCGCGTTCTGGCGCGACATCGGCACGCCGATGGACGGCCGGGCCGATGGCGGCTCGATCTTTCAGGCGATCCGTGATGCCGGCGAATTGCGCTATCTCCATGGCGGCGGCGTCGGTTGCTACAACGAGGACGACAAGCCGACCGACCGGCGCAAGCTGTATCACCACCTGACCTTCTACGGCTTCCTGCTGTGCTTCGCCGCCACCTCGGTTGCCACGCTGTATCACTATCTGCTCGGCCGCGAGGCGCCGTATCCGTGGTGGGACCTGCCCGTGGTGCTGGGCACGCTCGGCGGCATCGGTCTGATCATCGGCCCGGTCGGTCTGTTCATGGCCAGGATGCGACGCGATCCGGCGCTGCTCGACGAGAGCCGCTACGGCATGGATGTCGGCTTCATCGCCATGCTGTTCCTGACCGGCCTCACCGGCATGCTGCTTCTGGTCCTGCGGGAGACCGCCGCGATGGGGCCGCTGCTGGCGCTGCATCTCGGCGCGGTATTCGCGCTGTTCGTCACCATGCCCTACGGCAAGTTCGTGCACGGCATCTATCGTTTCGCGGCGCTGGTGCGCTATGCGCAGGAGCGGCGGACGGCAGCGTGACCCGTTACCTCGGCTGAAAGCGGCCCTCGCGCAGGAAGGCGATGGTCTGCGCGATCGCGGCGGCGTGGCGCGGAAGCCCGGTATGCGACGTCTTCACAACGATATGGTCGGCCATACCGGCCAGCAACGCGCTCTGCACCGACACCCGCCCGTCGTTCGGCTTCGGTAGAACGAAGAGACCGGCGACAGGATCGACGAAGCGGCTACCCGCGATTACGCCGACAGGATAGTCCAGACTGGGCAAGGCGTCCGGCCGAAGCTCAGTCGTGAGCTCGAGCCCGGCGGGGCCGTAGAGTGCGCGATAGAGGCGAGATCCGCTCAGGAGATCGGCGACTTCGCTGCCGCCGTTCGGCGTGCCCAGCATCACGACGCTGCCAAGCCGGGCCGGCCGGTGTTTTGCAACATAGGCGCGCGCCACAAGGCCGCCCATCGAATGCGCAACGAAATGCAGCGGCGCGTCACGCTCGGCGAAGCGGCTGATCGCCGGATGGAGATCGTCCGCAAGCGCTACGATCGGCTTCTTGCGGCTGGGATAGTCGATGTTGAGCGTTGCGAAGCCGGCCGCACGGAGCGCCCGCTCGAGCTTTGTCAGGGATGCCGAGGTTCGCGCGATGCCGTGAAGCAGAACCACTCCCGGGCATCGCGCGTCGCCTGATCGAGGCGCCTCGTGCATTTGTGTTACGCCACCTCGCGCTCCGGCGCAGACGCCTGCTCGCGGGCCATCGTCGTTGCGGTGACGTAGTCGGTCTTGCCGGTGCCGAGCAGCGGCACCTTGTCGACCACCATGATCGCCGCGGGAACGGTCAGCTCGGATGCGCCGATCGCCTTGGCCTGGCCCTGCATTGCGCTGCGCTCGGCGGTCTTCTCCGTCGTCAGCAGCACGATGCGCTCGCCCTTGCGCGGATCGGGGATCGAGACGGCGACCGATGCGGCTTGCGGCCACAACGTCGCGGCGATGCTCTCGACTGCCGACAGCGACACCATTTCGCCGGCAATCTTGGCAAAGCGCTTGGCGCGTCCCTTGATGGTGATGAAGCCGGCCGCGTCGATCGCGACGATGTCGCCGGTGTCGTGCCAGCCTTCGGGAAGCCTTTCGAGCACGCCGGGATTTTCGGCCCGCAAGTAACCGAGCATCACGTTCGGGCCGCGCACCGAGAGCCGTCCACCTTCCTCGATGCCGGGGACCGGGTCGAGACGGCTTTCCATCAGCGGCGAGAGACGGCCGACGGTGCCGGGACGGTTGGCCATCGGCGTGTTCATCGCCAGCACCGGCGCAGTCTCGGTGACGCCATAACCTTCGAGGATGCGAATGCCGTAGCGCTCCATGAACACCTGCCGCGTGCGGTCCTTGACTGCCTCGGCGCCGGCGATCACGAGCCGCAGGGTGCGGAAGTCGTAGGCGTGTGCCGAACGCGCATAGCCGGTGAGGAACGTATCGGTGCCGAACAGGATCGTCGCGCCGGTCTGGTAGATCAGCTCCGGCACGATCCGGTAGTGCAGCGGCGAGGGATACATGTAGATCGGAATGCCCGCGAGCATCGGCATCATCATCCCACCTGTGAGTCCAAAGGAGTGGAACACCGGCAGCACGTTGAACACCTTGTCATTGGCGTTGGCATCGACCCGCGCCAGCGCCTGCGCCGCGTTGGCGAGGATGTTGCGGTGGGACAGCACCACGCCCTTGGGCGTGCCTTCCGAGCCCGACGTGAACAGCACCACGGCGGGGTCGCCGGCCTGGCGGACGACGCGCGGCGTGGTGCCGGCGAGCAGGCCCTTGATCTTGTCGGCCGTGCCGATCGAGGCGCGGACGTCTTCGAGATAAACGACCCGGGCCTCCGCGGAGATCGCAGCCATCAGCTTGTCGAGCTTGCCCTTCTCAATGAAGGCCTTCGAGGTCAGCACGGTCTTGACCTCTGCGGCCTTCATGGCGGCGAGGACGTTGACGGGGCCGGCCGAGAAGTTGAGCATCGCCGGCACCCGGCCGATGTTCTGCAGCGCCATGAAGACCACGGCGACGCCCGCGGAATTCGGCAGCAGCACGCCGACATTCTCGCCGACGGCCGTGCCGGCCTCCAGCTTCCGGCTCAGGACCTGTGCGCCGAGGATCAGCTTGCGATAGGTCAGCTTGGTACCGAGCGCGTCCTCGATGATGACCTTGCCGGTGTCGCGATCGCGATAGGCGTGTCCGAGCGCCTCGAACAGCGAGTGATCGAGCATGGCGTTCTTGACGAGGGCGTCGATCATCACGTCCTGAAGGGCGGCGCCGGCGGCATTGCGGCGTGCCTTGCCCTTCAGCGCCGGGTCGACCGGAAGCTTGACCGGCGGCAGGATGGTGACCGTCACCCGCGGGAACCACGAGCGCTTGATCTGGCTGGAGTTGAGATAGCTGAGATGCGAGCGCTGCGCGCCTTCGATGCGAACGGGCACGACCACGGCGTCGGCCTTGTCCGCGATCATCGCGGTGCCGTCATAGACCTTCATCAGCGAGCCGGAGACGGTGATGCGTCCTTCGGGGAAGATCACCACCGGTTCGCCGGCGGCGACCAGCTTGATCAGGTCGCGCGCGGCCAGCGGCTTGGTCGGGTCCATGGTGTAGTGCTTGACGACGCGCAGGAACGGCTTGGCCCACCAGGCCTTGGCGATGCCGGTGTCGACCGCGAAGCTCGCGTCGATCGGCAGCACGGCGTGCAGCAGCGGACCGTCGATCAGGCTGACATGGTTCGGTGCGATCAGCATCCGCGTGCCCGGAGGCGGCAGGTTTTCGAGCCCGCGGATCTCGGTGCGGAAGAGAGCACGGAACAAGAGGCCGCCGAAGTCGCGCACGCCTTCCTTGCCCCACTTGGTCAGCACGAACCACACCGCGCCGAAGCTGGCGACGCCGAGCCCGAAGAAGATCCAGCCGATATGGAGGCCAGCCGCCTGCAATAGCGCGACGAACAGCGAGCCGACCACCATGAAGGCGGCCTGCAGCACGTTGCCGGCGGCGATGATCCGGGCGCGCTCGGATGGTGCCGACCAGGCCTGGACCGCGGCAAAGGAGGGAACGACGAACAGGCCGCCGCCGAATGCGAAGGCGACGAAGTCGACCAGCATGCGCAGGCCCGCGAACGAGGTCGCGAAACCGGCCGCGGTGATGTCCTGACCCTTGGCGGTCACGCCGATGGCCCAGGCGAGATCGAGGCCGGCAAACCCCATGATGATGGCGCCGATCGGCACCAGCGCGAGGTTGGGCCGAACGTGGCTGAGGCTCGCGGCGAACAGCGAACCAATGGCGATGCCGATTGCGAAGATCGCAAGGCATAGCGTCACCACGCCCTCGGTGCCGCCGACGACTTCCTTGACCAGCGCCGGCAGCAGCGACAGCACGATCGCGCCGACCAGCCAGAACCAGGAAACGATCACGGTGCCGTCCCACAGCCGGTGGTCGGCATGCAACGTCCTAAGCAGGCTCACCGTCGAGGTCCAGGGATTGGCGTCGACAGGCAGATCGGGCGCCGACGGCGTCGTCTGCGGAATGCGGGAGGCGAAGGCCCAGGACAGCAGGGCCAGCACGACCACGGCCGATGCGACCCAGCCCATATGCGCGGATCCCGCCACGAACTGGCCGCCGGCGACGGTGCCGAGCAGGATCGCCATGAAGGTCGCGCCTTCGACCAGCGCGTTGCCGGTCGCAAGCTCACCGAGCTCGAGCTGATCCGGCAGCATGGAATATTTCACGGGTCCGAACAGCGCGGCGATGATGCCGAACAGGGCGAGCGCTGCGAACAGCAGGGGCACCGAGTGCAGAAAGAAGCCGGCGGCGGCAAAGGCCGCGGCGAAGATCTCGGCGAATTTGAGCCGCCTTGCGACGACGGATTTGACGTATTTGTCGGCGAGCTGGCCGCCGAGCCCGGACAGGATGAAATAGGGGAAGATGAAGACGGCGCCTGCCACCGTCACCAGCGCATCGCCGTGGCCGGTTGCGGCACTGTAAAGCAGGATGATGACGAGTGCGTTCTTGAGCACGTTGTCATTGAGCGCCGAGAAGAATTGCGCCCAGAACAGCGGCGCGAAACGGCGTGACGACATCAATTCCCTGATCATGACTAGTCCTGTTTTGGAAAGGCAGAATGAGGTTCGTTACGTTGTCTTTGAAGCGTCACGACCGGAAGGGGAGGGGACGAACGATTGCGGGCGCTGATCGCCGGCCTGCCTTGTCCCCTCGATCCCTCTGATCCTGTTGGTCTCCAAGCGGTGTCGTTAGGTTCGCAAATATCTGGGCGCGCCTTACCCGGTATGCGCCGAGCGATGAGGAAAAGCTGAACCGCATCACTGAAGTCTGGCGAGATCGGCCGCGAACGTCGGGACATGGTGAGTCCTTCCTTGCAACCAGTTCTTGCATTCGAGCCGACCCGCGTGTGCAGGTCGCGTGCGCCTCAGGTGAGATGGGCGAGGTGACGAAAGGGCGAGAGGCGGCGGAGCAGGCTGAATCGGCGGCCCTCTTGACGGGCGCGCGCGCGGCTCGCCTGCCACATCCGGAAAGTCGCCCGGCGTTCTGCCAGCACGCCGGCAATGTCGCAGGCATTGGCGATGCGATCGATCGGCGTCATGGCGAACCGGAGAACGGCCCGGCCAAAGCCGGTCACGAGGGCTGCGGCGTCATCGACGAAGGTGGTGGCAATATCAACAGCGAGGGTTTGCATTTTGGTCGTCTCCAGGTTAAATTGAACAATGTTCACATGAGTAGCTTTAAAATGAACAATGTTCAAGAAGAATCGCTGCGGGATCAGAAAAAAAATCGGCGGCGGCTCCAGATCCTGGAGATCGCCCGCGGTATCATCGCATCTAAGGGATTGAGATCGTTGAAGGTTCGGGATGTTGCCGAGGCCGCCGGCTGCTCTGTCGGCAGCGTCTATAACGAGTTCGGCGACTTCGACGGGGTGATCCTAACCGTCAATCGGGAGACCGTTCAGGCCCTCACGGCCCGGCTTCGCGGGGTTCCGGCCGATCACCCCGTGCGCCAGCTCTATGGGCTCGCCGAGACCTATCTGGAATTCTTCGCGGAGCACGCCAATCTGCTGCGCTCGCTGTTCGAGCATCGGATGGAGGACGACCGTCCTTATCCCGACGACATCCTGCAGATGGTGATGGATGCTTTCGCGCTGATGCACCCACCCCTGGTCCGGCTGCTACCGGATGCGGATGACGTGAAGATCGCGCTGTTGTCGCGCACCTTGTTTTCTGCCGTGCACGGCATCATCTCGCTCGGTCTCGAGGAGCGGATGGTGGCCGTGCCGCCCCAGATGCTGCGTCAGCAGGTCGAGCAATTCCTCGATGCGCATCTGGTGGGTCTCGGGATCGTGCCGCCGCGGTGACGGCGGAGAGCGTCAGGCCCGCGCGGCCTCGCGCGGCCGGGCCGCAACGACGACGACATCAGGTCTTCCGCCGTCGACCTGAACGCGGTTGCGTCCCTTTTCCTTGGCGCGATAGCAGGCGGCATCCGCGCGCCGCATTGCGCCTTCGAGCGTGGTGTTGGCGTCGGCGATGCAGGTGACGCCGATGCTGGCGGACACCGCAAAGCAGCGATCGTCCCAGGCGAAGTTGAACAGCTCGAGCGATCGCCGCAGCCGTTCGGCGATGTCGACTGTGTTCGCGGGTGAGCACTGCGGCAGGATCAGGCCGAATTCGTCGCCGCCGAGCCGGGCTACCAGGTCATGCGGTTGCCGGTCCTGTTGCAGGAGGCGCGACACCTGGCAGAGCAGGCGGTCGCCGGCAAGGTGCCCGCAGCTGTCATTGACGTTCTTGAACTGGTCGAGGTCGAGCAGGATCAGGCCCAGCGAACCCGCCGCGGCAACGTCCAGTTCGCTTTGCAGGCGCGCCTCGAAGGCGCGGCGGTTGGACAGGCCGGTCAGCCAGTCGTGCGATGCCTGCCACGCCAGGCGTTCCTTCTCGGCATGCAGGGCATCTTCGAAGGCCTGCCGCTGCAGCACCAATCGCCTGGTGTGCCAGATCAGGAGCAGGATCAGCGTCACGGCGGTGACGATGTTGATGCCGGTCAGCGTCAGCTTGATGGCGCGGGAGCCTTCGCCAAGCACAGTGGAGAACCGGTTGGCATGCACCGTGAACTGGGCGTTGAGCTCGGAGAGCCGCGAAGACAGGAATTGCAGCCGGCTTGCGTCTTGAACAGGACCGTTCTCCAACTCGGACCGGATGACTTCGCCGAAGACGCTCAGCTCTAGCAGCATGGGGTCGGTGGCGGCCCACTCGCGGATCGCTTCCTGAAGGAAACTGACGCGATTGAAGTAGCGAAACAGCCAGATCAATCCCGCGACGTCATCGGGATGGTTGCCGCCTTGCAGGAAGCCGATGCGGGCGGCCTCGACGTCGATCGGATCGCGCTCGAGCGCCCAGCGCGCGAACTCGTCACCGATGGGAACGGCAAGCGAGGCCTGGTATTGCGTGAACTGGCTGGCTTCGCCCGAATGCAGGTAGAGATTGAGGAAATAGACGGCGTTCTTCTGCGAGCGCGACCACATCGCTTCGCCCGCGACATAGGCGCGGACCGACGACATCACCTCGAGACTGAATCCCGCGATCGTCGCCTGGAGCACGACGACCATCACGAAAGGCGAGACGAGCTTGATGACATGAAGGAAGCTGTGTCCCTTCGTCGACGTCGCTGTTCTGCGAAACACCCTGCGTTCCCCAAATCGCGCAATGACCCCCAGCGGAGCGCTGCGCCTGCAACGCGAAGTAGAGAATATGGTTGCTTAACTCGGGCTGAAAGGCGCGGGAGACCGCATCGCAGGGTGAAGGCGCTGTGAAGCCGATATGCGCAGATCGCTTCAAATGCAGGCAAATCGGAAAAGGCGCGGTATCGACGAAGCAATGCCTCGCATTCGTCGTGCGCGGTTTACCCGATGGAGAGAATCTCGTCGCGCCGTTAGACCAGCACGGGCTTGCGGACGCGGCCGGCGTCGCCGAACACGCGTAGATAGCGCTCAATCTCCGAGGGCATGCCGGTCGCCTTCTCCGGATTGTCGGAGAGCTTGACGGCCGGATGGCCGTCGACCGACGACACCTTGCAGACCAGCGAGATCGGATCGAGGTTGAACGAGCCGTCCGGCGGGCAGCCGACGAAGTCGTTGGTGAGGTTGGTGCCCCAGCCGAAGGAGAGCCGCACCCGGCCGGCGAAGTGGTGATAGGTCTCCTCGATCGAGCCGACATCCATGGCATCGGAAAAGACGAGCAGCTTGTCCTTGGGATTGCGACCCTTCTTTTCCCACCAGGCGACGATCTCCTCGCCGGCCTGGATCGGCGGCGCGCTGTCGGGCCGGAAGCCGGTCCAGTCCGCGACCCATTCCGGCGCATCGCGCAGGAAGGCCTTGGTGCCGAAGGCGTCGGGCAGCGCGATCAGCAAATTGCCGCCATAGGTCTGGCGCCACTGGTCGAGAATGCGATAGGGCGCCCAGCGCAATTCCTCGTCGTCCCTGGCGAGTGCGGCTGCGACCATCGGCAGCTCATGCGCGTTGGTGCCGATGGCTTCGAGATCATTGTCCATCGCGAGCAGCACGTTGGAGGTGCCGATGAAGGACGGGCCCAGGCCTTCCTTCACCGCCTCCACGCACCAGCGCTGCCAGAGGAAGCCGTGACGGCGGCGGGTGCCGAAGTCGGACAGGCGCAGATTCTCCAGCTTGCGCAGCCGCTCCACCTTGGTCCACAGCTTGGCCTTGGCGCGGGCATAGAGCACGTCGAGCTCGAAGCGGCCGCGGCCCTTCATCGCCGCGCGGGAGCGCAGCTCGTTGAGGATCGCGAGCGCCGGAATCTCCCACATCGTGGTGTGGGTCCAGGGCCCGTGGAAATGCAATTCGTACTGGCCCTCGACCTTGCGCAGCTCATACTCGGGGAGGCGGAATTCGGCCAGCCAGCGGATGAAGTCCGCCGAGAACATGTGGGTCTTGCCGTAGAAGGTGTTACCGGCCAGCCAGATCAGCTCCTTCTTGGTGAAGCGGATGGTGCGGGCATGGTCGAGCTGGGCGCGCAGCTCGCCCTCGTCGATGATCTCGGCGAGCCGCACATGGCGCGAGCGGTTGATGACCGAGAAGGTCACCTGCTGCGTCGGGTAGGACTCCCGAATCATTTGCAACATCAATAGCTTGTAGAAGTCGGTATCAAGCAGGCTGCGGATGATGGGGTCCAGCCGCCAGCTGTGATTGTAGGTTCGGCTCGCAATATCGGTCACTGTCATGGGGGGATTTTAGCGCGACGGCCCGCGCGCAACCAGTGGGTTTGGCGAGGGGTGGTCTTCCGAAAGGCGGTAACGGCGATCAGGCCTTGGCAGCCGTCGCTGCGACCGTCTCGAGCTGGCTCCTGACCCAACGATGAGCCGGATCTTTCTGATAGCGCTGGTGCCAGACCATGAACATCGGCAGCTCGGCCAGCGTCTGCGTGCGGGACGCCAGCGGTATGCGCGTTTGCGCGAAGCCGCGCATGACCCCGGATGCGAGCAGGCTCGGCATGCTCGCCAGCATCTGCGAGCCGCGCAGGAACGACGGCACGCCGGAAAAGCTCGGCACCGAGATCGCGATGTCGCGGTGAAGACCGTTGGCCGCCAGCCGGCGGTCGAAGTCGAGCCGCTCATTGTCGGTATAGACGACGGTGATGTGGCGCGCGGCGAGATAGGCGCTACGGCTGGCCGGCGCGGTGCGTGCCTTCCCATCGAAGTAACAGACGTAATGGTCCTGGAGCAGGCGCTTCTGCACGATGTCGATGCCGGACGGCGGCAGCGGCGTGATCAGGAGATCGCAGCGGTTCTCGCGCAGCATCGCGGGCGAGGGCGACTGCGAGGGGATCACGCGCAGGTTCAGGCTCTTCACCTGGCCGGCGACATGTTCGAAGAATCGGGGCAGCAGCAGATCGCGCTGGAAGTCATTGGCGGCGACCGTCAGCGAGAGCTGCGCGCGTGGCGGCTCGAAGCTGACGCCGCCGGCAAAGCTCCGCATCTCGTCGATCAGTGCGCGCGCCTTCGCGGCCAATCCTTGCGCATGCGCGGTTGCGACGATGCCACGGCCGGATTTGGCGAACAGCGGATCGCCCGCGATCCGCCGCAGCTTGTTCAGGGCGTGGCTGACGGCGGACTGCGTCAGGCCGAGCCGCGTCGCGGCCGCCGTGACCGAGCCTTCCTCCAGCACGGCGAGGAACAGTTCGAGGGCGTGGCCGTCGAGGGCCAAATGATCGATTTCTTTCATGCAATATATTATAATCGATCTATTTATCTGTGGAATAGACCGGCCCATGATCTCCCGATAAGCCGCGCGTCCGGACCCGGGCGCCCCAGGGAGAGACACGATGAATGCCCAGGCGCCAGTCTTGCGGGATCCCCGCCTCAACCGCCCCGAGCCCTTGACGCCGCCGCTCGGCGACGGGGGCTTCTTTCAGCGGGATCGTTCGATTCATCCGCCGGCGTATGCGCCGGGCTACAAATCCTCGGTGCTGCGCTCGCCGCGCCAGTCGCTGCTGTCGCTGGAGGGTTCGGTCTCGGAGATCACGGGGCCGGTGTTCGGCCACAACGATCTCGGGCCGCTCGACAATGATCTGATCCGCAACTACGCCAAGGACGGCGATCCCGTCGGCGAGCGCATCATCGTCCACGGCCGCGTGCTGGACGAGACCGGCCGGGGCGTTCCGAACACGCTGGTCGAGTTCTGGCAGGCCAATGCCGGCGGTCGCTACCGGCACAAGAAGGACACCTATCTGGCGCCGATCGATCCGAATTTCGGCGGCTGCGGCCGCGCGCTGACCGACGACACCGGCTACTATTATTTCCGCACCGTGAAGCCGGGGCCCTATCCCTGGCGCAACTACGTCAACAGCTGGCGTCCCGCCCACATCCATTTCTCCGTGTTCGGTTCGGGCTTTGCGCAGCGGCTGATCACGCAGATGTATTTCGAGGGCGATCCCCTGATCCCGGTCTGTCCGATCCTGACGACGATTCCGGACAAGGATGCGCTCGACCGTCTCGTGGCGCCGCTCGATCTCAACGCCTCGACGCCGTTCGACTCGCTGGCCTACCGCTTCGACATCGTCCTGCGCGGCCAGCGCTCCACCTATTTTGAAAACCGCACCGCGGGGAACTGAGCCATGCCGCAGCCGCTCAACTATCTCAAGGAAACCGCCTCGCAGACGGCCGGGCCTTACGTCCATATCGGCTTGATCCCCGCGATGGCCGGCTTCGACATCTTCGAGAAGAACTTCTCGAATGTCCTGACAACGCCGAATACGGAAGGCGAGCGCATCACGCTGGAAGGCAAGGTGCTCGACGGCACCGGTACGCCGCTGCGCGACGTGCTGCTGGAGATCTGGCAAGCCAACGCGGCCGGTCGCTACAACCACCCGGCCGACCGCTCGGCCGGCGCGCTGGAGCAGGAGTTTCGCGGCTGGGGCCGCGCCGGCTCCGACTTCGAGAGCGGTCTCGTCACCTTCGAGACCATCAAGCCGGGCGCGATCACCGACAAGGCCGGCCGGACATGCGCGCCGCACATCAATGTCTGGATCGTCGCGCGCGGCATCAACATCGGTCTCAACACGCGGCTTTATTTCTCGGATGATGAGGCCGCCAACGCCGCCGACCCCGTGCTCAACCTGATCGAACAGCCGGCCCGGCGCTCGACGCTGATCGCAAAGCGCAGCGAGCGCGCCGGCAAGGTCGTGTATTCCTTCACGATCAATCTGCAGGGGCCGGAGGAGACGGTGTTCTTCGACGTGTGAGGATCCGGACGCCGTCCGGCAGGATCACCCCACCGGATCGCCGCGATTGATCGCTCCGCGCGCGAGGAATTGCGGTGACTGACGCATTTCGCGCGATCCCGGCCGGTCGGCCGGATCGCGCCCCACTTTCTGTCTCAGTTCTGCCAGGTCAATGAATATGTCGGCCTGTCGGCGCAGGTCGTCGGCGACCATGGGTGGCTGAGTGGAGAGCGTGGAGACGACCGTCACGCGGACGCCGCGGCGTTGCAGGGCTTCCACCAGCGAACGAAAATCCCCGTCGCCCGAGAACAGCACGATCTGATCGACGTGCTTGGCGAGCTCCATCGCGCTTACGGCGAGTTCGACATCCATGCTGCCCTTCACCTTGCGGCGGCCCGTGGTGGCGTCGACGAACTCCTTGGTGAGCTTGGTGACGACGGTGTAGCCGTTATAGCCGAGCCAATCGATCAACGGGCGGATCGACGAATACTCCTGATCCTCGATGACGGTCGTGTAGTAGAAGGCCCGCAACAGCACGCCCCGGCTTTGGAATTCGCCGAGCAGACGCCTGTAATCGATGTCGATGCCGAGCGCCTTGGAGGTGGCATGGAAATTGGAGCCGTCGATAAAGAGTGCGATCTTCTCAATCGAAGACATTGTGTTCAAATCTCCAGTTCCACACCAAAGCTGGCCGATCAGCTGTCAGGGTACGGTATGTCGGCCGGAAAATACTGAAGGCGCCGATGGCTTGCTAAAAAAAAGCGGCGCAGACGACCGGACAGGGGGTGGCCGTCTTGCGCCAAGGTCAAGGAGGTCGATGCCACCAGCGCCAGGGCGCCGAACGCAGTCACGCTAAGGCGCGAGTACGCCCTGCTCAATTGTACGGAGGTAAGGAGCTTCTATTCAAAGGATAGGACCCGATATACGAAGGTAAGTGGTCGCGCCGGCAACAAAGGCCATTGCGGCAAAACAGCCTTCAACCATGGGCGCGCTCAGTCTTCGTCCGACGTGTCAGCCTTCATCGCCATGCAGCTGCGCGCGAAAGGCGCGCGGTGAGACCCCGGTGGCTGCGGTGTAGACCCGGCTGAAATAGGCGGGGTCCTCGAAGCCGAGCGCGTAGGCGATCGTGGAGACCGGCAGATTGGTGTAGACGAGGTTGCGCCGCGCCTCGCGGATCAGCCGGTTGAGGATGAGGTGCGAGGCGGTATCACCAGTCGCCGCCCGTGTGATCCGGTTGAGATGTGTCGGCGTTACCGCCAGCGCCTCGGCATAGTCCGCGACGCTCCAGCGTTCCAGGTGATGCTGCTCCAGCAGCGCCTCGAAGCGGCGGAACAGGCTGGATTCGACCGTGCCGTTGCCGCCGCTTTCGCTCGTGAGCGCGCGGGCCACCAGCCCGATCATGGCCGCCGACAACGCCCGCAGCACATGCGCGCGGCCGAAATCGCGCGCGGCATGTTCGGCGAAGATCTGCTTCATGGTGGTGCGGATCTGCGGCGTTCCGCGCACCACGGCTGAGCGGGCCAGCGCGCTGCGCAGGCCCTCGGCGGCGAGCAGCGCCTCGTCGAGAATTTCCGCGGCGATGGTCAGCACCCAGCCTTGGGTATCGGGCACGAAGCGGAAGCCGTGGACGTGGCCGACCGGCACGTTGACGATCTGCATCGGCTTCAGCTGCACCACGCGCCCGTCAAGCGTTGCCTCGCCGCCGCCGCGCTCGATCAGCAGCACCTGGTGCAGCCGGGCATGGCGGTGCACCGCCAGGGTCCAGTCGTGCAGCACCGAGCGGGACGCGATGGTCTCGCAATGCACGACGTCAGGCAGATCGCCGGACTCGCCGAACAAATTGTAGACCCGGATGGTCGGGGCGGGGACCGCGGTGATCATGTTCGAATAGTACAAGACAAAGACGAAACCCTCCATCGGTTTGCGACATTGAATCTGCAAAAAAGTGCAGACGGGAGGACGCAAAAATGAAAGTTCAGGTCTGTATCATCGGCGGCGGGCCGTCCGGGCTGCTGTTGTCCCAGCTGCTGCACCTGAAGGGGATCGACGCGGTCGTGCTGGAGAAATACAGCCGCGACCATGTGCTCGCCCGCATCCGCGCCGGCGTGCTCGAGCATGGCTTCGCCGAGTTGATGCGCGAGGCCCAGTGCGGCGAACGGATGGACCGCGAAGGCGAGATCCATACCGGTTTCGAAATTGCCCATGACGGCGTGCTGTCCAAGATCGATCTGCACAAGCATTCCGGCGGCAGTTCGGTGCTGGTCTACGGCCAGACCGAGCTGACGCGCGATCTGTATGAGGCGCGGGACCGCCTCGGCGGCAAGGTCGTCCACAATGCGCAGGACGTGACGCCGCATGATCTGACCTCGGACCGGCCCTACGTGACCTATCGATCGAACGGCGAGACTATCCGCGTCGATTGCGACTACGTCGTCGGCGCAGACGGTTTTCACGGCGTCAGCCGCAAGTCGATCCCGAAGGACGTGCTGCGCGAATATGAGAAGGTTTATCCGTTCGGCTGGCTGGGGGTGCTGTCGCGCACGAAGCCGGTGTCGCCCGAGCTGATCTATGTGAAGCACGAGCGCGGCTTTGCGCTCTGTTCGCTGCGCTCGCAGGTGCTGAGCCGCTACTACATCCAGGTGCCGCTGACCGACAAGGTCGAGGATTGGAGCGATGATGCGTTCTGGGCCGAGCTGAAGCGCCGCCTGCCGGGAGAGGTCGCCGGCAACCTGATCACGGGGCCGTCGATCGAGAAGAGCATCGCGCCGCTGCGCAGCTTCGTTGCCGAGCCGATGAGCTATGGCCGGCTGTTCCTCGCCGGCGATGCCGCTCACATCGTGCCGCCGACAGGGGCGCGCGGGCTGAACAGCGCCGCTTCCGACATCTACTATCTCTATCACGCCTTGCTCGCGCATTATCAAAGCGGTGATGATTCCGGCCTCAAGGGCTACTCCGCCAAGGCACTGGCGCGGATCTGGAAGGCGCAGCGCTTCTCCTGGTGGATGACGATGCTCTTGCACCGCTTCCCGGATCGCCTCGAATACGAGGACCGGCTTCAGCAGACGGAATTGGACTACCTGCTCTCGTCCGAGACGGCGCAGCGCCTGCTCGCGGAGAATTACGTGGGACTGCCGTTCTAGGCAGTCGCCACTTTCACCCTCGCTCCTGGGGAGGGTGAGCCATCGCTATTTCCCTTCCAGGATATTGACCGGCGCCCAATCCGACGTTGGGGGATTTGCCGCAAGCGCGCTCGCGCGCTTGGCGAACAGCGCCGACGCCGGATCGGTCTTTGCCGTCTGCCCGAACGCATCGGCCGCCTTCGCAAACTCCCTTGCCCGCCAGCACGCCAGTCCTTCAGCATAAGCTGCGGTCAGCTTCGCCTGTTCGGCACTCTCCGCGCCCTTCTCCGCCAGCGGTTCGAACACCTTGATGGCTTCGCCGCGCCCCAGGACCCTGATCGCATCCAGCTCGCGCCAGGCAAAGGCGTCGCCGCTCTGCGTCATGGTCGTCTCCGAGGCCATGATCGCGGTGCCGTAATATTTGTTGGCGCCCTCGAGCCGCGAGGCGACATTCACGGTGTCGCTCATCACGGTGTAATTGAAGCGGCGGCGCGAGCCGATATTGCCGACCACGGCTTCGCCGCTGTTCAGTCCGATGCGATGCGACAGGCCGTGACCGGCGAAAGCGGGATTGCCGTCATTGAGCTCCGCAAGCTTCTCATGGCACTTCAGCGCGGCGCGAACCGCGTTGCACGCGTGGGCGGGATCGTCGGCCGGCGCGCCGAACATCGCGACGATGGAATCGCCGATATATTTGTCGACGTAACCGCCGTGGCCTTCGATGATATCCGTCATGGCGGACAGATATTCGTTCATCAGCGTCACCAGTTCTCCCGGCGTCATGGTCTCGGCAATGGACGAGAAACCGCTGAGGTCGGAGAAGAACATGGTGACGTTGCGCATCTCGCCGCCGAGCGCCGGCATCTTGCCGGAGGTAACCATGGTCTCGATGACCTCGGGCGCGAGGTAAAAGGCAAAGCTCTTGCGCAGGAAGCGCTCGTCGCGATCGGCCAGCATGAATCGGTAGCCGATCATGATCGCAAGCGCGGCAAGGCTGGCGAGTGCCGGCTCCGTCAGCGGCAGCGCCAAGCCATGGACGAACGCGCTGACGGCTATGGCCGCATAGGCGACCGTGAGGCCGAACCAGGCCATCAGTGCGCCGCTCGGCGCGAGCATGCAGGCCGCGCAGGCGATGATCGCTGCGAACGCGATCGCAAGAATGGTCCGCATCGGGAAGCCGAGCTCGGTCACGGCATCGCGCTCGATCAGATTTCGGACCGCGGTGGCGTGCACGAACACGCCGGCGATGTCGCTCCGGGACTTCTGCACGGTGCCTGCCGGCGCGGGCAGGGCACATCGCGCCGCCGGCGTGCCGTCATACCCGCCGGCCAGGCGCATCGAGGTGAGCTTGCGGTCCTCGAAATTCAGGACCGTACCAAGCAGCACGACCTTGCCGTCGAAGGCGCGGCGAAAGAAGTCGCGGTCACCCTTTTCGACGCAGGCGCGCAGATCGACGAAAGAGTAGGTCGGGATGTCGCGTCCCAGCCCCCGGAAGTTGAGCGCCATTGTATTCGGCACGGCACTCGGGATCGCGTAGCCGGACAATTCGGTCGCGCCGGAGGGTGCAATTTCGGGCTTTGCGCCGGTCGCGCGCGCAGCGAGCTCGACCGCCATCGCGGGGACCGGCCGCCCCTCGATGGCAAAGCTCAGCGGCATTCGTCGGATGACGTCGTCGTGGTCGGTGTGAACATTGAGCGCCCGCACGGTGTTGCGCACGGCCACTTGCTGGGCGCGATAGGGCACTTCCGGATGGTCGTTGCTCAGGATTTCGCCGAGCACCAGTTTGCCGCTGTCGGAGATCTGCCGCAGCGCGATCAGGTAATCCCGATCGAAACCCTTCACGCGGGCGCCAAGGGCGGTGTCGCCAAAGGGAATTTCAGACTGCTCGATCGAATTCTTGAAGATGACGTCGAAGCCGATCACCTTGGCGCCACCCTCGGTGATGCTGCCGAGCACCCGGCCGATCTCGCGCGTCCAGGTTTGTGTCGGCGATCCCTGGAAGGGTGGGCTCTCGTACGTTTCCCCGTCGATCGCCACGACAACGACCGGCGATGTCGCGGTGTCGCGGCTGTCGCCGAGAAGCCTTCCGCGCATCGCCGTGAGGATGTCGAGCGAAAGGCCTTGCAGGGTTTGCAGCGGCGGCGACGTGAAGATCGCGCCCGTGAGGAGCGCAATCAGGATCGCCGCAACGATGTCCCGTCCCCCGATCCGCCGCATCGCTCCGTCGCAGGCTCTTATTCGAGCCGCAACAGGCGGCCGATGATCGGGGTCGGCGACGAGGTGGCGCTGGCATCGACCTGGAAGGTGTACCGCTTGGCCCCGAGGCTCGCGAGATAGCTGCCGCCCGGGGTCAGCGACTTCCCGGCCTTGGCAAAGTCATAGAATTTGCCGCGGATCATGATGTCGTTCTTGAGCGGCACGCTGATCGTGGGTTCCTTGCCGTCGGTGCGCTCGATCACCAGCGTGCTGCCGCTCTTGGCCTGGATCAGCGGCGCTGTGCCGTAGATCGTCGGCAGCTTGGACGGAGCGCCCTTGGCGTCGGACCGCATGGTCCGGAACGTGGTCGCCGCACTCTGGTTCGCCTCGCGTTCGGAGAGCTGCGCCGCCTTGGTGTCACATGGCACCTTGGCGCGCTGCACGTCGCCGAGCTGCACGGTGCTCTGCTCGGCGCCGACCAGCACGACGCCCTCGCTGATGGTCTCGCGCAGGCAGGATTTGAGATAGCTGAGCGTAATGCTGGCCTTGGGCCCGAGCTTGATGATCTTGCCCGCGGCGACATAGTCCATGAACTCGACGCCATCGACCTTGCCTTGCAGATCCTCGACGATCGCGGCTGGCGTCTCTGCCAAGGCAGGGGCCGCAGTACAGAATGCGCCGACAACAGCGCCGATCAGGCTTCTCATGGCTATTCTCATTCAATTCGACCGATAATTGCTGGTCCCCGTCCCGGTGCGATTTTTAGCATCGGAGGCGCCCAGGCAAGTGTGACCAGAATCACTCTTTGATTATTGGTGCACTCTAGCAGGAAGTGGTTCAAGCCGGCCATCGCCGACAAAGGAGGGGGCCAAGCTGTTGGCCGGACGGCGAAATCAGGTGGCCGTGGCAGCCTCAGGCGAACGGCGCTCGGCCGGAGACGCCATGATCGGAGTGAGCGGAGCCTCGGCCTTGTGAAATGGCGTCGCCCGCTCACTGGCGATCTCGACCACCTCGTCCCAGCGCAACAAGAAGGCCTCGACGCAGGCCGGATCGAACTGCCGGCCCATGTTCTCGACCAAATAGCCGCGAGCCATCTCGATCGGCATCGGCTCTTTATATGGTCGTCGTGTCGTCAGCGCGTCGAAGACGTCGGCGACCGCGACCACGCGCGCCGCCACCGGAATCGCGTCTGCCTTCAGGCCGTTTGGATAGCCCGCACCGTCCCAGCGTTCGTGATGGCCTGCGGCAATTTGCGCACCGAGCTGGATCAGCTCGCAACCGGAGTCCGCCAGGATCCGCTCGCCGATCGTCGCATGGGTGCGGATCACCGCCATCTCGTCGTCGGTCAGCCTGCCGGGCTTGAGCAGAATGTTGTCGGGAATGGCGACCTTGCCGACGTCATGCAGGGGCGCGGCCAGATAAATGTCGCGGCAAAGCCGGGCCGGCAGTCCGAGCTGCTCGGCGATGATGCGGCTGTACCTGGCAACCCGCAGCGTGTGCTCGCCGGTGTCGTTGTCACGGTATTCCACCGCGAGCGCGAGTCGCAGGATGATCTCCTCCTCGCGTTCGCCGAGCTTTCGTGTCGCGGCCGCGACTTCGCTGGCCAGATGCGCGGCACGGTCGTTGAGCTTGCGCACGGCTGCACCAAGCTGAATTAAATTCCGCAGGCGCACCGTCATCTCGACGCTCTGCGGCTGCTTGGGCAGGAAATCGGTTGCACCGGCCTGCAGGGCTTCCATCTTGACGTCATCGGTCTGTCGCGACGTGATCATCGCGATCGGGATGTCGGCGCAGCCGGGCAGGGCACGGAAGGTGCGGATGAAGCTGATGCCGTCCATGTGCGGCATCTCGTAGTCGACCAGCACGAGATCGAAGCCGCGTTCGCGCGCGCAGGTCAGCGCTTCCACGGGATCGAGGAAGGTGGTGGCCTCGACCAGGCCTTCGGCCTCGATGTGACGTTTCAGGAAGTTGAGGACGGAGCGGCTGTCGTCAACCAGAAGCGCTTGGGTCAGCATCGGCGGCCGGGGCTCTCTTCGCTGGCAAAGACACGAACTCAAGCCATAGCCCGAGTGAATTTAACGCGAAGCAAATGCGCCGTACGGGAGCGCACGCGCCGCGGATATGCGCGCCGCGCATGAAGGATGTCAGCAGGCTGTGCACGTCTGCATGCAGTTGCGCGAATTCCGCGGGAATGTGACCCGTAGTTGTACGGATGCTCGCGTTAGGGGTTTGCTCATTCGATTCACGTCAAACGAGTATCGGATTTAAGCAAAAGGCGGGCAGCGATGGCGCTCAATCCCACGGAGCCGAAGTGGTCGTTGCGGTTGCCCGCCGATTGCAGCATCGCGGCCATTCGCAATGTCTATGAGCTCATTCGCGAAGCCTTCGGCCGCCAGGAGCGGCTCGAGATCGACTGCTCGAGCGTCGACAAGGCCGACGTGACCTCGATCCAGCTTCTGCTGTCGACAGCCAAGACGGGGCAGGCCCAGGGCCGTCCGGTGGTGCTGACCTCCTTCTCACAGTCTCTTCGCAACACCCTTCGCCGCGCCGGCTTCACCAGCGAGGCGATGATCGATCAGCATTTCCCGCAAAAGAAAGATGGCACCTAATGGCCACGATTCTGACCGTCGACGATTCCCCCAGCATCCGGCAAATGATCAAGGTGGTGCTCGAGCCGGCCGGTCACAGCGTGATCGAGGCCGGCGACGGTGCGCAAGGGCTCGCCAAGGCACAGGCCGGCAAGCTCGATCTCGTGATCACCGACCTCAACATGCCCGTCATGAACGGGCTGGAGCTGATCCGGGCGCTGCGCAAGCTGCCGAGCGCGGTCGGCATGCCCATCGTGTTCCTGACGACCGAATCCAACGACACGGTGAAGCAGGAGGCCAAGAGCGCCGGCGCCACCGGCTGGATCACCAAACCGTTCAAGCCCGAGCAGCTGCTCGCCGTGGTCGGCAAGCTGGTGCGCGCATGAGCGCAATGGACCCGACCGAGGTCTTTCGTCAGGAAGCCAGCGAGCTCTTCGAAGTTCTTGAAGGGGCCCTGCTCGATCTCGGCCAGCGTCCCGACGACCGCGAACTGGTCGATTCCGCCTTCCGCGCCCTGCATACGATCAAGGGTTCGGGCGCCATGTTCGGCTTCGACAAGGTCGCCTCCTTCACCCACGAATTCGAGACCGCCTTCGACCGCGTCCGCAAGGGCGAGATCAAGCCGACCCAGGAGCTGATCTCGGTCGCGCTCGCCGCCAAGGACTACATCCGCGCGTTGATCGAAGATCCCCAGTCGACCGACGACATCATCGGCGAGGCCATCCTCGACGACCTCAAGCGCTTCGTCTCGGCCGACCAGCCCGTTGCAGCGGTCGCGGAGATTGCCGAAGCCCCGCCGCTGGCTCCCGCCGGGAGCAAGCAGGCCGGCTGGCACCTCTATCTGGAATTCGAAACCCATATCCTGCGCAACGGCTCGAACCCGCTCGACCTGCTGGAAGACCTCTGCAAGCTCGGCCCCTGCTTCGTCGTGCCTGTCACCGACGGCGTCCCGTTCCTCGACGAGATGGAGCCGGAAGACTGTTATCTGAAGTGGGACGTCAAGCTGCACGCGGCCTGCGACAAGGACGCGATCGACGACGTCTTCATGTTCGTCCAGGACGAGATGAAGCTGACGCTCTCGCCCCTGGAGCATGTCGAAGCGCCTGCGCCGGCACCGCTGTTCCAGTTGCTCGACGAGGAGCTGGCCCCGGTGGTCGACATGCCTGCGCCGCTGGTCGAGGCTGCTGTCGCGCCCGTCGCCGAGCAGCCCGTCGCAAAGGCGGAGCCGAAATCCGAATCAAAGCCCGAACCGAAGCTCGAGGCCAAGCGCGACGATCGCGGCATCGCCACCGTCCGCGTCCAGGCCGAGCGTCTCGACGAGCTGATGGACCGCGTTGGCGAGCTCGTCATCGCCCAGGCGCGGCTGACCCAGCTCGCCGCCTCCGGCTCCGACCTCTCGATCAAGATGATCGCCGAGGAGATCGAGCGCCTCGCCTCCTCCTTGCGCGATACCACGATGGGTGCGCGCATGGTGCCGATCGGATCGCTGTTCGGCCGTTTCCGCCGCCTCGTGCATGATCTGTCGCGGGATCTGTCCAAGCCGGTGGAATTCGTCACCACGGGTGAGGACACCGAACTCGACAAGACCATGATCGAGTGCCTGGCCGATCCCCTGGTGCACCTCATCCGCAACGCGATCGACCACGGCATCGAAGACACCGCCACGCGCGCTGCCAATGGCAAGACCGAGCAGGGCCGCATCGAGCTCGCCGCGGTCCATTCCGGCGCGCAGGTGCTCGTCACCGTGAAGGACAATGGCGGCGGCCTCAACACCGCGCGCATTCGCGCGAAAGCGGAAGAGCAGGGGCTGATCGCGGCCGGAGCCGTGCTCACCGATCATGAAATCCATCAGTTCCTGTTCCATCCCGGCTTCTCAACCGCGCAGACCATCTCGGCGCTGTCAGGCCGCGGCGTCGGCATGGACGTGGTCAAGCGAACCATCGAGAACATGCGGGGCACGATCGACCTGTCGACCAGGCCGAGCCAGGGCACCACGGTGACGCTGCGCCTGCCGCTGACGCTGGCGATCATCGAAGGCCTGCTGATCCGCGTCGGCGAAGGCCGTTACATCATTCCGCTGTCGGCGGTCGAGGAATGCATCGAGCTGACCGCCGAGGACGAGCGCTCCCGCGGCCGCAATTTCCTCAACGTGCGCGGCAATCTCGTGCCCTTCCTCCGGCTGCGCGAGATCATGACCGCATCGGGCACGCCCGACCGGCACCAGAAGACGATCATCATCTCGACCGGCGAGACTCACGTCGGTCTCGTAGCCGACCAGATCATCGGCAACCACCAGACCGTGATCAAGTCGCTCTCAAAGCTGCATTCGGACGTCACGATGTTCTCCGGCGCGACCATCCTTGGCGATGGCACGGCGGCATTGATCCTCGACGTCGCGCAGCTCGTCGCGTTGGCGCAGTCGAAGGTCGAGAAGCAGCATATCAGCGAGGCGGCGTGATGAACGAGGGTTTGGCTGGCGAACGGCAGGCTGACGCGATGCAGGTCGTGATGATCGGCCTTGGCGAGGAGAAGTTCGCGCTCGACGCCGGCCTCGTGCGCGAGATCATCGATCCCGTCCCCGTGACCAAGGTGGCAGGCGCGCGCGCCTTCGTTCCCAGCGTGATCAACGTGCGCGGCAATGTCATTCCGCTCGCCGACCTGCGCATCCGCTTCGGCATGCCGCAGCTCGATGATTCCGCCGATACGCGCATCGTGGTCATCGAGCTCGAGCTCGACGGCGAGCCGGTCCTGGTCGGCGTCACCGCCGACAAGGTCTACGAGGTCACGGAGATTTCCCAGACCGACGTGCAGCAGACGCCGCGCGTCGGCATGCACTGGAAGCCGGAGTTCATTCGCTTCATCGCGAAATGGCGTGAAGAGTTCGTCATCGTTCCGAACATGGAACGCATTTTAAATTGAGATGAGGTCTCGGGCGAGACCTGGGTGGGGGCTGGAAATGAGATTTACGGTCAAGGCAAAGCTTGCCAGCGCGTTCGGCGTGATCATCGTCCTGTCCGGGATCGCGGGCGGCGTGGCTTACATGAAGCTCGGCGACATGATGGCGACCGCCGACAGCATGGTTCTGCGCGCAAACCGCATGGAAAAGGCGACGCAGATCGAAAAGGACATCCTGCTTCAGCTGCGCGCCGAGAAGAACTCGGTGCTCGGCACGGAGGCTCAGGCCGACCAGTTTGCCGCCGAGGCCGCCAGGCTTCGCGAGGAGGCGACGAAGACCAGGGATGAAGTCTACGCGCTGGCGAGCGAGGGAGGCAGGAAGCTGCTCGACAGCTTCGCAGCCGTTTACGCCAAGATGAATGCCTACCAGGAAGAGACGATCCGGCTGGCGAAGACCGACAAGACGAAGGCCATGGAGCGCTCGATGGGTGACGGCCGCAAGGTCGTCGCGGACGCGATGGAATCCATGGGCGCCTATGTCGCCAATACGAAGAAGCAGATGGCCGAGCAGGCCGTCCAGTCCAAGGCAGAGGGGCACCAGGCCCAGTTCCTGCTGATGACGCTGATCGGCATCTCGCTGGCGGTTGCGATCGGGGCTGCGCTCTGGATTTCCATCTCGATCAGCCGTGCGCTCGGAAGGGCCGTTGGCCTTGCAGGTGCGGTCGCGGAGGGCGATCTCAGCCAGACCATTCCCTCGGCGAGCAACGACGAGATCGGAGATCTCGTCAGGTCGCTGAATGGGATGGTCGAAAAGCTCCGGCAGATCGTCGCCGAGGCGATCACGGCGGCGCAGAACGTCTCCGCCGGAAGCCAGGAGTTGTCCGCGAGCGCCGAGCAGCTCTCGCAAGGCGCGACCGAGCAGGCTTCGTCCGCCGAGGAAGCCTCCTCCTCGATGGAGGAAATGGCCTCGAACGTGAAACAGAATGCCGACAACGCCAACCAGACCGAGAAGATCGCGGGGCAGTCGGCCAAGGACGCCGAAGCCAGCGGTGTCGCGGTGGGCCGTGCCGTCGAGGCGATGCAGACAATCGCCGAGAAGATCACGATCGTGCAGGAGATCGCACGCCAGACCGACCTGCTCGCGCTCAACGCCGCGGTGGAAGCCGCGCGCGCAGGTGAGCACGGCAAGGGCTTTGCGGTGGTCGCCTCCGAGGTGCGCAAGCTTGCCGAGCGCAGCCAGGCCGCCGCGGCCGACATCGGGACGCTGTCCACGGAGAGCGTAAAGGTCGCTCAGGAAGCCGGCCAGATGCTGTCCAAGCTCGTGCCCGACATCAAGAAGACCGCCGAGCTGGTGCAGGAGATCACCGCGGCCTGCCGCGAGCAGGACGTCGGATCGGCTCAGATCAACCAGGCGATTCAGCAGCTCGACAAGGTCGGCCAGCAGAACGCCAGTGCCTCCGAGCAGGTGTCGTCGACCTCGGAAGAGCTCGCCTCGCAAGCCGAGCAGCTGCAGTCCACCATCTCGTTCTTCCGGATCGAGGAGGCTGCGCGCAGAGAGAAGGCGGCAGCCGAGCCGATCGACCGCGCCGTCGGTCAGCTCCGGGCCAAGGCTGCGCACATGGCGGCCGCCGATCGCGGCATGAAGAAGCCGGTGCCTGCCCGCAAGCCGGCACGCGCGATGAAAGTCGCCGGTGGCGGTGGCTTCGCCTTCGACATGAATGACGGCGAAGACGATCGCGACGCCGAGTTCCAACGCTGATCAACCGGTCCGGCCTTGTGCCGGACCGTGCCCATTTCCAATCTGGAATCCTGGACTGCATCATGGCCGCAACCTCGCAATATCTGACGCTCGGGCTCGCCGGCGAGACGTTCGGTATCAGCATCCGCAACGTCCGGGAGATTCTCGACATGCGGCCGATCTCGCGGCTTCCGCACGCGCCGAACTTTCTGCTCGGCATGATCGACGTGCGCGGCAGCGGCTATCCGATCGTCGATCTCAGGAACAAGCTCGGCCTGCCCAGCGTGGCCGCCACCGAAGCGACCCGCATCATCATCCTCGACGTGCCGATGAAGGGCCGCCTGGTCGGCGTCGGCTTCGTCGCCGACTGCGTGTTCGAGGTCACCGACATCGACGAGCAGGCGATCGAGCCCGTGCCCGAGGTCGGCGGGAAATGGCAATCGGACTATGCCGCCGGCATCGGCCGCAAGGGCGAGAAGTTCGTCGTGATCTTCGATCTCGCCAAGCTGATGGCCAATGACGAAGTTCCGGAAGGCCGCGACACGGCAACAGATGCGCCTCGCGCCGCCTGAGTTTGCAAGAGTGAAGCGTGGTCACGCGTAAGCACCCCAATCCGAACCAACGAGACTGAAAATGAGATTCACCGTCAAAGCCAAGCTCGCCAGCGCGTTTGGCGTCGTCATTCTTCTGTTCATGGTAGCAGGCGCCGTGAGCTACATGAAGTTGTCCGACATGGCCGCGACCGCAGATTCCATGGTGCTTCGCGCCAAGCGGATGGAGAAAGCAGCCGAGGTCGAAAAGATCATCTGGCAGCAGGTCAGGGCGGAAAAGAACGCAATTCTGGGAACGGCAGGCGAGGCCGAGGAATTCGCGGCGAACGCGGCCAAGCTCCGCGATGAGGCCATGAAGATCAGGGACGAGGTCCATGCCCTCGCCAGCGAAGGCGGCAGGAAGCTGCTCGACAACTTCGCCAGCGCCTACGCCAGAATGAACGTCTATCAGGAAGAGACGATCAGGCTGGCAAAGACCGATAAGACCAAGGCAACCGAGCGCTCGATGGGTGACGGGCGCAAGGTGGTTGCAGATGCGACGGAGGCGATGGGAGCCTATGTCGCCAATACGAAGAGGCAGATGGCCGAGCAGGCCGTGCAGTCCAACGAAGACAGCCGTCGCGCCCAGTTGATTCTGATCGTCCTCGTCATCGTCTCGCTCATCGTTGCCGCGATTGGCGCAGTCTGGATCTCGCTCAATATCGGCCGGTCCCTCGCCAAGGCCGTCGGGCTGGCGGATGCCGTCGCGATCGGCGATCTCAGCCACAAGATCGATACGTCCAGCAACGACGAGATCGGCGATCTCGTGAAATCCCTGAACGCGATGACCGCCAATCTGAACGCCACCGCGGCCGTCGCCAACGAGATCGCGCAGGGCAACCTCACGATCGAAGCCAAGCCGCTGTCGGACAAGGACACGCTGGGCCTTGCGCTCGAGCGCATGGTGGAGAAGCTTCGCCAGATCGTGTCTGAAGCCCTGACCGCGGCGCAGAACGTCTCCGCCGGCAGCCAGGAGCTCTCGGCGAGCGCCGAGCAGCTGTCGCAGGGCGCGACCGAGCAGGCCTCGTCCGCCGAGGAAGCCTCCTCCTCGATGGAGGAGATGGCCTCCAACGTGAAGCAGAACGCCGACAACGCCAACCAGACCGAGAAGATCGCCGCGCAGTCGGCCAAGGACGCCGAGGCCAGCGGTGCCGCGGTCGGCCGCGCCGTCAATGCGATGCAGACCATTGCCGAGAAGATCACGATCGTGCAGGAGATCGCGCGCCAGACCGATCTGCTCGCGCTCAACGCCGCGGTCGAGGCCGCGCGCGCAGGCGAGCACGGCAAGGGCTTTGCGGTGGTCGCCTCCGAGGTGCGCAAGCTCGCCGAGCGCAGCCAGGCCGCCGCGGCCGAGATCGGCACGCTCTCGACCGACACCGTCAAGGTGGCCCAGGAGGCCGGCGCGATGCTGTCCAAGCTCGTCCCGGACATCAAGAGGACCGCCGAGCTGGTCGAGGAGATCACCGCGGCCTGCCGCGAGCAGGACGTCGGCTCGGCCCAGATCAACCAGGCGATCCAGCAGCTCGACAAGGTCGGCCAGCAGAACGCCAGCGCGTCCGAGCAGGTGTCCTCGACCTCTGAGGAGCTCGCTTCGCAGGCCGAACAGCTTCAGTCCACCATCGCCTATTTCCGCATCGAGCAGGGCGCGAAGAGCCAGGCGCCGGCGCCGATTGATCGGGCGGTGAGCCAGTTGCGCGCCAAGGCGGCCACCATGG
This sequence comes from Bradyrhizobium sp. TM233, assembly GCF_036247965.1. NCBI lineage: Bacteria > Pseudomonadati > Pseudomonadota > Alphaproteobacteria > Hyphomicrobiales > Nitrobacteraceae > Bradyrhizobium > Bradyrhizobium sp. TM233. The sequence goes on along the minus strand of NZ_BTIG01000009.1, from coordinate 52,121 downwards.
CGGCTGCCGAGCGTCCGGCGAAAAAGATCGTGCAGGCCCGGCCGGCGCGCGCCGTGAAGGTTGCCGGTGGCGGCGGCTTTGCGTTCGACATGCATGACGGCGAGGACGATCGGGACGCCGATTTCCAGCGCTAGGATTTCTGCGGGCCGGTCTGCCCTGGGACGGTGGACCGGTCTTCTTTCAGCGGTTGTTTAAACGCGTAGGATTCGAGATGGCCCGTACGGCCCGACATTCAGTGCAGGTCGCCGTCGCGGACCGGGGACGGCGGCCATGATGCCCGCCGTACAGGATACCGCCGTGCATCTGTCGGACCGCCACTTCCGGACCATCGCCGAATTGATCGAGGGACAGGTCGGCATCAAGCTGCCGCAGGGCAAGCGGCTGATGCTGGAGGGGCGGCTGCACAAGCGCGTGCGCGCGCTCAACTTCTCCGGTCTCAACGAATATGTCGAGAACCTGTTCGAGGCGGATCATTTCGATACCGAGCTCACCCATCTCATCGACGTGGTGACGACCAACAAGACCGACTTCTTCCGCGAGCCGCAGCACTTCACCTTCATGCGCGACGTCGCGATTCCCGGCCTGCTCAAGTCGCATGGACGCAAGAACGCGAACCTGAAGATCTGGAGCTCGGCGAGCTCCACCGGCATGGAGGCCTACACCACCGCGATGGTGCTGGACGACATGACGCGGAGCGGCTCGCGCTTCCAGTACCGCATTCTCGGGACCGACATCTCGACCGCGGTGCTGCGTCTCGCCAAGACGGCGATCTACACGCGCGACGTGCTCGGCCCGGTGCCGGAGCAATTCGTGAAACGATATTTTTCGACGTCGCGGGACAAGTCGCGCGGTGAGGTGCGGGTCGTACCCGAGCTGCGGCGCGCGACACACTTCATGAGGATGAACCTCATGGACAAGTCCTATCCGGTCGATCGCGACGTCGACATCATCTTCTGCCGCAACGTCCTGATCTATTTCGAGCGCGAAACCCAGCGCAAGGTGGTCGAGCAATTGTGCAGCCATTTGCGTCCGGGCGGCTATTTGCTGGTCGGACATTCGGAATCGATGATTCACAGTGCCGTGCCCGGGCTGAAGCAGGTTCAGCCAACCATTTTCCAGGTCTAGCCGGAGCGCAACCAAGATGCCGAGGGAGAAGGTTCGCGTCCTGATCGTGGACGATTCGGCGTCGGTGCGCCAAATCCTGCAGACGATCCTCAACGAAGACCCCGATATCGAGGTGATGGGGGCGGCCTCCGATCCGTTCGTGGCGGCGAAGCGTCTCCAGAACGAGATCCCCGACGTCATGATCCTCGACCTGGAAATGCCGCGCATGGACGGCATGACGTTCCTGCGCAAGATCATGGCGCAGCGCCCGATCCCGGTGATCATCTGCTCTTCGCTCACTGAAGAAGGCTCGAACGTGATGTTCGAGGCGTTCGAGGCGGGCGCGGTCGACATCGTGCCCAAGCCGAAGATCGACACACGCCAGGCGCTGCTCGAATGCTCGACGCGGCTGCGCGAGGCGGTGAAGTCGGCTGCGCGCGCGCGGGTGCGCCCGCGTGCCGAACGCCGGGCCATCGAGAAGAAGCTGACCGCCGACGCGATCATCCCGCCGCCGGTGCAGGGCAGGGTTCGGCCGACGACGGAGCGCATCGTCTGCATCGGTGCGTCGACCGGCGGGACCGAGGCGCTCAACGACGTCCTCGAGATGCTGCCGCCCCACTGTCCGCCGCTTCTCATCGTCCAGCACATGCCGGCAGGCTTCACCGCGGCCTTTGCCAAGCGCCTCGACGGCGTCTGCCAGATCAGGGTCAAGGAAGCCGAGGACGGTGAGCCGGTGCTGCCGGGCTGCGCCTATATCGCGCCCGGTGCCCGGCACATGCTGCTCCAGCGCATCGGTCTGCGCTACCAGATCGCGATCAAGGACGGCCCGCCGGTGTCGCGGCATCGCCCCTCAGTCGACGTGTTGTTCCGCTCGGCGGCCCAGCATGCCGGCGCCAATGCGCTCGGCGTCATCATGACCGGCATGGGCGACGACGGCGCGCGCGGGATGCTGGAGATGCGCAAGCTCGGCGCCTCGACGCGGGCGCAGGACGAGGAGAGCTGCGTGGTGTTCGGCATGCCCAAGGAAGCCATCGCCCATGGCGGCGTCGAGAAGGTCGTTTCGCTGCATCACATCCCGCGGGAGATCATGCTCTGGTATCAGGCCGGGCACGCCGCGGTGGCGGGTTGATGGCCATGTCGCCCGTTCCGGCCAACACGCTCACCGAGGCAACCACCGCGATCGAGGACGTCTCCTCGCGCATCGAGGACGTCTTTGCGCGCGTCGGTCAGGAACTCGGACGCGGCCACCTCATCTTCAAGGAGCTGAACCAGGGCTTAGCTACGCTCTCGGGCGAGCTCTCCGGCGCCGAGATCGAGGGTGCCGCAACGGCGCTGCAGGAGATCGCCGCGCGGCTGAGCGAGCTGGCGCAGGCGCTGCCGGCGGAGAGCGCCCTGCTGGAGACGATCGGCAAGAGCACGGCCGAGGCGTCCTCGCTGCTCAAGCCGCTGTTCAAGCACATCCAGATGATCACCATCATCGCGCGCAGCGCCCGGATCGAGGCGGCCTCGCTCGACGGCGACCGCGAGGGCTTTCTCGCCTTCACCCAGGAGGCCTATGATCTCGGCAGGGCCGTGCAGGGTTCGATTGAAGGCTGCGCGCGCGACCAGCAGCGCCTGTCCGAGGCGGTTGCCACCGCCTCCGGCCGGCAAAAGGAGTTCGAGAGCCGGTACCGGGCCCAACTGATGTCGGAGAGCGCCGAGCTCGGCGCGGCCTATTCCGGGTTACGCGACCAGCGCAGCAAGAGCAGCCACCTGGCCGACCGCGCCAGCTCCAGCACCAGGAAGATCGCCGAGGCGGTCGGCAGCGCGATCATCTCGCTGCAGGCGGGCGACAGCACGCGTCAGCGTCTCGAGCACGTGTCCCACGGTCTCGGCCTTGCGTCGGGACCGGCGCAGAGCCTCGTTCCCGCGCCTGTTACGAGCGATGACGGCGTGGGTGCGATTTGCCGGTTGCAGGCGGCCCAGCTCAGGGATGCCCAGCGCGAGTTCGGCGGCGACGTCGGCCAGATCGTCGGCGCGCTGACTGCGATCCTGCACGATGCGGGCAGCGTCGTCGGCCACGGCCGCACGCTGTTCGGCGGCGAGGAGGGCGGCTCGTCGTCGTTCCTGACGCGCATCAAGCAGACGCTGGCGCACGCATCGACCCTGATCGCCACCTGCGAAAGCGCGGGCCGCTCGGTCGACGAGGCGCTCGCGATCGTCGAGGACACGCTGACGAAATTTCGCCAGGCGATCGCCGGGCTTGCCGAGGCGACCGTCGACATCACGCTGATCGGAATGAATGCCGGCCTCAAGGCGAGCCATCTCGGCAGCCGCGGCAGTGCCTTCGTCGTCATCGCCAACGAGCTCAAGGCCACCGCCGACCAGGTCTCCGCGGGGGCCGGGCGCCTCCGGCCCGTGCTCGACGGGATCGAGAGCTCGGCCAATGAGCTGAAGGAGCTCCGCGTGCAGGGTGACCCCACCCAGCTTGCCAAGCTCGAGCCGCAGATCCTTCAGGCGCTACGCGAGGTCGAGGCCGGCAACGAACGGCTCGGCAAGCTGATGAGCCGGCTCGTCGACGAAGGCGCGGAATTCGAGAGGCTGATGAATTCGGCTCAGGGCCTGATGACCAGGCTCGGCGAAAGCTCCGCAGCCTTGCCTGCGGTCGCCACGCGGCTCGAGACTGCGAGCACGGGCGCGCAGCGGCTACAGCCGGAGCTGCAGGATCAGGCGATCCTCGACGATCTCTTCGCGCGCTACACGATGGAGCGTGAGCGGGACGTTCATCGTGAATTCCTGCAAGCGCTCGGACTGGCATCGACTGCCGCGACGCGCCGCCTCGAGGCGGTCGAGACCGCGGATGACGGCATAGAATTGTTCTGACGGCGTCGCCGCGTGCTGCGGTGGCAATTTGACGGGTTGGCTTTGCAGGGCGTTAACCGTCGCGGAATACTCGCCGTGTCGGTCATTGTCGCGCCCCAGAGTTGGTTGCAAATACCAGTGAATTCTACGGCGGATGTTTCCATGATGAGAGACGGCAAATATGCGGCCTGGTTCAGAACCCCGCGCGGCCAGGGTACGGGCATCGTGCATCTGGCGGACGGACGGATTTCCGGCAGCGACAGCTTCTTCACCTATGGCGGCTCCTATCAGTTCGGTGACGACCAGCGCTTCACGGCCGTCCTGACCACGCGGCGGTATGCCGAGGGGCCGCCGACCGTGTTCGGTCTGGACGAGGTCGAGGTCCGTCTCGCGGGCGTGTGCACCGGTGCGATGGCGACCTGCTCCGGAACGGCCAGGGAAGCGCCCGACGTGATGTTCGAGGTGACGCTGATCTACAGCCAGGAAGATGCGCCGGCGACGGAGGCTCGAGGCGCCGTCGTGAAGCTCAATGACAAATTGCCCAAGGGCCTCGACAGCCGTTCGCGGCCGCGCCAATTTCCTGCGCCTTCCAGGCCTTCCGTATCTTAGTCTTGCGTTGACGCTATCGCCGCGAAGCGGGCTGCGACCGCGGCGCGGCAACGGTGCATTTAGGCGCAGAGATCTAGGATGAGGCGGCAATCAAGGACGGACGAGAACATGCCTCAGATCTGGATGACATACGACGAACTGGCGACACTCAGCGGCTGTACGCCGGCAGAAGCCAGACTACGGGCCATCCATCTGTCGCTCGACCGTCGCAAGAGCCGCGACGGCGCAACGCGCGTCAAGCTTGACCTCGCGCTGACGGCCAGGTTCTTCGCGTCCGTTCGCGAGGCGGATTTCGATCTCGACGGCGCCATCGCCGCGCTCCAGAGCACGCACAGGCAGATGGCCGAACTCCTGGCCCCGACCGGGTTCCGCGAGCGCGGGGCAGCGTAGCCCGCTTCGCGCGATACCCTCGGACCGGCGGCGACAGCGACCCCGGTGGTATCTCCGATAGCCTTTGGCGAATCAGGCATAGACTCGTCTCCGGAATTTCAAGCCGGGGCCGGGGTTTCAACCGCAGCGGGCCACAGAGCCTGTAGGAGAATGCCATGAGGAAAGCCAGGTATCGGGTCGGCGTGACACTGTTGGGAACGGTGATGCTCGGCGGGCTGCTGATCGTCACAACCGCGCCGTCACGTGCGGAGGTCGTCAAGCTGCAGGCCGACCTCAAGGGCAGCAATGAAGTGCCTCCGAACGGCTCCTCCGGTTCAGGCAAGGCCGAGGCTGCGTTCGACACCCAGACCAAAGTCCTGACCTATGCGATTACGTTTGCCAATCTGACTGGTCCGGCGATGGGGGCTCATTTTCATGGTCCCAGTGAAGCGGGCAAGAACGCCGGCATCGCTTTGCCCTTCAAGACGGTCCAGAGTCCCATCCAAGGCAGCGCCACGCTCACGGATGCCCAGGCGGCGGACCTGTTGGCCGGCAAATGGTACGCGAACATTCATACGGCCGCGAACCCAGGCGGCGAATTGCGCGGGCAGATGATGAAGTAGGAGAGATGTCGCCCTAAAGCGCGATGCGATTAGGATGGATCGTCATCACGCTTTAGGTTGTTGCTTAAGCATGATCTTTTCGAAAACCGCTGCGCACTTTTCCGGATCATGCTTTGCGCTGAAGAAGTTGTCAGCGCCGTGGGCCTCAGGCTGGCGGCCGAGGTAAGAAGGCCAGGATCGTCTGGGCGAGGATGACGCCGACGGTGCCTCCTGCCGCCTTCTGCAGCACATCAAGGAAACCCGGATCACGATCGGGGGTCAACGTTTGCAGGACTTCCAGCCCCATTGCGACTGCGATGACGAGCGAGCAGGCCAAAGCGAGCCGGCCGGGCAACAGGAAGGCCAGCAGGAAGCCCAAGAGGCCATAGGCGCTGAAGCGCTCGATGACGACGATCCAGTAGGCCTCGTGATGCCCCATCAGCGCCGGCCGCCCCGCCAGCCTTGCCAAGGTGGCATAGGCGATGAGGGCAAGACAGATTCCCGCGGCTGCAATGAGGTGATTTCGACGCATGGCCCACCATAGCCGTTTGAGGGCCATTCCGCTTCGAAAGACGAGAACATCGTTAAAGCGCCTCGTCGTTCTTCCGGCGGCGCGGGCTGCCCAAAACCTGGCCGCCATCGCCGGCCCGGAGGCAGTCCGGCGAAGATGGTCAGGCGACGAGGACGTCGCCGGCCGGCGCTGCGGATGCGGAGTGGCGGCGTGAATCGACCAGCTCGCTGAATTTCGCAAAGGGCAGCGGTGCGGCGACGAGATAGCCCTGTCCTTCCTCGACGCCGGAGGCGATCAGGGCGCGGCGCTGCTCCTCCGTCTCGATTCCTTCCGCTACGACCGTCATGCGGAAGTCCCTGGCCAGCGCGACCAACATCTCGACGATCGTCGTGGTCGATGCATCCACGGTGATGGTGTCGACGAAGAACTTGTCGATCTTGATCGTGTTGGCGCCGAGTCCCTTCAGCCGCGACAGGCCGCTGTGACCAACGCCGACGTCGTCGATCGCGACGCGGAAGCCATGGTCGCGCAGCTCGGCCACGACGGCGGCGGCGTGCGCGAGATCGTCGAGCTCGTCGCGTTCGGTGACCTCGACCACGATCTGGCGTGCGGAGACACGAGCCGTCAGGACCGTGCGACGCAGCGTCTCGACGAAGCCGGCGCTCAGCAGGTGCTTGGGCACGACATTCAAGGACATCTTGAAGGTCTTGTCCGCCTTCAACACGCCCTGCAGGTCGGCGAGCGCTGATCTCAGGATCTGCCAGGTCATCACCTGGATGCGCCCGCTGGATTCGGCCAGCGGAATGAAGTTCATCGGCGGCACCACCGAGCCGTCCCGACGAACCCAGCGCGCCAGAATCTCGCAGCCCGTGATCCGGCCGGTCCTGAGGTCGAAGATGGGTTGGTAGTATGGCCTGAATTCGGCGGCCGCGAGGCCGCGATCGAGATCGGCGACCGGCCCTTCCATCCGGCGGCTGCGTGCCAGCAGGATGCCGAAGAGTGCACCAAGTCCAAGGGCCACCGCGAGCGCCGGCCAATAAGCCTCGCTGTTCCAGCTCGAAAGCACGGCATGCTCGAGCCGGATCGTGGCGTGAAGCGGCAAGCGCGTGGAATGCCTGTCGAAGCTGATCGGCCCTGGCAGGGACCTGTCGGCATCGAGCCGGAATTCGCCGAGCTTCTCGCCATTGCTCAAGGCGAGGATCACCTCGCTGTGCGCCCGCAACTCGGCGGGCATGAGATCGAACAGGCCGGCGTTGATGCCGACGATGGCGACCAGCGCGGAGCTGCGATTGACGTCCCTGAGCACGCCCAACGCGTCGCCGCCGAACTGCTCCACGCGGAACAGCGAGAGCTTCTTGTCGTGCGAGGGCAGCATGTCGCGGCGATCCGCCCATCCCTTGTCGAACTCGAGCGTCTCGGAATAGGCCGAGCAGATCACCGATCCGTCCGGGTTGACGAGACGGACGTCCTTGATCGCCGAGCGTTGGTAGACGTGGAGCCGGATGGCTTGCAGCGCTGCCGGCTTGCAGCTGGCAAGATCGCGCTTGGCAAGCTCGTCCAGGCTGGCCGCGGCAAAATCGACCGCAAGTTCGGAGCGGCGCAGAACGACCTCGGTCAGCTCGTTCAGTTGGTGCGCCTGCTGGTGGCGAATGACGCCGTCCGCCGCAAAATGGCCCGCCAGCCCGAACGCCATCATGCTCGCAACAACGAGCGCCGCAAATGGAAGGTTCGATCGCTGGAGTCTCATCCGGTCCGGGAGGAATTCAGGAGAGGCTGGGGACTGATCTTGCGAATGATCCTAGCCAGAGGGGGCTAAGATAGGGTTTAACGGCCAGACCGGCGCCCGAAGGCCCGATCCCAGCGGTTGCCTGACGAATGGTCTTGCGACCTCAAGCATGGAAAGTTGTGTAGTATGACCAGAACGGTAAGCCTATTCCTCCTCGCGTTGGCCCTCGGGAGCTCCGCGGCCTCGGCCCAGGGAACCAAGGATAGGCCGTCAGGCACTCAGCCCACCTCTGCGACCCGCAGCGGCACAGGCAGCAATTCCGGCTCGGACACCATGGGTGGGGCTTTCAAGGGAACGGGAACGCCGAGCTACGGAACCAGCCCAGGGATGGGCTCCCAGAAGAAGACGAACAACTAGGCTAAACGGGCCGGACGAAGTCCGCTCCAGGACGCTCGATCGAGGCTCACTGTCCGGGCCGGTGGCGAAGGGGAATCGCCTCCGGATAAGGCAGGCTGGACCCTTGGATGTGGGGCGTGGAGGGACGGCGGATGGCCCGCAACCGAAGCACCACGAAGGCGATGTTGATCGCCAGCCAAACCAAAACCGCGGAAATGGCAAAGTGGAGCACTGCCAGACCTCGCTGTGGGACTGGAATTAACACGCGAACGTGAGTTTGGTTCCGTCCCGGCGAGACAAAGCCATACCGGCTCTGAAGAACGTCTGCTCTGAAAGAATGTCTGCTTCGAAGAATGGCTGCTTCGAAAGCGTGGTGCGGCGCTGGCCGAGGGATCCGCCGAACGTCTTCAAGACCCCGCAAAGTTCGTCGGCTCGTTCGGTCAGGCGTTGACGAGCAGACTCGTTTGGGTGGGCTGACGCCTGCATCTGCGAAGGCGTGACCGCTGAGCCATTTGGAGTGACCTGCTGGCCTCGTCAGCGAGGTCGATCGTCATTCACCGCAGCGCGGGAGGTCGTCCTGCGAGGCTCAAGGCGAGCACCGTCGCATTTCCGAGCCTAGCTCTTTTTGCCCGCCTTCGGCTTCAGCGAAAGACCAAGCCGCAATGCCATGCGCTTGATCGCATCAGGCGAGCGTCCGAGAACCTTCGCCGCCTCTTCCAGCGAAGCCGAAGACTTGGCCAGCTCCATGAGCCGGCGGTCTTCTTTGAACGACCAGGGCTTGCGCGCCATAACCGAAATGATCCTCTTGTCGACACAACGACAAAGCCGCCAAGCGACCCATGTTCGCTCGACGGCTTTGCTTGGGTGGGGCCGGGCTTGGGGAAACCCGGTGCGAAGATGGATATGCGATCGGTGAGACTTCGCAACAAACAACGCGGATTAAGCTAACCGCTCAACCTTACCGCGATGAAATCGACGCGCGACGCTCCGTATAACCACGGTATTTCGCTGGTGAATCCGATGCGCGCCTTTCGACGGCCGTTCTCAGCCGCGCCGGTCAACGTTTGAAACGCCAGATGAACGAGGGTTCATGGTGTCGGCCTGCCGAGTTCTGGTAAAAAGAACTCGAGCCTCTTTCTCTGCGCTCTGTGCCCTCGCCGTGCCGACCAATCTTCATGCATCACGTTGCACAAACTTCATGTTCGTCTGACTAAATTTTCAGCGGTCACGATCTTGAAGTTGACGCAACGAAAAGACGAAAATGAGCGCGGGAGGAACGTTCCGGCAAACGTGGGAACATTCCAATGTTAGCTGCCTTGGTTTTGATATCGATTTTCGCAGCGGGCTTTGGCTGCGGCTATGGCGTACGGGCGTGGCGCTCGCGGAAGCGATCGGCACGATATCGTCTTTATGCACCTTATACTCCCGCCTCGATGGAAGCCGGTCGGCCCCAGCGGCCATCGTGACCGCAAAGCGCGCGCCGCCCAACGGAATGCCGGTCGTGGCGACGTCGAATAACCATGTGTGGTTAGGTTAATCTGTCGCCGCCCTTGAGCGCTCTGGAAAGGCAACCTAAGACGGATCAGTTCATGGTGAGCTTGGGCCTTCGATTTTGGAGGCCGCGCGGGTAGGCGTAAATGACGTGGCTGATTGCGTTGCTGGGCGCGACGACTTGCGCCCTCATTTTGATTGCGTTTGTTTCTAGCTATGGCCGGCATCTGGAAGATCTTCCTGGTCCTTGGATCATGAACGAGGGTCATTCGAATGATTGATCAACGGCACAACGCGCCGCGCAGGTATTTTGTTGACGCGCAGGGGCATCGTGTTCTGATAGGCCTTTCGCTGGACGAGACGGCGGAATTCGAGGCGCTGGATCTTGCACCGAAGGAGACGGTCCAAATCGTGGCCGAAACCCGCGCGGGCAAGGGAGCGGCCGCGGTTGACGACGTTCGGTGGCTCGAGCTCTATTCCAAGCACGAAGGAGCCTGGCGGGTGTGGATCGCACAAAGCCAGGCGGGGCGGATGCAGGATTTAGGCTTTGTTAACTATGCCTGACCGATGGTAGCGGCTTAGATCTCGAAAATGGGGATGGCCCACATGTTTCAGCTGTTCCTGAGAGCACGCGCGCACAACCTTCTCGGCTCCCGCCGTGAGGACAAGGGCTTCAAAGCCCGCTCCGCCGAGCGTGATGCGGAGACCGACCGCGCGAGGGTCGATGCTGTCATGGTCGCCATCGACACAGCGCTACGAGATGCGGAGAGGGAGCAGGTCGGGCTCAGTCGGCGTGTCGATGACGCGCTTGCGCGTGCTTCCGTCACCTTCGGAAACGGCACCGACGAGTATCTCGAGCGCGAGGCGCTCGACAACCATCACCAAGATCTCTTCGCGGCGGACATCTCCAACGGCCAGCGGCGGCTCAAGGAGTTGGCAAGCACCATTGCCCATTTGAAGTTCGTCAAGACCGCAATGCTCACGCGTTTTCCGGATTTCAAGCCGCCGCAGCTCAACAGCTAGTATTGGGGATCTCGCTACGCGCTCTGCGGCCATCCTTCGAGACGCACAGGCAGACCGCGTGACAATTCGGCGTCGCTTTGCCGTTTGGCGCTTCGATCCTTTTTGCTATGGTTCCGGCAAGCATTCACGGTTCGAGGGAGCAACAAGGTGCCGATCAGAAACATGCGAAGGTTGGTTGGATTGGCGTGCGTGTTGGCCCTGGCTGCGCCGGCAACGGCGTCGGCCATTACCGCCGAGGTGGCGCGGGCATGCGACGCGGCGGTGGCCAAGGCTTTTCCGCCCAAGCAAGTCGGCAACCCCGCGGCCGGAAGTCTCAAGGGAACGGCCAAGGACAAGCGCGAATACTTCCAAAAATGCGTCGCCAACAACGGCAAGGTCGACGACGCGCCGGCGGAGGCGTCCAAGGACAGCAAGCCGTCAAGATAGAAAATCGAAGCTCGGCTAACGCCGCGGCGGCGGGCAGGGAGAATAGAACGCGCCGTTCGCCGCATTGATGCGTTCGACGCATTGGTTGGGATCGGTGACGGTCCCGGCCACGGTGAAATCGTAGCCCATGCCCTTGACGACGACGACGTAGCGGCCCGGCGAAAGCGTGAAGCCGTCCTGCTCCGGTTGCAGCAGCAGCATCCTCGGCTGATCCTCGACCGGCCCTACCTTGTAGGGGAAGGACATGCTGCGAATGACCCAGGAATCGCCCGCGTTGACCATGGCGGCCTTGCCGGAGGCATCGATGCCCATCGACCGGGACACCTTTGCGACGACTCGAACTTCGGTCACGCTTGCCTCGATGCTTCCGTCCGGTCTGAACACGATGAAGCTGACATCGCCGCTTGTCAGGGTCGTTGCACTCGGCGTGTTGATGGCCGCCGAGATCGCAACGCGGCGGTCCGGAATCTTTCCGGGGACGGGTTTCAATTCCTGCAGTTGCCCCTCGTTCAGCGCGTAGACGCCGAAGGTCGTGGGCAAAGGCATGGAGGGGTGTGCAGGTGGTGCCGGCTCCTTTGCGCTGTCGGGCGCTCGTTCAACAGTCACGCTCTCCGGCTGGGGCGAGGCTGCGGTCGGCCGGGGCTCGGCGTTGCTCGGCGCGCGCTCGGATGGCAGCGCCAATTGTGACAGTGCGGACACGTGCGTCCTCAAACGCGGCCAATAGATCACCGCGGTGCTGGCGCCGGCCATGAGCAGGAGAATGCCGGTCAGTCGAACCAGAAAGGTGAAGGCGCCGCTCCGTTTGAGTTGATCCGGCGATCGCGGCGAAGCCGCGGGACGGCGCAGTGCTTCCGCGTCCTTTGCAGTAGGCGGCGAAGCCGAAACGGGTGACGACATCGGAATGGGCGGGGGAGTGGGGGTAGGGACCGGAGCGGCGGTTGCCGCGACAATTTTGTGCGGCTCGGACGCGGCGCTACGCTCGAAGGTGCGCTCGACCTCCTTGATGGCACGTTCGAGGACTTGCTGAAGCTCGCGAGATTCCCGCGCGTCGGCGTGGGTGAATTGCTCCAGAAGCTTGACGCGCGCCAGCTCATAGACGATCTCCCGTATCTGCTGGGGATCGTCGGACACGGCGCGGATTCGGCTCGACAGGAGACGGATAAACCCGGCTTTGATCTGTTGCGTCGAGGGAGCGTTGGCCGCAGTTTCACCGGAGTCGGTCATCAAGGCCGATCAAGTAGCCCGGATAGGGCTATTTCGCTAGGTTTTTCCGCGTGAGACCTCGCGATCGAGGAGCTCTCCCGCTGATGACCGGGTCTGCAGACGTCCCCTCTCGGTCCTTTGAAGGTGCTTGCTTTTAGGGGGAAACCTGTGACATTTCGCCAAGCCCCTCTTTCCGGTGTTCGACCATGCGCGGCGTTCTGACAGTCCTCTCGGTTTTGACCTTCCTGGCTTCGCCTGCCGTTGCGCAAGGGATCAAGGATCAGGCCAACACCACGAGTTCCAGCATCATCACGACGCCGACGAAGAAGGCGCAAACCACCCAAGCGGCGTCCCGGCCGACCGCGGTCCGGCATGTGACGGGGCTTCCGGCCGGAAAGTCGGCCCAAGGCGTCTGGCGCGATGGCAAGCTGGTTGCCGTCCCCCGCTAAGGTTCACCCAACGAACCGTGAAGGAACGGTGATCGCCTCCCTGACGTTCATGCTCGGGAGATATCGTATGAAACGACCAGTTCTGATCGCCATTGCGTTGCTTGTGCCCGCCGCTGCCTGGGCCCAGGGCGTCAACGATCCATCGACGCCCAACCGCAACGTGATCATTGTCAATCCGTCGCAGCCCGCGCCCCCCAACGCCACGCGTAATATACCAAGCCGGATCGAGCCCCCCGTGACGACCGGCGGCGGACGCGCGCGCCCTTACTACGGGAGCAGAACCCGGGGCAGCGGGTCGAGCCGTCGCTAGGCGTGCAGAGGCCCCGCAAATGTCGAGGGCAGCTATTGCGGGTTGACTTCGACCTCCAGGGTCGACGTCCCCGGCTCGCGCCGGTTCGTGCCAGAGATCAGCAGCGTGAACTTGTCGGTGCCGCGTATTCCGTTGTCCGCCGAATAGCGGAAGCCGGACCCGACCACCGCCAATTGTCCCCGTGTGGGTCCGCTCACGACCGATACGTTGAAGATCTGCATGTAGGACCAACGCAGTCCCTGGATACAAGCCGTCCCAGGCGCGATCGACATCGTCCATTTCACCGTGTCGTGCGACAACGCGAACGGCGTCCGTTCCTTGATGCAGAGTGGGCTCGCCTGCGCCGCGAGGCAGGACATGGCGACGGCAACACCTGACAGCAATACCGGCCTTGCACGCATTCTCGGCAACTCCACGAGGGGATGTCGAAAGCTAGCTGCAATGATCTAACGAGGCCTTAGGGCAGATCTGCGGCCCTCGAGTCGATCCTATGACGCCGATCTCGGGTCCACCAAATCATCCGTCTGACTTTCTCGGCACCATGCCATCCTGCGCCTGTTTTGCCCGACGCGTCAATTCGAGTTTCGGAAAAGGCGTAAGTCGTTGATTCCGCTGATGCCGGCTACTGTGCATGGGGTTGTTTTTCGATTTTTTGAGGAAGGGCTCCCGACGGCGCCAAGCCAGCTGTCCGATTATTGCCCGTTCGGTGCCATCCCGCCGCCGGCAGGGAAATTGCTGGCCTTGAGTGTCATTCCGCTGACGCGGAAGCGCACATTTCCGGCCAGGTACAGATAGTCCGAGGTGGTGCTGCCAACCGTGCGGACCTCAACGTAAGTCAACGTGATCGAGCCTACGCTCGGGGTGACCTGGGTGATATCGACGTAACGGGCGCCGGGAAAGAGCTTCTGGTCGAGGCCGTAGAAGATCTTCTCCCGCTCGGACCACAGGACGAAGTGACCGCCGGCCTTCTGATCGACCGCCTCATATTGCGTATGGATGACTTGCGGGTATTCGATCTGGCCGGCCGTCGCCGATTGCGTTGCGAAGCAGATGACCAGAGCCAAGGGGGCAATGCTGCGAACCACGTGCTGAAATCCTCGGAGCTAAAGTGGAAACTCTGCCCGCGAATTGGCTTTCTTGCAATCCGCAAAGGTATAGTCTGAACCTGAGATGAGGCTGGTGCGGCTAACGATGGTCCTCATGCCCTGGACTTGGAGTGACCCGCGTGCGCACCGCCCGAAGTAACCATTCGCTCGCCTGCGGAAGGCGGTTTGGGGCGCTGGCTCGTGCGGTCATGACCGTTGCCGGCGCGCTCGGCCTTGGCCTCGCAAGTCCGTCTTTGTGTCTCGCTCAGACCGAGCCGGAGCCCTCGCTCAACGACTATCTTCCACCAAGCGAGCCGGAAGTGACGCGCGACGAATGGCGGCAGCGGATCGAGGACGCACGGCGCCGAGCCAAGGAAGTCTCGCGCGAGCGGCGGGAGCATCCCGAGCTCTACAAGCCAATTCCGGAAGATCCGGACCTTGTCGCGACCGAACGCCTTCTCCGCGACGACAGCCTGCAGCGGGGCGACATCGTCACGACCAAGAAGGGCATGTTCGTCTATCAGGGGCGATCCGACCAACCGCGCCGCGAACAGGACTTTGTGCCGGTCAATCCGAAATCGGTGCGCTGAAGTTCAGTACCGCCGCAGGATCTCGTTGAATTTTGGATCGGTCACTTTCGTGGTGTCGAGCAGCAGCGCCTTGCCTTGCGGAGTTGCCTGCACGTAGGCCGCAATCAGCAACGGCTCGTAACGCGAGCGGTTGGCGAGCGCGGAGCGGATGTCGGATTGCGCCAGCAGCTTGATCTCCTCGTCCGTCGCAGCCGCGCTCGAGGTCACGGTCCGGACGCGAGCGAAGGCGACGTCGATCGGCACCGATCCGGTCAAGTAGGACATCTTCACCGCGGGCGTGGCCGCTTCGCCGGCCTGGGCCTGCAGCGTGCCGAGCGTGAGCCACAGTGCAGGCCTGATCGGTGAGACCTTCAAGGCCGCGACCACGGCGGCCTGGGCCGCCTTGTTTTCACTGGCCCGTCCGCCGGCATCGGACGAAGGGCGGTGAAGAACGTCAGCGGCCATTGCGGCCGCGTAATTCGCGAGCAGGTCCCCATCCAGCGAAACCGATGCCAAGACACCGCCGGCCGCCAGCTTGGCCTTCTCGGGCGGAATCTCGCCCGAGAACAGGTCGCTCGCGCGAAAGTTCGGTCGGATGAGATCGCCGTAGAATTCCATGCCGGCATGTAGCGCCAGCACGATGGCGCTGCAGATGCCGATGACGCGAAGCAGGAACATGCGGTTCATTGGAAATCGACGAGGCCTGTGAGGGCGAAGCGAGCACGGGATTGAAACGAGAGCAGGGCCCTTAAATCGCCATCAGACTATCACCTTGGATCGTCAGCAGCGTCAAGTTTCCGGTCGCATAGGCGCCGGTGTCGATGTTGATGCGGTTCGGACGAATATCGGGCACGCTGACCGGCGTATGGCCGTGGACGATATATTTGCCGAAGCGCTCCTCGGACGCGAGGAATTCCTCGCGGATCCAGAGCAGATCCTCATCTCTCTGGCGCTCGAGCGGGACGCCAGGCTTGACGCCGGCATGCACGAAGAAGAAGTCGCCGCAGGTAAAGGACGAGGGCAATTGCTGGAGGAAGGCGAGGTGCTCGGGCGGCAGCGCGCGCTTCAGTCCTTCGATCAGCTCGATCTGTTGCTCCGCGGACGGATTCATCGTCGGCGTGATGCCGTAGGAGACCAGCGTCAGGAGGCCACCATAGTGGCGCCACTCCTGCAGGCGGGCGGGGTCCTTGAGGACCTCGAGCAGGAAGATCTCGTGGTTGCCCTTCAGACAGACCGTCTCGTGCGATTTCGAGCGCTCGATCAAAAGATCAAGCACGGCGCGCGAGTCCGGGCCGCGGTCGACATAGTCGCCGAGAAAGACCTGGATGGCCCGCTCGGGAGCGGAGCGGGCCAGATCGACGTCGATGACGGTTAACAGCGATTGAAGCAGATCGGCGCGGCCGTGCACGTCGCCGATGGCATAGACGCGGACGCCGTCGGGAAGCCGAGGCTTGGTCTTCTTTCGAAAGCGTGAGGAAAGGCCCATCAGGTCGGTCGAATCGCTTCCAGCGTCACGAGCGGAACGTCTTGTCCGCTCTTAGCAGAACAAGTCACACATCGGTATTCTTAATTGTTTCCGACCAACGCGCCCGCATTTTGATTAAAGGATCGCGCGGCCTTTGAGCCGTATTTCAAGACGTCTCGCGTAGCGTCTTCCCAACAAGAACGGGGAGCGCGACATGCGCAAAGTTGTAAAGTTCCTGGCGGCCGTGGCCGCCATCGTCGTTGCTGCAGGGGTGCAGCAGCGTGCTGAAGCCGCGTTCGTCGGTGCGCCCTTGGGGCTGCGCGGCGCCATCCAGTACATCAAGTTCGATCAGCCGACGCTGGCGCCGATGGCGTTCACGCTGTTTTGCCTGAAGTACAAGGACGAGTGCAAGCCGCGGCCGCAGCACATCGTGTTCAGGGGCGGACGCCTGAAGCTTACGGCGGAGCGGCTGGTGCAAATGCAAGAGGTCAACCAGCAGGTCAATACCGCCATCCGCCCCGAGGCCAATCTGGAAGGGCTGCGCGGCGAGAAGTGGCTGCTGCATCCGACCAGCGGCGACTGCAACGATTACGCTGTGACAAAACGCCACGAGCTGATTGCCAAGGGCTTTCCGGCGCGCTCGGTGCTGCTCAGCGAGGTCGTGACCACCTGGGGCGAGCATCATCTCGTGGTCGTGGTGCGCACCTTCGCCGGCGATCTCGTGCTGGACAATCTCTCCGGCCACATCATGCCCTGGTCGAAGAAGCCCTATCGCTGGGTTCGCATTCAGTCGCCCAAGAACCCGAATTACTGGGCCTCCCTCGGCGATCGCGCGGTCTGATCACCCGCGCTCTATCGTGATCCGGATTGGCTGACGCTCTGCGACAGCCCCAGTCCGACGATCACTGTAAGACACAGAATTGCTGCCGGGCGCAGCAGCCCGGGCCCGGCGAAGCTCTGAACCAGCGCAAACAAGACACAGGCCGCGGCGGCCGCTGGGAAGAACGAGTCGCGTCCGCGCTGCAAGGCGCCGAAGAACAGGCGCGCCAGCGCGATCGAGCTCACCGCCAGCGCGGCAACCAGGCCAATCCATCCCATGCCGGCAAAGACGGCTGCGGCCGTCGACGGCGCCGTCAAAGCGGCTCCGGCATCGCTCTGATAGATCCGGCCCACCGCAGCAAAGGTCCCGGCGCCTGCGCCGAACCAGCGCGTATCGGACAACATGCGCTCCAGCGCGGCCCGCGTTTCAGCCCCCATATCCGGGACGAGCCGCAGCAGGACCGGTCCGGAGCCCTTCTCGAACAGGAAGGACAGGACGATCGCCGCTCCGATCAGGGCGGCGGCCGACAAGGCGCTCGCTGCCAATGGCGATAGGTCGAGCCTGCGAATGACGAGGATCAGCAGGATCAGCACAATGCCAAAGCCTGCTGCGATCGCGCTGTTCGTGCCTGACAGGCCGAACACCGCAAGCGCGCTTGCCAGCGCGCCCACGAGCCCGCCAAGGCCGATCGCCACCGAGCGAAGGACCGAGTGATGCGTCTCGGCCCGTTCGGCAGCAAGCTGCATCACCGCCAGGTTGAGCATGAGGCCGAAGCCGGCCAAAGTGGTCGTGAAGTCCGAGGGCGCGGCTCCAGCAAGTGCCGGCGAGAGCCGATGCAGGTCCAACATCAAGGCGGAGATCGCGGTTACTCCGCCCAGCACAAAGAGAACCAGCTCGGCACGGCTGCGGTTGCGGACCACCAGGATGGTGACGCCGAGCAACGAGATCGCTGCAAGCGCCAGCAGCAGCGCGCTTACGGTCAAGCCGATGTCGGCCGTGATCGGTCCGAACGGCAGGCCGCCTATGGCATCGCGCGTGCTGGCCCAGATCGGATGGGCAAAGCTCAGTGGAAGCGGGGCGAGTTGAGCCGCGATGAACAGCGGAATCGCGATCGGGATCCAGCGGCCCCAGGAGGTCGCGCGGACATAGTGGTCGTAATCGGCTTTTCGCGCGCTCGCGGTGGCTGCCAGCAGGCTTAGCGCGGCGGCCATCGTCCCGAGCTGTGCACCGAACTTGGCGCCGGCGATTTCGAGAGTGGAAGCGGAGACGATGGAAACGATGAGGGCAAAATAAGCGAGGGACAAACGGCGCGCTCGAAGGGAATCCTGAAACGGTCAGGTCACCATACAAGCGAGCGGGTGGTTTTCAAACAGAGGCCTGCGTCGGTCCAACGCTTAAACCTTGAACCCAGATCCTTGAACCCAGATCCTTGAACTTTGGGCCATTTGCGCGCGGGCTCGTCGCAGCGTTGATCGGCGCGATCAGCGGGTGGCCTTGATCGGACGGCCGAAGACGCGGGCGGCGCGTGCGGCGGCAAGGCCAAAGCGCGCGGCCGAGCCGAAGAGATAGCCGCCCTGGAGGGCGATGGCCGCGAGTGCCACGCCTTTCAGGCTATCGAGCACGGTGAGATCGAGCATCAAGCCGACCGGGATGGCCGCGAGCACCATGACGAAGGTCAACGGAAGCAGCACCAGGACGCGAAAGCGTTGGCCCAGCACTGCACCTACCAAAAAGCTGAAAATCAAAAGCGCGGTCATCCGAAACACTCTCCGTGCTTCGGACCCTAGGTTCCCCTCCCTAAAAAGACCCTTAAGCTGTATGGCTAAATTTGGCCTATTGGCTGCAATTTGCCAGCAGCGAATGATAGGCCTCCCGCAAGCCGTTCAGGGCCACCACGCCCTTGATCTCGCTGTCGCTTTCCCTGACCACCACTGACAGCGAGGCCGTTGTCTGCCACTTGCCGGCGGCAAAGGCCGAGACCTCGTCGGGCAGCAGCACCGCGGCGCCTGCGGCCGCCATGCTGGCGTCAAAGGTCAGGGTGCCGCCGCCGCTCGCGGCGATGGTGACCTTGGGATGGCTCCGCGGCGGAAAGGGCCGGATCAAGGCCACCAGCACGTCCATCTTGCCCTTTGGCGCACAGCGAACGATGAGGCCGGCAAAGTCCGGATCGGATTGGGTGGTATCCGCGGTCTTCGTGATAGCCGCGAAGCTTTCGCCGTCCTTGCCTCCCTGGGTGCGGCTGAACTTCCAGACGGAGGAGGGGGTGGGGGCGGCCACCTCAACGGCGGGTGCGCCCTGGCACGAGGACCGCGCGCTGCCAGCGCATGAGGTAGCAGAGCCCCATGGGCGATCAGCGGCGCCAACGAGGGAGCCTGCCAACAGCGGGACAAGAAGGAGGCCAGACAATCGGAGTTCCTATCCTTAGCGGCCCAGACTTAGCAGAGCGGAGAGAGGTCAAGAAGCCTCGCGCTCGACACACGGAGCCCTTGAGTTGGGCGGTTTGCTCGCCGACCGGGCACACGAAATACAACAAATGGTCACAAAGGGTTAAACCAAGCCCCAAAGAGTGACCCGCACGCAACAGTAGCCGACCGATCGCTCCGTTAACCACCGGGAACCCTTGTCGCACCACCCCCTAGGCCGTACCAATCAGGGCTAATTGGGGTCTCCTGGGGCGCGATTCATGCATTCCTTTGCCAAGTCTTATTTATTCAAGCCAGCGTTTCTGATGGCCGCTTTGGCGCTCGGAGCGTGCTCGACCAATCCCGGCTCGGGTCCGCTGACGGACGACGTTAACAACAAGATTCAGACTGAAAACGCTCCGGCCTACGAGCTGGTGCCGCTCAATCCGGCGACTGTGAAGATCCTGCACACCCACGAGCCCAAGGGGCTCGCCGGCGTGTTCACCGATCGCCGTCCGCCCGCCAGCATCGTATTCGGCATCGGCGACGTCGTCAGCGTCACCATCTTCGAAGCTGCGGCAGGCGGTCTGTTCATCCCGGCGGAAGCCGGCGTCCGTCCCGGTAACTATGTGACGATCCCGGATCAGTCGGTCGACAATGATGGCTTCATCACCGTGCCCTATGCCGGCCAGATCAAGGCTGCGGGCCGCACGGCCGTGGAAATCCAGCGCTCGATCATCGAGAAGATCGGCAACCGCGCCATCGAGCCGCAGGCGGTGGTTTCGATGTCCTCGCAGCGCACCCAGCTCATCAGTGTGCTCGGCGAAGTCAATTCGCCGGCGCGTTATCCCGCGAGCGCGGCAGGCGCGAAGGACAAGGTGCTCGACGCGATCACCCGGGCCGGCGGCATCAAGGGCCAGGGCTTCGAGACCTGGGTCATGCTGGAGCGTGGCGGCAAGCGGGCCACCGTGCCGTTCGAAAATCTCGTGATGGCGCCCGAGAACAACGTCTATGTTCGCCCCGACGACAGCATCTACGTCTATCGCGAGCAGCAGAAGTTCCTGGCGTTCGGCGCCAGCGGCCAGAGCGGCGAGTTCAACTTCGATGCATGGCGCATCAACCTCGGCGAAGCCGTGGGCAAGGCGGGCGGTCTTCTCGATGGCCAGGCCGATCCGGCTGCCGTGTACATGTATCGCCGCGAGCCGCGCGATGTCGCTGCCCAGCTCGGCATCGACGTCAGCAAGTACACCTCCGAGACCATCCCGGTCATCTTCAACGTGAACTTCCGCGATCCCGGCGGCTTCTTCCTCGCCACCAAGGTCATGATGAAGAATGGCGACGTGATCTATGTCTCGAACTCGCGCAACGTCGAAGTTGCCAAGTTCCTGAACTACATGCGGGTGATCATGGCGACCGGCGGCGATGCCGTGAACCTCTCCAACGATGCCCTGATCTTCCGCAACAACATCAAGCTGGCGCCGTAAGACGCCAACTTGGTCCACCGAAACCGATGGCACCGGGGCTTGGTCCCGGTGCCATTTTCGTTGTCCGATCGAAGCGGTTCTGCTGTGGCTACGAGTTCGGGAATTGGATCAAGGCGCCACTGAGCACGGCGCGCCGGTCATCGGTCACCCCGCGATGTTGCAAGGGGCTTCATGCGCTTTCGAACACTTTGCCGTCTTCTGGCTCTCGTCCCCGTCGCCCTCGGGTTTGCACCGCTCGGGCAGGCTCTCGGCGCTGCTGCAGAGCTAGGCGTTCGCCATCGGATCGACGTGGTGGTCTCCACTGAGCCTGATGCTCCGATCCTCTCGCGCCTCAAGGGAGCCAAGGGCGAGCTGTCATTGACGGTCCGGCTGTCGGCGAACTCCAAGGAGAGCAAGTTCTTCGGGATGCTGCGCCCGTCTTTCCCCGATATCGCCATTCCCGATGGTCCGGGCAAGCCGCTGGTCCAACAGACCAAGCTGTGGGAGGAGGATGTCTGCCATCAGCGCCGCGGCCTGCCCAAAGTCACGGTGACGCAGCTCGGCGGGCATTTCGGCGAGGGGGAGGGGCGGATCGAGATTTCGGCCATCAACCGGCACATCGGCGTCCTGGTCCCGCCTGACGAATTAACCCCTGGAATAAAACTCGATCCGGGCAGTGATAGCTTTGGAGTATTCTTGGCATTCCGGGCGCAGACCCGGAACAGCCGCCTCAACGTGGATCTGAAAATCTATCCGATCGATTGCTTCCTCTAAGCTCAAGCAGCTCGCAAGAACGACGATGCGCCTTTGGCCTCCCAATATGAGCTGGTTCAGGATTCGTTGGTCATGGAGCCTGCCCGCGACCTTCATCCTGTTCTTTGTGGTGGCCGGTGCGCCGTTTCCGTTCGGCTCGACCAATGATCTTTCGATCGCGTTCTGGTGCCTGTGTCTCGGGGTGGCGGTGATCTTCGCGCCGACGCGCGATCTGCGCCGGCCGCATCTGTGGCTGCTCGCCGGCATTGGCGTAATCGTTGTGGCCTACGCGTTCGTGCTGCACGAGCAGCTCTCCGACCATCCCTGGATTGCGCCATTCCAGCCGATCTGGAAGCAGGCCTCGGATCTCCTGGGCGTGCCGATCGCTCCTTCTGCTTCCATCGTGAAAAACGAGGCGTTCTTTGCGCTCGGCGCGCCGCTCGCCAACATCCTCGCGGTCGTCCTCGGCATGACCGTCGGCGCCGATCGCGACCGCGCACGCCGCATGCTGTGGGTGATCGCGATCTCCGGTGCGGCATACGCCCTCTACGGCGTGCTCTCGTTCCTGATCGAGCCCACCATGATCCTGTGGCGGGACAAGACGGCTTATCTCGGCAGCGTCACCGGCACGTTCATCAACCGCAACACGGCGGCCGCCTATTTCGGCTCCTGCGCGGTGATCTGGATGCTGCTGATCCTGGAGGATGGCCGCCGCCGGCTTCCTGAGCGGCACATTGAGTGGCGACGTCTGTCGCTCGATGTGCGCGCGATCCCCCCAAAAGAAATCCTGCCGCAGCTCGGCTGTCTGCTGATCTGCCTGATGGCGATGTTCATGACGACCTCGCGTGCCGGCGTCGGCCTGTCGCTGCTCGCGATGATCGTCTCGTTCACGCTCTTCCTCCGGAAGGATCTGCCGCCGCGCACCGGCATCTGGATCTCTCTGGGCTCTGGCCTCGCCGTCGCGCTCGGCCTCTTGCAGCTGCTCGGCGGCCGCGTCTCCAGCCGCTTCGACAGCCAGGGCCTGGTCGACGAAGGCCGCATCGAGGCCTGGAGATCGACGCTGCGGATCATCGGCGACAATCCCTGGTTCGGCACCGGCATGGGCACCTTCCAATGGGCCTTCCCGCCGTACCGCAGCCCCAACATCTCGATTCGCGGAGTTTGGGACGCCGCGCATTCGACGCCGCTGGAGCTTGCCTCCGAGGTGGGCATTCCCATGGCGCTGCTGGTGGCGCTCGCCTGGGCCATCATGCTGCTGGTCCTGGCCAGGGGCGTGTTTGGGCGGCGACGCGATGCCATCATCCCGCTGGCGGCGGTGGCGACCGCGACGCTGTCGCTGCTGCATTCGTGCCTCGACTTCACGCTGCAGGTCCCCGGTTACAGCATTCCATTCTTTGCGCTTTTCGGCGCGGGCCTGGCGCAGTCGTTCCGCACCAAGGAGGGCCGCCCGATGGCGGAGGCGGGTGCCACCAGGCGGCGAGGCGAGGGCCGTCCGACAACCGCTGACGCAGCCGCGAGCCGGATGCCTCAGCTTCATAAAAGTGTCTAGATTTGAAGCAGTTGCGTCGTTTACGAAGTCTTTAGAATAAGTGGACAGCTGTTTTCTCTTCGGTTAGGTTCCTGCACTGCACAGCCATTTGCCCGGGCCGAGGAAGCACATCGGGGCAGCTGATTTTTTGGAGGTTGATTTATGAGCGTTATCAAGATTGCGCTTCGCATGGCTGCCGCCGCGGCCCTCGCCGCGACGATCTCGTCGGCCGCCAGCGCCGCCGTCTACCCGCCGCAGCGCCAACTGCCGGCCACCGTCATTTCCGACTTCAAGGCTTCGCCCAATAGCCTGCTGCAGCAATATCCGACCGGCGGCCCGCAGCTGATCTCGCGCGTGCGCGACCTCGGCGCCTCCGATCCGACCACGCTTCCCGGCCTGATCGCGCTGTTGAAGGATCCCGCGACCACCAAGGACCAGATGCGCGCGATCGTCGGCGGCCTCGCTCAGGTCGCCCGCATGGCCGCACAGTCCGACCAGGCTTTCGCCAATGAGATCCAGGCCGCGATCGCCAACACCGGCAACGCCGACGTGATCGCCGCCTACCAGGCCGCGACCGGCGACGTCCAGATCGCCGCGACCGGCGGCGGCGCGGGCGGCGGTGGCACCGGTGCAGGTGGCCCGACCGGCACCAGTGGTTTTGCCACCGGCGGCAATGGCGGCGGCGGCACCACCTTCGGCAACAACACCACGGCCAACAACGGCACCGGCACGGGTAGCGGCGGCGTCGGCGGCACCACGAACAGCGTCAGCCCGCGCTGACCGGAACCGGCCCTCTCGGCCGATCCATGACACTTCACGGCAGCGGCGCCCGCGGGCGCCGCTTTGCTTTTGCGCCGTTAAGCTTCCTGCAAAATGTCGCGTAAGACGCGCTGTGCACTGCATCGACCGCGTTCAATTGCAGGCAGGATTGTGCTAGTGGTTCGCCCAGCGCGGGCTTTGGCATCAGATTTGCCCCGGACGCAGCTGGGCTGTTGGCGAACATTAATCCCAAGAACACACATCGATCCATTTTCAGGAATTGCTAGATGTTGCAGGTGAACAAGCCGACCTCGGAGATCAACCGTGATTTCGCCGAGGCCGACGGCTCCCCGTCGCAGACCCTGACCTCCTATCTCGACATTGTCAGGCGCCAGTTCCCGACCATCATCGCGATCGTCTCGGCCTGCGTGATCCTGGCGCTGCTCTATCTCTTCACCGCCGCGCCGCTGTTCACCTCCACGGCGTCGATGGTGATCGACACCCGCAAGGTGCAGCTGTTCCAGCAGCAGTCGGTGCTCGGCGATATCGCGATCGATTCCGCGACGGTGGAAACCCAGGTCGAGATCCTGAAATCCGAGAACATCAGCCTCGCCGTGATCCGTGATCTGCACCTCACCGAAGACCCTGAGTTCAGCGGCAGCGGCGGCGGCCTGCTCGGCGCCATCATGGGCTCGGTCACTGGCCTGTTCTCCTCCAGCCGTGCCCCGTCCGAATTCGAGCTGACGCGTAAAGCGCTTGGTGTCTTCGCGAGCAACCGCACCGTCAAGCGTCTCGGCCTCACCTATGTGATGGAGATCGGCTTCACCTCGCGCGATCCGCAGAAGGCCGCGCGCATCGCCAACGCCATTGCGGATGCCTACATCGTCGATCAGCTCGAGGCGAAGTATCAGGCCACGCGCCGCGCCAGCGTCTGGCTGCAGGACCGCATCAAGGAGCTTCGCACCCAGGCCTCCGCTGCGCAGAAGGCGGTGGTGGATTTCAAGATCGCCAACAACATCGTCGACAGCGGCGGCCGGCTGATGAACGAGCAGCAGCTCGCTGAGGTCAACAGCCAGCTGGTGATGGCGCATGCGGGGACCGCCGAAGCCAAGGCGCGGATGGACCGCATCAACGACATCCTCAAGCAGGAGATTCCGGATGCCAGCGTCGCGGACGCGCTGAAGAACGACACCATCGTCAAGCTGCGCGGCCAATATGTCGACATGGCCTCGAAGGAATCGATCTGGTCGGCCAAGTATGGCGCGGATCACCTCGCAGCGGTCAATCTCCGCCGGCAGATGGCCGAGATCAAGAAGAACATCATCGACGAGCTCAAGCGCATCCAGGAATCCTACAAGAGCGACTACGACATCGCCCAGACCCGCGAGGAGGCGATCAAGTCCAGCCTAGCCAACGCCGTCTCGGAATCGCAGCTCACCAACCAGGCGCAGATCCAGCTCCGCGAGCTCGAAAGCACCGCGCAGAGCTACCAGGCGATGTATGACAATTTCCTCCAGCGCTACATGGAGAGCGTGCAGCAGCAATCGTTCCCGATCACCGAGGCACGTGTCATTAGTGCGGCGACCACGCCGCTTATCAAGAGCGCGCCGAAGTCGCTGGTCATCCTCGGGGCCGCACTGTTAGGTGGTTTGATGCTGAGCTTTGGCGCCGCCATGGCGCGCGAGCTCTCTGACAAAGTGTTTCGCACCACCTCGCAGGTTGAGGAGCAACTGGGCGCTAATTGCGTCGCAATTCTGCCGGCGCTCGGCTCTCCGGCGGTTGGAGCGCTTTCCGGCAAGCTCGCCCGCAAGAAGAGCAACCCAGAACCGGATCTGCTGCGTTATGTCGTCGACAATCCGCTGTCGCGTTTCGCCGAGGCAGTGCGCTCGCTCAAAGTGGCAGTCGACCTCAATTCCATCGTACGCGAAAACCGAGTACTGGCGGTGACCTCGACCTTGCCCAACGAGGGGAAGAGCACGCTCTCGACCAACCTCGCTCAGCTCATTGCTCATGGCGGCGCGCGGGTGATCCTGGTTGACGCCGACCTGCGCAACCCCTCCTTGTCCCGAGCGCTGCTACCTGAGGCGAAAGTCGGCCTTGTCGACGTCGTGGCGCACAAGGCCCAATTGGAAGACGTCATTAGTATCGATCCGCAAACTGGGCTTGCGCTCCTGTCTGCGGGCACCACCTCCAAGCTACTGCATACCAATGAAGTGTTAGCGTCCAAGCCTATGCGCGATCTCGTCACTCTGTTGCGATCAAAATATGATTACGTCGTTATCGACATGCCACCCATGGCGCCCGTAGTGGACGTGCGCGTCACCTCACCATTCATCGATTCCTTCGTTTTTGTGGTGGAGTGGGGCAAGACCAAGATCGATGTCGTGCGTCACAATCTACGAGGGGCGCCCGAGATCCAAGACAAGCTTCTCGGCGTGGTGCTGAATAAGGCCGACACGAAGCTGCTAGCCCGCTACGAGTCCTACCACGGGCGCTATTACTATCAGAAGTATTATGCTCGCTATGGTTATGTGGAATGACCTTGAAGGATGAACGAGGAACGAAGGCCGTCGCTTCGCAAGGCTAAATGCTTCGCTCGAACTCTTCAGCTGACGTTCGGTCTTATTTGCGTGCTGTGGTCATCCGTAGCGATCCAGTCGTTCTGGGTTGTTGCGCCAGCACGCGAGATGACGGTGCGAATCTTGGCCAACGAGCGCTTCAAGAGAAGCGTGCTGGTCAGTGTCAGTGCCGAACTTGAGGCATGGCAAAGTTTGGCTGTCCACAATGCTTCGCTTGAACGTGCTAAGGCGTTAATGGGTCTGAGCCCCTTTGATATCGATAGCACTCGTCAGACCGAACACGAGTTCGACGCGTCGAGAGCGGGAGTCCGAGCGGCTCTGGGGCTGAATCCGATGGACTCGTATTTGTGGCTGCGTCTGTATTTCAGCGGGATGCTTCATAGTGGAGTCGACAACGTCAATATCCGCCTCTTGCGTCAATCCTATGGGACGGGTCCGCTAGAGAGCTGGATTGCCTTGGGTCGCAATCGAATGGCCTTGGCAGCCTTTCCGATGCTGGATGATAAAATGCAAGATTGCGTACTTTCGGAATTCGCTCACCTCGTCGACAGCGGCTTTATTGATGCTGCGGCGGCGAGTGTGACAGGTGCGGGATGGGCTTATCGGGCGCAACTGATGGATAGTCTTCGGAGAGTCGATCTCATCGAACGCGAAGCCCTTGCCAGACGATTGGCACGCGATGGCATACCGATAACTGTACCTGACATAGGTATCGATGAAAGGCCGTGGCGCCAATGAAACACGTTCTTGGTCTTGGTTTAGTTCTTTTGCTTTCGAGTAACTGCGCGGCGTATGCCCAGTTCAACAGAGCCGCGAGCAATTTCACGCTGCAAGGCCCTGCGGAGCAGGGAGGCAGCGTCGTGAAAGATGCAACGGGGAAGAATTGCTTAGATGTGGAGGCTGCAGCCCGTCCCCAGACGGTTAATCGAGAAATGCTCGATCACGTTGTTAGCCTTAAGAACAATTGCTCGCGGACGATTAAGGTCAAACTCTGCTACTACAATTCGGATAGGTGCAAGCAATTCGACGTCCAGGCCTACAAGCGGGTCGACACAATTTTAGGGACCATGCGAGGAGTGAGCTTGTTTCGCTACACTCTTAATCAGAAGTAAGTCTGGACAATCAATCTCCCGTTCGGGCCGGGTTGGTGACGATGTTTTGGCCGGGGGAGACCGCAAGAAGTGACTAGGCTCGTATATTCGTTGCTAACCACCGCGTTGGTTCAAGCAGCGAATTTAGGGTTTGGTGTCGCGGCCGCACGTCTGCTTGGACCCAATGACAGGGGAATATTCGCGTACCAAGTCACCCTATCGACTGTCGTCGCCACACTGTTTTCGTTTGGAATAGGTGAGGCAATTGCCTATGTAGCCTCTGCAAATAGAGCGGGGTTTCGGCATTCTACGTACATTGTAGCTTCAGTGCTTTATGGAGCGGCAGGCGCGTTGGCTTGGCTGTTTGTCTATCCAATGATAGCAACGATCTCCAATCATGATCAGTATCTTGCCTATGCTGTATTCATGGCATATCCAGTCCTCAACTACTTAACCCTTTGCTTAGTTGCTTGGTTTGCTGGCCGCGGACTGACGCGGGCCTGGAATATCCAGCGAGTTCTAGTTCAAATATCACAGCCGCTTACGTTGGTCTGTCTCCTCGTGATCGAAGGCGCATCGATTTCGGCCTTCGCATTCTCAGTCATCTTTGCTCATATTATTGCCGTTGCAGTGGGCGTTTGCCAGATTTCGGTTTCCTCGTTTCTCGCGAAACCTCGCTGGCTTGATATGAAAGAGGTGTTCCAGGTTGGAATGCAAAGCTTCGGAAGCCGACTGTCCGATCTCATCAGAGATAACGCCGACCGCCTCATAGTCGGAACGCTCCTTGCACCGGAAATTCTTGCTCAATACGTCGTAGCAGTCTCTGTCGCTCAGATTTTCAACGCCTATTCGCAAACAGTCATTCAACTCTACTTTCCACGAATTGGCGCTTTGGTGAACTCTGGCCATCACGCTCTCATCGAGCGTCAGGCGGCGTTTCTCGTGCTGGGAGGAGGGATTGCTGCTATCGCGGTTAGCTTTTTGGCGAGTGATTGGCTTGTCGTCGCGATCTTTGGTGGCAAATTCGCTATGGCGGGAGAGCTAGCCCCGGTACTAGTCGTTGGGATGGTCTTTGCCTCGATGAAAGCATTGATCTCGGCTCATGCACTTGCGATCCGTCAACCTTGGATCACGAGCAAAATTGATGTTTATGCAGTGCCGGTTACGATTGCGACGATATTTTTGGCAGTCCATCTTGTAGGTGCATGGGGAGCTGCCTGTGCATTTGTCTTCTCACAAGCGGGCGTCGCCTATGTTATGTTTCTAGCCTACCGGCAATTTCGAACAGCAAGGTAAGCCGAGTCGAAGGGCACACCCCGGCTGATGGCGATAGAAAGGATCGACGAATGAGCATTTTCAGCAAGATTTTGGGTGCCGAGCCAAACCGAAAATCTCGCTTGCGAGACGAGCAAGGTGAGTTGCTGCCCCTTTCGGACCTCCCTCTTATTCCTGTTAGGCTGAAGGAACGTCTGGCAAGGTTGTTCGACGTTTACCCGGAAAAGCCGTGGTGGCCAGAACAAGCAAAACGAAAAATTGCTGATATCCTACGCCCGAATTGGATGGTGGTTGAATTCGGATCGGGAATGTCAACTCTTTGGCTTGCTCCACGCGTTCGGCGAGTGGTAACAGTCGAGGCGAACAACGATTGGGCTAGTAAAATCTCGAATCAGCTTCAAGCGCGGGGACTGAACAACGTCGAGATGGAGATTTTTAGCGTTGCATCCTATAATCCCAATGATCTTGAGCTTGATGAGGCGCCAGACTTCGTCATCGTTGATGCTGAGCGACGACGTGATTGCATTGTTTGGGCATTTCGCTATCTGAAGCCGGGTGGCTACCTTTACCTCGACAATGCTGACCGGCCCGGAAACGATTCGGGGTCAGATGCGTATCAAGCGCGTTCGGAACTGCTTCGGTTAGCCTCAGAGCGAAACGCTCAGGTTGAATTCTTTCGAGGAATTCCCCCCGGACTCTTGAACCCGGCGCAAGGCGCGCTTGTACGGATTCCAAGCTAGCTCGCCTATCAAGATTAGCCACTTGGCATCAGCGCGACCTTTCCTTCAAAGTGTTGCAGGCTTCGATCAGCGAAGTGACGTACTGACTCCACTGGCTGTCACGATTCGCCTGCGCAATGTGTTCAAAATCGATCTGATTGAAGTGAAAGCGCTCGTTCGTACTTACCAGAGCGCTCGCCAGTTCGGAGATGTTTCCTACTGGCACCATCTGTCCACTCTTGTTATCTATTCCCATATCAGGGGCGCCCGTGTTCGGAGTGTAGACGATATAGTTTCCGTAGCTCCTCGCTTCATTGTAAACTAAGCCAAAGCCCTCAATGATTGATGGCATAACGAAGACATGCGAACGAGCATATTCCTTCTGCAACTCGGCTCGACTCAAATGCTTCTTCATGATCACGTCCGAGGGGATCAGATCGGCAATGCTTGGATCAAGGTGACCACATACGCAAGTTAGCGTCGCCTTGTGCAATTTTGCTTCGCGCCACGCGCGGAATAGGTGATGAAGCCCCTTTCGAATGACGCCCTGACCAACGAACAGAAAGCGGCAGTTCTCGCCCATTTTTTCTGACAGACTGAACGCATTGGCTTTCAGTTGAGAGAAATATGGAACAATGGCACTTGGCTTCGCGAACCCAGCGTACTCTAGACTACGTTGAGAGAAGCTGCTCGCGGTTATCACGCCGTCGGCGAGCTCAACCTCCTCGTCCGCATGATTCCATCGCCACCAGGTCGTAACTTCGCGATCCGACTTTAGCGCCTTTGCTGACTCTGGAAATAGAATTGCGTCTTCACGAAGCAGATCAGAGATGATCTTGTAATGCGGGTGGTACAAAAACAGAAGGCGGCGGGAACTCGATCCGGCGGCTGCTCGAAATGCGGATCTCGCGTATCCTGAATACAATAGGAGATCTGTAGGCTGTCGCTTCCAAGTCGAGGCGGTTTTCCAAGCTAAGATTCGGTCAGCCAGAAAGTGAGTGTCAATTATTTTGCTCAGCTTGCGTCCGCCGATAAATTGAACTGCGGCCGCGAGTAGGCTTTCTTCGACTAGATCCGGGTGTATTTCCGAACTGCAATGATCAGCAAGGTGAGGGAAAGTCCGTTGACGCCAGTTCGATCCCTTACTGAAGTAAATATCTGTAACGAGCTTAACTAGGAGTCCCTGAGACGATAAGGCCCGAGGGATCACATAGGAATCTCGGTCGCGCAGAAAATTAACAATATATCCACGGCTTAAAGTAGAGTTGTTGTCCGTCACTGTTTCTTCTCGACTGAGATGTTCAGGGAGTGCGAAGCGGAGGATCCGAGTCGAACCTGATTGAAGTTGCTAGATAGTTGAATACCGTTACTTCGCTGTCCCTGCTCGCATATTCAATTGGTGCGTCCCATCGCACCTTTGCATTTGCGGAGTTTATCGTGATGGAGATCGGGCCCGATTGTAGTTTGACACGATAAAAATGCAGGCCACTTCCAGCACTGAAGGATCGGCGTTCGGCGCCCATCATTACCTCGATCTCAAATGGCCGACTCGCCTCAGCAACAATATGAAGATCGTCTCGTAGTTCTGAGGAGCCCCTCGGGCAGAGGCTTAATACATATCCACATTTGCTGGACGACTGTGGGCGATAGAATACGTGGATTTTATCTTGCGTTATCCGTGGGGGCTCACCGTCCTTGAACCATTTGATGTAGTACCCGCTCAGGCTTAAGTATGCGTCGTGAGCCGTGAGTAAGCCCCAATGGTTATTCCAAAGCGGAACTGTGAGTTGTCCCTCGAAGGGCCGTACGTAGCTGGCCTCACCCCAGTCATTCCAGGTGACTATCTCAACCCAATCTGATCCGGATTCGATGGCCGCTTTCCATTGCTCTGCCATCCCGAGGAAACCATCCGCTTCGAATACCCTGAAGTTCTGCTTAAGACCTCGGTAATAGGGGGTAACTGGGGCCATGTATAGTTTGGATCGTGCCTGGGACAGTTCGGCTCCGAGCCGGCTCGACTGAGCGAGCGATGGATATTTTCCCGCGGCACCGAAATAGAATAATCCATCGCTGAAGGTTAGATCTGCCAAAATTGCATCTAGCGTTGCGCGATCGGGCGTCTCAACAAGGATTCCCGGAATGTTCGTTCCGCCAGCAGGGCGGTGCGAGTTCGGTACGAAAAAGACGGCAAGTCCCTGGTCCCGCAGGCCCCTCAAAATGTCCTGGTACCACGCCAAGGTACCACCGTAAGTCGATAGAACTGGCCGGCCTGCGTGTCTGAGGTAAGCTGGATCGCTCGAAAATCGAGTAACCATATCGACTACTTCAGATGCGGAGAGGCCGGTAGAAGCATCGGCGGAAAAAAAGAGTTTGAACGTGCTTTGTTGTGCAGCACGGAACAGGCGAGAGGAAATGTCCTGGTAATACGGCTCTTTTAGCCAAGCGCCGACGTTGACCGCAAACCCGTCGATGCCAGCACGAGTAGCCACGTCCATCTCGTGTCTCAATGCATCGATGGAGGCTTCGTGGCCGGCGAATGGGCAGCAGGCCATATAGTGCGCGAAGACCAACTTCGGGGCGCGTTCCATGGCGTAGCTTGGGACCGCCGCAAGAATCCAGGAAAGCTGGAGCAACAGAAGCATCTCGAAGTAGATCGCGCCGCGCCAGCGCCTTGGTGTCGGCCGAGGTGGAGCGGGCAATCTAGACGGGATGGCGAGAGCTGTCTGAAGCGTGCCTGGCCAAGGCGGTTCGCGATTTCGAGCGCGATGACTGGCGTCCGACGACCGCTGAGACAATGGCGGGCAAAGTGAGGAACAGTGTGAATTTTGTGACGGAGACCAGCACGCCATCGCGCATCCATTGGAGATGAAGCGGTATCAAGACCGTGTAAGCAAATGCGGCATTCGGACCAATATTCAGCAGCAGGGTCCTTAGAATGAACGATGAAAGCATTACATAGATCAGGCAGGTGGCTACCACTCCAACCAATCCAAAGCTCAACCAACCTTGCCCATACCATCCTGTTGAGAGGGTGACCATATTTGCAAAGCGGTTGATCTCGATGGTCTTTATCGGATCACCAAATGGCTTGCTGGGCCAGAGCGCGCGGGGGATTGGTTCGGTCAATAGTCGGACGTGTTCAGTGAAGTAGGTGTATGAGTCCGTTAGCCTGGGCACAATGCTAATCGCCGCTGTCTGTACCTCGAATGTAGACATATCGAGGGTGTCGAGAGGCGACACTCTCTTCCACTCATCCGTTGGCCTGGTCGTGCTGCTTGTGTCGAAGACCATCTCTCGTATCGCGGCACGATTCTGCCCCAGGACAACGAAGGCAACGATCAACATGACTGCAAATGGCAGCAGCAGCAGGAACTTCCTGATGTTAAATCCTGATCGCAATACGAATAGGATCGACCCGGTTATCACCGCGTATACGAAGACAAATCTGGAAGATCCCAGTGTCAACCAGAAAGAACCAAGAACGCAGACGGCGATCGTCCAAATTCTAGAAAATTTGGACGCCATCCAGAGATACAGCGCGCAAAATACGTAAGCTGAGGATAGCTCAAACCACCAGCCGCTGCCTTGGCTAAAGCCAAAATTCCCCGTCCGCGCGTCTTGGACGAGTTGAAAGCCTTCATCTGATCCAAGATAGCCGCGTACGCGTTGAACAAAAGCAATGAACGAGACAGTTAGCGTGAGAAGAATCAGGATGCGTGCGGTTGATGGAACGCGCGCGCCATTGATCGCGGGAGCAAGGCGCCGTTGTATCGATGCATTGCTAAAGCTAAAGAAAAAAGTGTAGCCGAGATAGCTCGTGAGCAACCCTACGATAGAGATGAGGATCGAATTTGTCGCCTCTTCTTCATTCGGATAGAACTTCATATACTCGAAGGCGTGATTGTGGTCGAAAAAATACCACAGCGCCGGTTTCATGAGATGAAAAAGGAAGTGATAGGCTAGCAAGATCGTGACGGGTTGTAAGACGCTGAGCTGGCGCCTAGCCTGACAGTGAAGCAGGCACGCCATCCATATGGCGAATTCAAAGAATAGCAAGACGGCGATCATTTTGCTGCATCTCGAATATTCATGATGGTTCGACAGCCGTCGACAATGCTCTTCGCCGCAGCGTTAGGTGTGAAGGGCGCAATTCTCGCGAGGCAGGCGCGAGCAGTACGGGCGACGTCGGAGAATGCGGTGGGCGCGAGCTTCATCTTCTCCGCAAGCTCATCCACGTCGCCCCACGTGAATGCGAAACCAGTTTTGCCTTCGTCTACAAGCTCAGGGACGCACCCACAACGATAGCTGACGATTGTGGGGCAGCCATAACTTAGAGCTTCGTTGATGACGAGGCCCCAAGGCTCGCTATGACTCGGGAGAACGAAGCAGCTTGCCTTTGAATATTCGTCAAAGAGTTCGGCGTCGAACTTCGGCCCTGCGAATGAAACACTCTCCTCAATCCCGAGATCAACTGCCAGCTCCCTGAGCTCCTTCTCGGACGGGCCCTTACCTACAAGGATCAGTTGCGCTCCAGGCGCTGTCGCGAGCACTTGCTTGAAGGCAAGCAGCAGGTGGTCTAGTGACTTTTCCCGCGAGAGGCGTCCAACATACAAGTACCGAGGAGGCTGATTGGGTCGCGCCTTTTCAAGTCGCTGCTCGAGGGCCTTGTCTACCGAGTATTCCTTAGGCAGAGCCGCGGCCTGGCATCGAACGAAGCTCCTGTTGCTCGGGACTCCGTAATAACTCACATATTCCATCGCGCGCACACCGTAACAAAAAATTCCGTCCGCCCAGTTGAAGATAATGCGCTTTGCTATCCCCTTCCAAAAAGTTTGGGGTTGATCGTAGAGCGTGGAATCGCAGAACAGCGCGAAAGGTCGTCGCTTGAAACTCAGAATGAGAGCCTGAAGCCATACGACAGGTCTCTCGTATCCCGCGAGAACCACGATGTCTGCAGGATCCCTCCAAGTGAGCAGACCTGCTCTCCATAGTAACTTGAGAGCGGGAATCTCTGAGGACGCGCCTTTGAACAACAGCTTAAAGGGATATTGATGCCAGCTTTGATCGATCGGAGACAGTCCTGCGCGGTTCGCGTCTGTCTCTGCGATCTGGTAGAAATTGATTGGGAGGTTTTCGGCCTGGGCCTGACGGTAGATCGAAGAGAACACCACCGCCTTGTAGCGAGACCACATGATGTTGTGCCAGATCGCAATCTTCATGAAATGAAATCTCTGCGACTACGAAATTGAAGGAAGTGCCGAAAGTGCCTCTCGCGCCTTCGTTCTTTCCGCAATATGCATATCAGTCATTTGACAGGCTATGGAAGCGCGAGGTGCCATGCGCTCCCGGTTCAGCCCAAGATTGCGGACCGAAGCGAGGGCTGCGTCCACAAAAGGCTCGCCTTGTGGTATGATGATCCCGTTGCTTCCGACTTGTGACGCAACACAGCCCCGCTCGTATGCGATCACGACGTTGCCGGCCGCCAGAGCTTCGTAGAGCACCGTAGGCTGAGCCTCGTTGGCATAGATGGTCGGAAACACGAACACGTCGATCGACTCGTAAAATCGGTTCTTCTCATCACCATAGAGCGGACCGACATATTGCAATTGACCGCCGAGCTCTTTCTGCGCGGCCTCAAGAGCGCGTCTGTCGTCGCGCTCGCGCACCGGACCGGCTAGCGTTCCATGTATGTTTAAGCCTTCGTCGCGTGCCGCGCGCAACAGATCGAGGAAGAGATAGAGCCCTTTTTCGCGATTAAGGTTGCTCAGGAGTCCTATTCTGAGAGATCCGCTATGCGAGAGAGGGGTTAGGCTGGCTTGAGGAGAAACGAACGCGGCGTTCGAAATCACCAGGGAGCGTTCCGGTTTCCAGTAGGTCTGGCCGAAGCGCGTCCGCATGTGATCGCAAAGGAAGATGTGCACGACCTCAGGGCCGCCCGCTCGAAGGGTTGCCACCATCAACGGGCGCCGCTCATTGATGTATCCGAAATTGTGGTGATGAAGATAGGTTGGATAGCCGAACAACCGCGCGACCGCCAAAAGATACGCCGTGTAGACAAGTCCAAAATCGCTTTGGCATGGCATGTAACAGGCGCGGTTTCCGCGCCAAGCGTTCAGCGCCAAATGCAGCGACGCGCGCAAAACGATTGCGGTCCTTGACAGGTGGTAAGCCGGGCCCCGCTTCGACACCCTCGGGGAAATATTCAGAACCTTGACGTCGTGATCTTCGGCGAAAAGCTTGACGTATTCCGACGTGATGTAGGCGAGCCCGTCTGTTGGCGGTGGAATTTGTCCGATCGCCACGATGAAACGTCGATTAGGGTTCATAAGACGATAGTTGCCCGAAATGCGAACTAGTATGCGGAGGTATCAAGCACGCCGAAGGCGGTTCGCATGATGATCTTGATGTCCAGCCCCACGCTCCAATTATTGATGTACCACAGATCATACTCCACGCGCTTCTGCATCAGCTCGAGCGTGCGGGTTTCTCCGCGATAACCATTAACCTGGGCCCAGCCGGTGATGCCGGGCTTGACGTGGTGGCGGAAGGCGTAGTTGCCGATGATCTGCTCATATTCGGTGTTGTGGGCGGCCGCGTGCGGGCGGGGGCCGACCAGCGACATGTCGCCCTTGAGCACGTTGAGAAGCTGCGGCAGCTCGTCGATCGAGGTCTTGCGCAGCCATTTGCCGATTGGCGTGACGCGCGGGTCGTTCTTCTGCGCCTGGACGATGGTCGGGCCGTCCTCCAGCACGCGCATGGTGCGGAACTTGAAGATCTTGAACGCGCGCCCGCCAAAGCCGTGGCGGGTCTGACGGAAGAACACCGGGCCCTTCGAGGTCAGCTTGATCAGGATCGCGGTCACCAGCATCACGGGCGCGAACACCAGAAGCGCAAAGCTCGCCCCGACGAGATCCAGCGCCCGCTTCAGCACACGTTCGCGAAAGGTCAGCGGAGCGCGGCGCAGCTCGGCGGTGAAGGTGTTGCCGGTGCCGACCAGCGGATAGCGCAGGAAGCGCGCCGTGTTGGCGTCCGGCACCAGATGCACCGGGACGGGGAGGATCTTCAGCGCGTCCAGAATGCTGTCGATCGCGTGCTGCCGGCTCCAGTTCATCAGCAGGAAGACGTGCTCGATCCGGTTCTCGCGCGCATAAGTGATCAGCTCCTCGAAGCGCGGCGCCTGCGAGGAGAGCAGCAGCGGCGAGGCGAGCTCCTTGGCGGGGATTTCCATGACCCGCATCAGGCGGTAGCCGTGCTGGCCGAGGTCGTCGACCGCGTTGGACGAGGTGGCAAGGCCGAACTCGGCGATCATGATCGCGCGGCCGTTGGCGAAGGCGCCGGTGCGCAGGCCATGCGCGGTCCAGCGTGCGGCCGCGGTCTTCCAGGTGAGCAGGACGGCGAGGCCGACGAGATAAAACGAGATGGTGGTGCCGCGCGAGAACTCGTCGCTGACCTTCATCGTGAAGGCGATCGCGAGCAACGCGCCGAACAGGCCGGTCCACGTCGTCAGCGTCATCCGGAACGTGCGGGCTAAGTCGGTGATGGCTTTCAGGCGATAGCCGTGCTGCACGATGGTCAGAAGGATGAAATTGATTGCGACCAGGACGCTCGCCGCCGCATAGACGTCCGCCTTGCCGAGCGTGCCCGCGGTCGCGATGTGATAGCCGACCGCGCACCCGATCCCGCTGACCACGATCAGCGCCGCATCGACCACGGCCATCAACCGCTCGACGACGACAGGTCGCAGCCAGCTCGGCGCAAAGCCTGTGGCGGCTGTCGCGGATGGCTCGACCACGCGGATTTCCGTCGCAGAATCAGGGACGGGCACCGGTCGAGTGGAAAGAATTGTCATCCTGCCAAGCCCATTGACGCAAAATTCATTATCCGAACGCGCCGTGCTATCGGTCAAAATCGCTGTTAAAACAAGGCGAAGGGAAAATTAACCTTACCCCAGAAGCTGCATTGTAGCCCATCTCGCCTCGACTGATATGTTAAATTTCACAACCCGTTAGGAAGCTCTCGTTGCCCCGAACCCAGTCCCGGCGGCGGACCCGGCCGAAAGGGAGGCGTTACCTTGCCATTGGCCTCGCTGCGGCGGCATTGGTGGGGACCGCGCTTCTGCTTCTTCGTCCCGATGCGGCCCCCGTACGAACTCCGACGGCCTCCGCAGCCGTCACGGTCAAGCTCCTCCTCGACGGACCATATCGCGCGCGGTTTGCCGGCGAACTCTCTGCATCGAGACAGGGGTACTTCTCCTCCCGCATTCAAATGGCGGCCCAGCCCGAAGATCCTGAGTTCGTCCAGACGATTGCACGCCAACATGCCATCGGCGTGACGAGCGGCCAGAAGTTCCTGCTGGCGAGCTGGCGCGGCGCGCCCGTGACTGCGTTTGCTGCAAGCTTCCTCGATACCTCCGTCGCGATTTTCACGCTCGAAAGCTCGGGATTGCTGCGTCCGGCCGACCTGGTCGGAAAGCAGGTCGGGTATCGCAGGGCGAGCGAGGGAGAGGTCGTCTTTGATGCCATGATGGCGCAGCTCGGGCTGCCCCGCAGCCAGATCACCAAGGTGCCGGACCGCGACAGCTTCGAAGCCCTGCGGGGCGGGCAGGTGGATGCGATCATCGCTGCCATCGACGAGCAGCCGGATCCCTCCAGTCCGGCCTTCCTGAAGCTGAATGTCATCAAGCCGCAGGACTACGGCATCCATGTCCCGGGCCTGGTCTACTTCGCGAGCAATGATCTCATCCATGACCAGCCGTCCGTAATCGCCGACGTTCTTCAGGGCATCATTCGGGGGTGGCAGTTTGCCTATGCGGACTATGCACGGAGTGTGCCCGTTCTGGCCGGCGCCGGACCGGCCAGGCTGAATTCAGAGCGACTGAAATTCGAACTGCAGCAGCAGCGCCCGCTGGTGCTGCCGACCGGCGGCCGGATCGGCGATTACGACGAAAGCCGCTGGCGGACGCTTCGGGACATTCTCCTCTTCGCCAAGCTTGGCGAAGAGGACGTGCCGCTGGCCCAGACCGTCAACTACCAGTTCCTTCGAGATGTGTACCGGCGTTCACCGGACCTTGCTGCCCCGGGCGCCTGGAGTGAGGAAAAATAGGACCAAGAAGCCACAGTAGCGCGCCATATCGCTACAAAGTCCCTCCCCAAGCTGCGGCGTCGGTTGCCTTTTTGGCCCTAGCCTTGGTAATCTAGGCTTTACTATTTAGGCTGGTTCGCGGTGGTTCTCGGGTTGCGGCCTCCTGGTAGGGCGCGGGGAATGGACCAAATCCGCAGGGGCGAGGAGCTTTTTTGGGATGTTTAAGACCTTGATGCGAGCAGGCCTTTTGGCCGCTACCGTTTCCCTCTGTGCAGCGAGCGGAGCAAGCGCGGCGATGCAAATGCCTGCGCCGGCGGTCCTGCTCACGGGTGCAAGCCAGGCGACGCCTGTCACGTTCTGGGCGCAGCCCTACCCATATAGGTATGTGCCGTCGCGCCACTGCCCCCTGGTGCGGGTCGAGACGCCCTATGGCTGGTATATGGACCGCGTTTGCGCGCCCGTCGGCCCTGTCCTGCGTCGGGCATATTGAGATTCGGCTGACCTAAGCGGCCAGCGCCGCTTTTTAGAAGAGATTCATAAGGCAGCCGCACAGCTCATGCGGCTGCCTTGCTCATTTTTGTTTCGCCGTGTGCTGCTCTTTTGTGCGCGCAGCACGGGTTCACCATGAATATCTTTGTCGAGCCGGGACAGGCTGTTGCATGGTGAAGATTGTGTTACCAGTTTGGCGGGGCTGCATCGGCAGCGTGATTGCGTAATGCGGCGGTAGCCGGATCTCACGGAAGTGACGATCCCGCCGATCGAACGCCGGTAGAGGATACGATGACAGGGGTTTCAACCTACGATCTCACGGGCAAACGTGTCTTTGTCGCGGGTCATCGCGGCATGGTCGGATCGGCTGTCGTCCGGAGGCTTGCCTCAGAGAATTGCACCGTGCTGGTTGCCGATCGGCGTGAGCTTGATCTCACCAAGGAAGAGCCCACGCTGAAATGGCTCGAGGCCAATCGTCCTGAGGTCGTGGTTCACGCGGCGGCAAAGGTCGGTGGTATCGCAGCCAACAATAATTTCCCGGTCGACTTTCTCTGCGACAACCTTGCAGTGGAGCTGAACGTCATTCGCGCGAGCCACGCGATCGGCGTGCAACGCCTGTTGTTCCTCGGCTCGTCCTGCATCTATCCCAAGCACGCCAAGCAGCCGATCGCCGAAAGCGAATTACTGACTGGCCCGCTTGAGCCGACCAACGAGTGGTACGCAATCGCCAAGATCGCCGGCCTCAAGATGTGCCAAGCCTTTCGTCGGCAATATGGCGATGATTTCATTTCCGTGATGCCGACCAATCTCTATGGCCGTGGCGACAATTATCATCCGGATCATAGCCATGTTCCGGCGGCACTGATCCGACGCTTCCACGAAGCCAAGATCGCCAATGCGTCCAGCGTCTCTGTATGGGGTACCGGCACGCCGCTTCGCGAGTTTCTCAACGTCGACGATTTCGCCGATGCCTGCGTCTTCCTTCTGAAGAACTATTCCAGCGATCTGCCGATCAACGTCGGTAGTGGCGACGAATTGTCGATCGCCGAATTTGCAACGGCAGTCGCGGAGGTCGTGGGCTATCAAGGCGAGCTCGCGTTCGATACGTCGAAGCCTGACGGGACGCCACGCAAGCTGCTCGATAGCTCGAGAATTCGAGGGCTTGGTTGGCGACCGAACGTTGCTCTGCGGGCTGGTCTCGCGGCCGCCTACGCAGATTTTTTGAAGGGCTACGGACGTCATCTGGAAGTCAGCGCAACGCGCTGAGAAGACGACCTGGATTGCAAGAAGATTTTTTATTCTGAACTTTGATTTGGGCGGGGCTTATGCGTGTTCTCTTGGTCGGCATCAACTATGCCCCCGATCTGATCGGCGTGGCGAAATACAACGCCGAGCTCTGCGAAAGTCTGGCCGCCGAGGGGCATGAAGTTAAGGTCATTACGGCGCCGCCGTATTATCCGGCCTGGAAGATTCCCCCGGCGTTCAAGTCGTCTTACTTCAGATCGAGAGATATTCACGGCGTTCGCGTGACACGTACGCCGATTTATGTGCCCGGACATCCCTCGGGTGCAAAACGGCTGGTCCATCACGCTTCATTCGCGCTTACGAGCGGTGCGCCAGTCCTCTTTGAGGCGTTATCCTGGCGGCCCGACGTTATGATCGCTGTCGCGCCATCGCTGATGTCGGCTGCCTTCGTCTCATTCGTCGCTCGTCGCGTCGGTGCCAAATCATGGCTTCATGTGCAGGATTTCGAGGTGGACGCGGCATTCGATCTTGGTCTGCTGCGCAATCCATATCTGCGAAAATGGATGCTTCGAGCCGAAGCGGCGATCCTCAAATCGTTCGACCACGTTTCAACTATCTCTCAAGCGATGGTGGAACGGTTGATAATCAAGGGTCTCAGTCCCGACAAGACAGCCGAGGTGAGAAACTGGATT
Source organism: Bradyrhizobium sp. TM233 (assembly GCF_036247965.1). NCBI lineage: Bacteria > Pseudomonadati > Pseudomonadota > Alphaproteobacteria > Hyphomicrobiales > Nitrobacteraceae > Bradyrhizobium > Bradyrhizobium sp. TM233. The sequence continues at coordinate 11,046 of NZ_BTIG01000009.1, read as the reverse complement.
GACACCAACGCGATCTGCCCCGGTTCGCGAATGACCAAATACCGTCAGGAGTTGAAGCTGGGCGAGGGCGATATCGTTGCACTCTACTCAGGAACGATGTCGAACAAGCAGGGCCTTGAACTCGTGATCGAGGCCGCGATTGGGCTGGAGCAAAGCCATCCGCACATCCACTTCATCCTTGCAGGCGAGGGGCCTCATAAAACGAGGCTCGAGCAGCTCGCCGCCGGACATCGCAATATCCATTTCTTTGGGCTTCAGCCCAACGAAAGCTTCAATCAATTGATGGCCACGGCCGATTTTCATCTGATTCCGCAGAAGGCTGAGGCTGCCGATCTGGTGTTGCCCTCGAAACTTGGCGCAATCTTCGCGTCCGCTCGGCCGGTCATTGCGATGGCTGAAGAAGGCACCGGGCTCGCTGCGGAGGTCACGGATGCCGGCCTTGTGATTCCGCCCGGAGATTCGGCCGCTCTCGAGCTTGCTATTTGCCAACTCAGCGACGCGCCGGCCCTCCGTGAACACTATGGGCAAGAAGGAAGAAGGCGCGCCCTAGATCGTTGGGACCGAGGCGCAATTGTGCACCGGTGGTTGGAGGCCATGGCAGGGCAGGGCAATGCGACAGCGCAAAAGGATGCGCACATCGAAGGCGCTGCTGGCGAGTTTGCGCTTCCGGTGGAGGACGCCGTTCGGTCGTCTTGAGGCACGCAATCTCCATTGGGTAGCCTAATGCATCCAAAAAAATGAGCGCCGTAATCGGCGCTCATTTGCTTGGCTCGCTCGCCTTGTTGGCCGATCGACAGGGACTACTCGTGGCGCGGATAATATCTGAAGCCGTGCTGCTTGATGAGTTCGTCGCGCTTTGCGGATTCGAGATCTTCCTTCATCATCTCTCGAACCAGGCTTTCGAACGACGTCTTGGGCTCCCAGCCGAGCTTCTGCTTTGCCTTTGACGGATCCCCAAGAAGCGTCGCGACTTCGGTAGGGCGGAAATAGCGCGGATCGACCGAAACGACACACTTTCCGGTCTTGGCGTCATATCCCTTTTCTTCGACGCCGCTTCCTTCCCAGCGAACGGTCATGCCCACTTCGTTCGCAGCGACATTCACGAAATCTCGGACAGAATGTTGCACGCCGGTCGCGATCACGAAATCCTCTGGCTTGTCCTGCTGCAGCATCAGCCATTGCATTTCGACATAGTCGCGCGCGTGCCCCCAATCGCGCAGGGCGTCCAGATTGCCGAGATAAAGGCGATCCTGCAAGCCGAGATGAATGCGCGCTAAGGCCCGGGTGATCTTTCGAGTGACGAAGGTTTCGCCACGAACCGGAGACTCGTGGTTAAAGAGAATGCCGTTGCAGGCATACATGTCGTAGGCTTCACGGTAATTGACCGTGATCCAGTAGGCGTAAAGCTTGGCGACGGCGTACGGCGAGCGGGGATAGAACGGCGTGGTTTCCTTTTGGGGGATCTCCTGGACCAAGCCGTAGAGCTCAGACGTCGAGGCCTGATAGAAGCGGGCCCTCTTCTCCAGGCCTGTAATGCGCATGGCTTCAAGGATGCGCAATGCGCCAAGGGCGTCGGAGTTCGCAGTATATTCCGGCTCCTCGAACGAAACGGCAACGTGACTCTGCGCTGCGAGATTGTAGATCTCGTCCGGTTGCACTTGGCCGACGATCCGGATCAGGCTCGAGGAATCCGTCAGATCGCCATAGTGGAGCCGGAAGGGCGGATCGGGCTCGTGCGGATCGAGATAGAGATGATCAATGCGATCAGTGTTGAACAGCGAGGTCCGGCGCTTGATGCCGTGAACCTCGTATCCCTTCTGCAGCAGCAATTCGGCCAAATAGGCGCCGTCCTGGCCGGTGACCCCGGTAATAAGTGCTCGTTTCTTTGTCATATCAGTCCCAAAATTGAAATTTGTGCTTACACGAAATTGAATTCGTTAGGGAGGGTGAAACCCAACGAAAATCAAGCTTAGATTAACAGGGTCTGGCTCCAGCGAATGCGCCAAGCATCCTCCGACCAGACGCGCATACGAGGTGTAATGACCTTCAGTGCGTCCGTACCGTGTTTGGCAGTAGCCGGACTAGCGAGACCAGCTAGAAGGTGGTGACGTGTCGTGTCCACTCTTGTGGCTCGGTGCCAGACTCCGCGCGCATGATGACGTACCGATCCAAAGCGTCGACCAGCGGCGTGACCACTGGGCTCAGATTGTCGAGTACGAGGACCGCTTTTCCCTCGCGCACCAGCAATACAAGGTGGTGCTCTCCGGTTGCTCGGATAACGACCTCTGCGAGGAGGAGGGCCGAGCTGGGCCAGCCGGATCGCAGCAGCAGATGGCGCTTGGTGACGGCATAGTCGCCGCAATTGCCTTCGTCAGGGAATATCTGCCATTCCGCGTCACGTCGGCTTGCGGGCGGATCCTTTGGCGCTATGCCGAAATTCACCGTCGAGTTGATCTGGGCGAGTTCTCGCCAACGCTGAATTGAGGAGCGGAAGTCTCGGATCCTGCGATCATCATGGCGCTGGCAATCATCAGGATACTGAATGCAGAATTGAGAGAATGACAGCGGTGGTGTCACCGCTTGAGATTCGTAGTTTGAATAGGCGGGCTGGCCGCAAACGCAATACATGATGGCCAGCATGCGCATCGCATGTCTGATCATTGAAGTTCGCCGGATCATTCCTGATTGCTAGTCGAATTATATTGCGACGCAGTGGAAGCGCTATGACAATTGTGAGGCAATTCATGCCCAATCGTGGAGCAGTGCGCGTGCTCGATCCCAACCGGCCGAAGACCGTCATGCGCAGCCTGCCCTCGTCGACTCTCGGCAGTATCCAGCGCCCTGGAGACATGGAAGCCGTCATCTTCGTCTATGAGAGCGTCGGGCGACTTCCCTGTTATCGCAGCCGCGGCTGCCCAGCGGTAAGTCGCTCACACCAGCTGCGAAAACAGACCGACCAGCTCCGACTGGCGGTGCGCTCCCGTCTTCGAGAAGATCGACTTGAGGTGATTGCGGGCGGTTTCGCGCGAGATGCCGAGGTGCTCGGAAGCGCTGGCAATCGATGCGCCGGTTGCAAGCAGCGCGGCCAGTCGCGATTCCGCCGGCGTGAGGTCGAAGGCCTGGCCGATGAGGGCAGGGTCCGGCGCGGCGCGCGGGATGAGATTGGACAGGATCAGCATGGCGCGAGCGCCGAGGAAGACGGAGCGCGCCGCGCCGTCCACTGGCAGGATCCGCAAGACGACCGGTGGCTTTGTCGTCCGGCGGACGAGGATCGGAGAGGCGGGCATGGCGGCGGCATCCGGCGTCGATCGGATCATGCTGATCAGCTGATCGAGCCTTGTCATCGCCTGCTTGTCGTGAACAACGAGGCGCCGCTCCCTGATGCGGATCTCGTTGTCGAATCCAGTTTCGGCTGCTGCGTTGGTGCGCAGGACCATTCCTTCCCGATTGAGGATCAATGCGGGCTGTCGGACCCGGTCGAGGACATCGGTCATCGAGGTGAGCGCGACCCTTCCCATCACCGTCGCAAGCGTGGCGGTCTCGGTCAGGCGCGGCGCCAATTGGGCAAGCAGTTGCTTGTCGGGTGCCTCGAATGCGCCTTCGTGGCCGGTTCGCTGGATCGTCAATGCCCATGCTGCGCTGTCGGCCCAGAAGCCGATGCCGGCGAACCACCGGTATCCGAACGGGAACAGCACTTCGTTGTACATGGCATCGGCGCGAATCTGCTCCGGGGTCATCATATCGAGGTCGGTCACGACCTCGCCCGCCATCATGCGCGGAAAAGCCTTGGCGCGCGGGTCTCTTAAGTGCCAGTTGTTCCTGAAGTAGAGATCGGTAGCCTCGGCGATCGATGCTGTGCGTGGGACGTCGGGGGTCCTGATGTCACTCTGAAGCAGTATGGCCGCCGACGCGCCCACCGCCCTGCAGATGTCATCCATGATGTCGCGCCATGCTTCAGGATTCACGGCGGCCTCGCCAAGTCGATTGAGGACCCTCGACAGTCCCGCACCGTCGATTTTGTCGGCTTTCAAGCGCGGTCCCCTTCGCCCAGCCCCGCGCATTTCGTTGCAGCCCGACATGCATCCTTGCTGCATGCCGTGCAGAAAGTCCCCGACATCTGAGGCCCTCCGACGCGTTTCCCTGACCGGCGATGCTTCGTGAGGAGGCGGCTCGAAGCAAGCCCCCTTGCCTGTTTTTCCTGAAAAATCGGACTCGACGAAAGTCTAGCGGCTGGCTGCTTGGAGGCGGTGGCCAGGACCGGAATGACCCATTCGGGTCATGCGTCCAGATGTGCCGGCGCTATTCCATGGAAGAGGAATATTTGCCGCACCAGGAATTGAGATGACATTGCTTTGCTTGAGTCAGTCGGATCTCGGCGACGGCTTTCGGCTCCCGATATCGAGCTGCAGCAGGGATATCTGGGCGCGTCAGAATGTCGCAGTTCGGGTCGCAAGGCGCGGCGCGAATTGTTCAGCCGCGCTATCAACGGTCGCAATCTATTTTCTCGGCAGCTTAAGCGATCTGGTCAAGGCCAGCCGGGGAGGCAAGGCGATTGCTTCATTCCATCCCGTATTGTGCTGCAGTTCGGCACAGCTTCGATCCCATGGCCTGCCGAAATCGGGCGCAATCGCAAAGCCGGGACGCAAGCTTTCCCGGCTGCGCTGTTCAATTCACGCCGCGCTTAAGGTTAGCAGCTGTGCTGTCTTGACGCAGTCACGCAACAATGGAAACAATTTGCAATTATCAGAAGTCCTTCGTCGCTCCGTGACAGGACTTCGCCGTTCGCCGTCGGGCAACGACGCCTCGTCGAATCGATACCCAATACAACCATAACAAGACCATTTCATTTCCAACTCGCGCCGTTGGGCTGACGGCGAACTTTGAGCATCAGAATGTAACAGGGGGGCTCGCCATGAGCGACCAGACGATTTTGCGCGCCAGTTTTGTCTCGGAGTCCGCGGCCTTTCGCAACACCTTTGGTTGGTACAACAGCTCAACAGGGCTCGGCGGAATCCTGTTTGCAAATGCGGATTCGCAAGGGGCAGGCGCTCTCACCCCCGGTGTCTCCCATGTCGACTTCGCGGTGAGCACCGCCGATCTCGGCAAGATCCAGTTCTTCCTCATTCCGGATGGTGCGGCGCAGGGCCGCAACGATGCCGACGATCTCACCGGCGCCATCAAGGTCATCAAGCTCTCGGACGGCACCTGGGCGGTCGCCGATGTCGATGCCAACGGCAACGTCATCTACGTTGCCGGCAAGCCCGATCTGCTCACGGGCGCCGGCGCCAATGCGTTGTTTACCGAGACCTCCAAGAACGCGGGCGGCGTCGATTATGCCTCGTCGGTCACGGGCAGCCAGCAGACGGCAGCCAAGCTCGCCGGCGACACTGCCGACGGCGCGACCGGCACCATCGCCTGGGAGGATACCGCCGCGACACGCAGGTCCAACGGCAGCTACACCGCGCCGGGCGATGCCGACTATAATGACGCCGTCTTCCAGGTTTCGATCGTGCAGAAGCCGGTTGCGAATGCCGACGCCGTCACGATCGGCGAGGACGCCGGCGCCACTGCGATCAACGTGCTCGCCAATGACACCAACCCCGCGGGCGGGACGCTGCGCGTCACCTCCGTCAATACGCAGGGAATTCTGGGGACGGTCAGCATCGCTGCCGACGGCCACAACATCGCCTATACGCCGGGTTCTGCGTTCCAGTCGCTGCGCGCCGGCCAGTCCGCGACCGAGACCTTCACCTACACGGTGACCAACAGCGCCGGCCTGACATCGACGGCGACGGCGACCGTCACGATCCAGGGCGCCAACGATACCGCAATCATCGGCACACCCTCGGCTGCCGATGTCACGGAAGATTCCCGCAATCCGACCCTGAAGCTCACTGGGACGATCGCGATCTCCGACGTCGATCAGGGCGAATCGGCGTTCAAGACCACCGTGGTATCCGCCTTGGGCAATTTCGGCACCCTGTCCCTGAAGGCCGACGGCAGCTACACCTATTCGATCGCCAACAGTGCCGTTCAATATCTCGGCGCCGGCGAGACCAGGGTCGAGACGTTTACGGTCAGCGCGCTGGACGGCACGGCCAAGCAGGTCTCCTTCACGGTTCACGGCACCAACGACGCCGCCGTGATCGGTGCGCCCGCCTTCACCACCGTCACCGAAGACGCCAGCGCGCCGACGCTGTCGGTGTCAGGCACGATCTCGATCTCGGATGCCGACCAGAACCAGTCCACGTTCCAGGCCGGCGTGATCACGGGGCAGGGCAATCTGGGCGCACTGACGCTGAATGCCAACGGCACCTACAGCTATTCGGTCGCCAACAGCGCCGTGCAATATCTCGGTGCGGGGGACACCAAGGTCGAAACCTTCACCGTCAAGTCGTTCGACGGCACGGCCAAGCAGGTCTCTTTCGTCATCAAGGGCGTCAATGACGCAGCGGTGATCGGCACACCCACGGTTCACGACGTCTACGACAATCCGTCGGCACTCGTGCTCACCGCGTCCGGCAGCATCGGCATCACGGATGTTGATCAGGGCGAGGCGGCGTTCAAGCCGGCCGTTGGCTCCGCTGCCGGCAATCTCGGTTTCCTGCTGCTGTCGGGCGACGGCAGCTATGTCTACGTCGTGGCCGAAAGCGCTGCGCACAATCTGGCGGCCGGCGCCGTCAAGGTCGACACCTTCACCGTGACCGCTGTCGATGGCACCACCAAGCAGGTCAGCTTCACCGTTCATGGCCCGGCCGGCGGCAATCACGCGGCGACGATCGGCGATCCCACCATTGCCGACGTGACGGAAGACCTTGCGGCGAACAACGCCGGGAATCTGACCGCCGTCGGCAGCATCTCGGTCAGCGACCCGGATGCGGGCCAGTCGTCATTCCAGGCCGGCGTGCTCACAGGGCCGGGCAATCTCGGCACGCTGAACCTCTCGGCCAACGGCAGCTACACCTACGCTGTCGCCAACAACGCCGTGCAATATCTCGGAGCCGGCGAGACCAAGATCGATACGTTCAGGGTCACCTCTCAGGATGGCACCTCCAAGGACGTCACGTTCACGATCCACGGCGAGAACGACGGCGCGACCATTGGCAATGTCGGGGATCACGATGTCGCCGAGGACGGCCAACTGACAGCGTCCGGGCAGCTGTCCATCGTCGATGCCGACCAGAACCAGGCCGCGTTCCAGGCCGGCGCGATCACGGCACCAGGCAACCTCGGCACGGTGACGCTGCTGGCCGACGGCCATTACACCTACTCGGTCGACAACGCCGCTATTCAGTATCTCGGCGCCAATGACACCAAGACGGAGACTTTCACCGTTACGTCCGTCGACGGCACGACCAAGAACATCAGTTTCGATATCCATGGCGCGCAGGACGCACCGAATCTGAGCGTCCAGGACTCGTCGGGCGCCGCCGACGGAAACATCACGCTTCACATAGCGGCCGACAAGGTCGATCTGAGCAGCACCTTGTCGGTGAAGATCGAGGGGGTGCCGTCGAGCTTTACGGTACAGAACGGCGCAGCGATCGGGGACGGCGCCTGGCTCGTGACGGGCGCCTCAATCCAGAACGTCGTTCTGATCCCGAACCATGCCGTCGGCAGCGCGGATCCGTTCACCCTGCAAGTCACCGCCATCTCCGACGACGGCGTTCATCAGGCGGTGAGCTCGGCCGAGCTCTCGCTGACCGTGACGTCCGGTGCCAACGAAATCAACGCGCTGGATATCGACGGCTATATCGGCGGCGCAACCGTATTTGCTGACGCCAACAACAACGGAATACTCGACGCAGGCGAGGCGCACACGACGACGCGGGCTGACGGCAGCTTTACGTTGGCGGGCGGCTCCGGTCCGCTCGTGAGTATCGGCGGCGTCGATATCTCGACGGGGTTGCAGGTCGCCGGCGTGCTGAGGGCGCCGGAGGGCTCCACCGTCATCACTCCGCTGACGACGCTGATCGCCGCGCTGGTCGATAGCACGGCAAACGATGAGCACCCGCTGACGGCGGATCAGGCCATGAGCGCCGTGGCGGCGGCTTTCAACCTCGATCTCACCGGAGGTGTCGACCTGAGGTCGTTCGACCCGGTGCCCGATGCGGTAAACAACGACGCCACCGCGACCGCGGTGCTCGCGGCAGCCATCCAGGTCCAAAGCACCGTCGCTCAGGTGTCGGCCGTCGGCGTGGAGACGGGCGCGGTCATTACAGCCATTGCAAGCGCTATTACGGCGTCTCTGGGCGGCCCCGGCGCGCCCGTCTTCGATCTGGCATCTTTGGATACGGTTCAGAGCGTCGTCACATCCTCCGGCGTCGATGCGGCGGCCGCCGCGACGGTTATCGAGGTCGTTGCTGCCGCGAACGACAGCATTCAGGCGGCCACGAACGTCACTGAATTGGCGCAGGCCGGCCAAGTCGCTCAAGGCGCTGCTGCCGACCAACTCGCCGCGACCGATTTTTCGGATCAACAATCGATTGATCAGCTCACAGACCGCTTTGTCGATAATCTCGACACTGAGGTTGCGAATGCCGTGCTGACCCCGGTCGGTAGCGCCTTGTTGGGCTCGCTCGGCGATGACGTGCTTTCGGGCGGAGGCGGCAACGATCTGATCGATGGCCAGGACGGCAACGATCGCATCAGCGGTGGCGACGGAAACGACATCCTCTTCGGCGGTGCCGGCAAGGACTATCTCGTCGGCGGCTCCGGCGACGATATCCTCGACGGTGGCCCGGGCTTTGACCGCGCCCTCTATACCGATGCAACCGGCGGCGTCACCATCGATCTGGCGGCCGGAACGGCGTCCGGCGCCGGCGTGGGGACGGACACCCTCGTCAACATCGAAGCTGCCATCGGCAGCGACTTTGCCGATACATTCAACGGGGCTGGCTTCACCGGCGATGCACATGTCCCGGGTAGCCCTGTCGGCTACAACGAGTTCGAAGGCAGAGGCGGCGACGACACCATCATCAGCAACACCAACAGCCAGGGGGCCGAGCTGACGCGCGTCTCCTATGTCAGCGCCACCGGCGCGGTGACGGTGGATCTCGCCGCCGGTTATGCCCAAGGTGATGCATCGGTAGGCCACGACACCCTCGTCGGGTCCGGCTTCAACGGCGTCTGGGGCTCCGCGCATAACGACACGATTCTGGGCAGCAACAATCCGATGTTCACCGCAGAGGTGTATTCGGGCTTTGCGGGCAACGACTACATCGACGGCCGCGGTGGCTACGACCGTGTGGACTACAACGTCGATCCGAACACCACGACTGGAATTACGGTCAATCTCGCCGCCGGATCTGTGACCGGCGATTCGACCATAGGCACCGATACGTTGCGCGGGATCGAGGCGATCCGCGGCACCAACTTCGCCGATACCTACAATGCCACCGGTTTCGGCTCGGGCAGCGTCAACGCCGGCTCGAACGGGACGTTCAACGAGTTCACCGGCAATGGCGGCGACGACACCATCACCGGCAACGGCTTCACGCGGCTCGGTTTCAACAACGCGACGGCCGGAGTCCAGGTCGACTTCGTCACCGGCACCGCCACCGGCGATTCATCCGTCGGCACCGATCATTTCACCGGCGTCAACGCCGTCCAGGCCTCGATGTTCGACGACACGCTGCTGGGCGGGGCGACCAACGACACCTTCACCGGCCTCGCCGGCAACGACTATATCGACGGCCGCGGCGGCTTCGACGTCTCGTCCTACAACAACATCTTCTTCATCACGGGAAGCATCACCGTCAATATGGCGGCCGGCATCGTCGCCGGAGACGCCTCGAACGGCACGGATTCGCTTCGTTCGATCGAGGGCATTCAGGGCACCAACTTCGACGATACCTACGATGCGACCGGTTACGGGGTGACCGGCGCGAATGTCGGCAACAACGGGACCTTCAACCAGTTCGAAGGGCTGAGCGGTGACGACGTCATCACCGGTAACGGCAACACGCGCCTGATTTTCGCCAACGCGACCGGCGGGGTGACCATCAATCTCGCGGGCGGCACCGCCACCGGCGACGGCTCGACCGGTCACGACACGTTCACCGGCGTCAACAGCGCCCTGGGCAGCAACTTTGCCGACATCTTCGACGCAACGGGATTCTCTGGTCCGAGCGGGACCTCGTTCCAGGGGCAGGGCGGCAACGACCAGATCACCGGCAACGGCGCGACGCAGATTCAGTACAACAACGCCACTGCCGGCGTGACCGTCAACCTCACTGCGGGCACCGCCGACGGCGACGGCTCGGTCGGCCACGACACCATCACGGGCGGCGTGTTCAATGTCCTGGGGTCCAATTTCAACGACACCATCATCGGCAGCGCCAGCAACGACAGTCTCTCCGGCAACGTCGGCAACGACATCCTCGATGGTCGTGCCGGCAACGACTTCCTCAGTGGCGGCGCCGGCGTGGACACCTTTGTCTATGCGAGCGGCGGCGGCTTCGACTTCATCCAGGACTTCGTCCATGGCCAGGACAAGCTCGATCTGACCGGGGTCTACGGCATCTTCAGCCTCTCTGACCTGCAAGCGCATGCGGTGCAGAGCGGCCCCAACACGGTCATTACCTTCAGCTCGGGGGACGGCCTCACGCTTCAGAACGTCAATCTGAGCAGCTTGACGGCGAGCGATTTCCTGTTCGGCGCGCCGGCCGCGCCGGTCGTCGGCGACGGAAACGCGAACGACCTCGTCGGCACCGCCAATGCCGAATCCATCAGCGGTCTCGGTGGCAACGACCGCCTCCAGGGCCTCGGCGGCAGCGACCTTCTGGATGGCGGTGCGGGCTTCGATCGCGCCATCTATACCGATGCGACCGGCGGCATCGCCGTCAACCTCGCGGCCGGGACGGCCTCGGGAGCTGGCGTCGGGACAGACACGCTGATCGGCATCGAGGGTGTGGCCGGCAGCAATTATGCCGATACGTTCAATGCGGCCGGGTTTACCGGCTCGACCGGTCTGCCCGGCGTGGCCACCGGCCAGAGCGAGTTTGAAGGGCGCGGCGGCGACGACAGCGTCGTCGGCGATCTCAA